>NZ_JBFAUM010000008.1:0-254453 GCF_040679195.1 Actinoallomurus sp. NPDC052308 | reverse complement strand
AGGGCGAGGACGTCATCCTCATCCGCCGCGAGACCAACCCCGACGACCTCGACGGCATGATCGCCGCGCGCGGCATCCTCACCTCCCGCGGCGGCGCCGCCGCCGCGACGCGCTGCCGCCGCCCGCCGAGATCCTGCCGCCCGCCGCGCTGCTGGCGGCGTACGCCGTGCTGCTGGTCCTCGACCTGTCGGTGCCGCAGCCGGTCGACCACAGCCGCTACATGGACGCCGCCCGGTCGTTCCCGTCCCGGCCGCCGAACCCGATCTTCGACCACCAGTACCTGCGGATCGGGCTGACCGCGCCGACCGCCCTGGTGATGAAGGTCTTCGGTTACTCCGAGGCGACCTACCACGCGTTCCCGATCGCGGCGGCGCTGCTGCTGTTCGGGTCGGTGTACGCGATCGGCCGCCTGCTGTTCGGCCGGCTCGTAGGCGCGGTGTCGGCGGTGCTCCTCGGCTGCGTCGGGATCGTGGTCGTCGCGGGCACCGAGCTGCTGCCGGACCTGCCCGCCACCGCCCTGTTCACCGCGGCCGTCGCCCTGACCGTCGCGCTCCGCCGGGGGCTCCTCGGCCACCGGCGGGTCTGGCTCGTCGTGATCGGCGTGCTGCTCGGCTGGAGCTACCTGGTCCGCGAGTTCATCGTGTTCGTCTGGCCGCTGGTCCCCGTGCTGTTGTGGCGGCGGATCGGCCTCCGGGACTCGTTGTGCCTGGTCACGCCGGTCGCGCTGACGGGCGTGGGCGAGACGGCGTTCAACGCGTGGCTGTACGGCGACCCGCTCGCCCGCCTGCACGCCGGATCGGGCCTGGGCGACCTGCCGTCCCGCCCGGAGGTCGCCAAGACCTTCCACGATCTGCCGTTGTGGGTGTACCTGTGGCGGCTGCCGCAGCAGCTCGCCACGCTCCCCGAGGGGCCGGGGCTGCTGCTCCTCCTCGCCCTGACCCTGGCCGCGGGCGCGGTCTGCGCCGTCCGCCTCGTCCGGGCGTGGCGCGGCGGCGCGCAGGCCGGTCCGGACACGCGGCGGGCCGGCGTGTTCGCGCTGTGGATCGCGCTGCTGTGGGTGCCGCTCACGCTCCTCGGCGGCGTGCTGAACCCGGCCCATCCCAAGCTGCGCCTGCAGCTCCTGCGCTACTGGTACCCGGTGTTCCCCGCCTTCGTGCTGGGCGGCGTCGCGGCACTGTGGCTGCTCGGCCGCGCCGTACGGCGGCCGGCGCGGGCGCGGGCGCTCGCCCCCGCGGTGGTGGTGTGCTCCGTCGCGCTCCTCACGACCGGGCTCGCCGTGCTCGGCCGTCCGGGCGCGCCCGGCTGGGCGGGCTCGCCGCGCGTGTCGTCGGACGCGCTGCCGGAGTTCCGGTCCTGGCTGGCCCGCTCCGGTGCCCGTACCGTTTGGGCGGACACGAAGCTGTACCGCGTCCTCCCGATCTACTTCGTGAGCCGCACCGGCCACCGGGTGTGGCGCGGCCGCCTGCGGCCGTTGACGAACGCGACGGGACCGGCGGCGGGCGACTACGTCGTGTCCTACAGCGTCGGCAGCGACGCCTGCCCCCGCTGCGGCGACGCCGCGAAGGCCGCGCTGCCCGGCGTCCCGTCGACCTGGCGGCCCGTGCTCACCACCCGCGACCACCTGCTGCACGTGTGGCAGGTCGGCTGAGGCGGCCCGCCTGAGGTGACCGGCCGCGCACCTGGCCGGATGCGGTCAGTGACGCCGGGCGCGATGAGTTCTCGTCCGCCGCGTGGTCTGCACCGAGGACCACACGCGCATCCACACGAGAGCAGGTAGGTCATGGCGAAGATGCTCTACTCGGTCAGCATGTCGCTGGACGGCTTCATCGCCGGTCCGGGCGGGGACATGTCCTGGCTGACGCCGTACATCGGGCCGAACCCGGTGGTGACGGACGTCATCGAACGGATCGGTGCCCTCCTGGTCGGGAAGCGCACCTTCGGCGGCGACGATCCGCACCGGGGAACGGAGAAGGAGGGCAAGCCGTTCGGCGGCGGCTGGGAGGGCCCGCAGTTCGTGCTCACCCACCACGCGCCTGCCGACCCCGTTCCCGGCGTCACCTTCGTCGACGATCTCCAGAAGGCGGTCGCGGCGGCCAAGGAGGCCGCCGGCGACAAGTACGTCAACATCCTCGGCGCCGAGGTCGCCCGGCAGTGCCTCACCGCGGGGCTGGTCGACGAGCTCCTGATCTTCATCGCGCCGCTCATGCTCGGCGACGGCGTCCGTCTCTTCGACCACGCCGGCGGCCACGAGGTCCGGCTCGAACGCCTGAGCCAGAGCGAGGTGCCGCTCGCCACGAACCTCTGGTTCCGCGTCGTCCGGTAAGCCGTCCCGGGTCGTCCGGACCGCCGGCCGCGCGGTCTCCCGGCGAGCCGCGCACCCGGCGCGGCGCCGCCGGGGATCGCCTCCCCGGTCTCGCCGGGGCGGACGGCTCGCTGAACGGCTCGCGCTCCGCCGGGCGCGGCGTCACGCCCTCCGGCGGTGGGCGGCCCAGACGGCGATCTGCGTACGCGAGGTGAAGCCGAGCTTGCTCAGGATGTTCTCGATGTGACTCTCGGCGGTGCGCTGCGCGATGAGCAGGTGCTCCGCGATCTCCTTGTTGGTCATGCCCCGGGCGACCATCTCGGCGACCTGACGCTCGCGCTTCGTCAACGCCTGGTCGGCCGCGGCCGACGGCGCGACGACGACCGCGGCCGGTTCCTCCGGAGGCTCC
The DNA here is from genome assembly GCF_040679195.1 of Actinoallomurus sp. NPDC052308. NCBI lineage: Bacteria > Bacillati > Actinomycetota > Actinomycetes > Streptosporangiales > Thermomonosporaceae > Actinoallomurus > Actinoallomurus sp. NPDC052308. The sequence continues at coordinate 251,742 of NZ_JBFAUM010000008.1, read as the reverse complement.
GCCTCGAGGGCGAAGCCGACCAGCTCCGGCTGGGGCATGAGGGCTCCTCGCCGGCACGCGGCCGCGAAGCCGGCGTCACCGAGCGACTCACGGCACCACGCGCGGTTCTGCCTGCGCCACCTCAGCAACGTGTCGAAGCCGAACAGTGGCCTGCCGATCAGGTCCCAGCCCGCGTCCGCGGCCCCGAACAGCACCGCGGCCCGGTCGGTCCGGCCGGCCGAGATCGCCACCCACCCCAGCAGCTCGACGCAGAAGGGAATGCCGAGCCGGTCGACGAGGTCCTGCTTCGCCCGCAGGGACGATCGCAGGTGCGCCGCCGCCTTCCTCAGGGCACCGGTGGTCCAGTACGCGACGCCCAGGTTCCATTCGGACCAGGACCGCGTCCAGCGCTCGCCGAGGGAGTCGCAGATGGACAGGCACTCGGTGAGCAGGGCCACGGCGAGGTCGATGTCACCGGCCAGCACCGCCGGACGGGCGCACTGCCCGAAGATCAACAGTGCCGGCGCCGTCCACGCCCCCGACGCGCGATGCCCGGCCAGCGCCTGCTCCAGCATCGGCACCGCGACGTCCAGGTTCCCGACGAACATCTCCGCCTCGGCGTAGAACTGCAGCGCGTAGATCCGGTCGGCCTCGTCGTCCAGCTCACCGGCTAGCTCCAGGGCCTGCCGCAGCAGCACTAGGCTGGTGGCGTTCTCCCCACGGAGGAAGGCGATCCAGCCGTCGATCCACAGCGCGCGTACGCGCTCATGGCTCGGCTCAGGGTCCAGGGCCAGCGCGCGCCCCAGCCAGTGCGCGCCCTCGCGGACGAACCCACAGCCGACCCAGTAGAACCACAGCGCGTCGGCCATCCGGAGCCCCGCGCGCGCCTGGGCGGGCTCGTCGAGGCAGAACTCCAGCGCCGCCCAGAGGTTGCCCCGCTCCGCCGTCAGCCGCCTGACCCACTCGCCCTGACGTGGCCCGCAGGAGCACGCGTCGGCCCGTTCCGCCTCCCGCAGGAAGTAGTCGCGGTGTGTGCACCGCAGGCGCGGAGCCTCTCCGGTGTCGGCGAGGCGTTCGGCCCCGTACTGCCGGATGGTCTCCAGCATGCGGTACGACGCGCGCGGTCCCCCGCCGCAGCGCACGATGATCGACTTGTCCAGCAGCCCCGACATCGCGGTGAACACGTCCAGTCCGTCGCCCGCGCAGACCGCCTCGGCCGCGTCGAGGTCGAACTCTCCGGTGAAGACGGAGAGGCGCGACCAGAGGAGGCGTTCGGACGTGGAGCACAGGTCGAAGCTCCACCGCACCGCGGCGCGGAGCGTCCGGTGCCGTGCCGGCGCGCCCTGCTCGCCGGTCTTCAGCAGCCGGAACCGGTCCTCCAGCCGCGCCGACAACTGCTCGAGCGACAGGACGCGCAGCCAGGCGGCCGCCAGCTCGATCGCCAACGGCAGCCCGTCGAGTCGCCGGCACACCGAGGTCACGACGGACGCGTTCCCGGGATTCACCGAGAAGCCCGGCACGATCGCCGAGGCCCGGTCCTGGAACAGGCGCAACGCCGGGTACTCGTCCATCGTGGCGTCCGAGACGACGACCGGCGCGCTCGGCACCGGCAGGGGCTCGACCTCCAGCACGCGCTCGCCGCTGATCATCATCGGTTCACGGCTGGTGGCCAGCACCCGCACTCCGGAGGCCGTCCTCAGCAGGTCCCCGACCAGGCCCGCACAGCACTGGAGCAGATGCTCACAGTTGTCGAGGACGATCAGCAGCTGTTTGTCCGCCAGGTAATCGACCAGCACGGCCGTGAGCTCGCGGACCGACGCCTCCGGCAGCCGCAGCTCCGCGGCGACCGCGGTGGGCACCAGCGACGGGTCGTCCACGTCCGCGAGCTCCACGAATCGGACGCCGTCCCGGAACGCGCGATGTACCTGCCGCGCCACATGCACGGCCAGCCGGGTCTTGCCCACCCCGCCCACACCGGTCAGGGTGACCAGCCGGGAGTCCGCCAGGAACCGCCGGGCGGTGTCCGTCAGCCGACGGCGGCCCACGAAGCTGGTCAGATCCTCCGGCAGGCTCCCGGGCCCGGCGCCTCGGGCTTCCGGCGTCGCGTTCATCGGACCCCCCTCGTCAGCGTAACCGACCTGCCGGGGAGGCATACCTCCGGAGGAACTTGGGCCCGGAGTCTGAGTACTTGTACTCTGCCCGGCGGGCGCCGGCGCCGGGATGCTGCTCACATGATCGACACGAGGCTCCGACCGCGCACGACGGCGCGGACCGTCACCGGGGTGGCGCTGGTCCTTCTCACCCTCGGCTGGATCTGCGGCACGGTCGCGTTCTTCTTCGCGGCGCTCGATCCGATGATCTGTTTCGAGGGCTGTCAGGTCGGCGTCCAGGAGAAGCTTCATTCCGACCGACTCCTGATCGCGTCGGTCGGCTGCGCGCTGGTGCTGCCCTTCGCGGCCGTCTTCCTCAGTGTGGTGACCCGGCGGCGGGTCGCGACCGTCGTGTTCATCGTCGTGGGAGTGCTGCCAGGGATCGCCTACGGCATGACGGTGGGCGTGGGCGCCGCGCGTGACATCCACCGGATCCAGCCGCGCCGCCCCGCGCCCGTTCAGTCGGGCTACTGCCCCTGCTACAGCGGTGGCGCCTGTGACTGCCCGGGCGGCTGACCGCCGTCGGCGCGGCCGCGACCCGGGCGGGCGGGCCCCGGGCGTGCTCGGTCTAGGCTGGGAGCGGCAGGAGAACGATCACGTGAGCACAGTGGGGACGCAGGCAGCGATGGGATATGTCGCCGATCCGGCCATGGTGGAGCGCGCCCGCGCGCTGCTGGCCGAGCACCCGGTGGTGGACGGGCACAACGACCTTCCGTGGGCCCTGCGCGAGCAGGTCGGCTACGACCTGGACCGTCGTGACGTCGCGGCGGACCAGTCCGGCCTCCTGCACACCGACCTGCCCCGGCTGCGCGCCGGCGGGGTCGGCGCGCAGTTCTGGTCGGTGTACGTCCCGTCGGCCCTGGCGGGCGACGCGGCGGTCAGCGCCACGCTGGAGCAGATCGACTGCGTACGGGCGCTGGTCGAGCGCTACGCCGGCGACCTGCGGCTCGCCCGTACCGCCGACGAGGTGGACGCGGCCCGCGCCGAGGGGCGCATCGCCTCGCTGCTGGGCGCGGAGGGCGGGCACTCGATCGCGTGCTCGCTGGCGACCCTGCGCGGCCTCTACGAGCTCGGGGTCCGCTACATGACGCTCACGCACAACGACAACGTGCCATGGGCGGACTCCGCGACGGACGAGCCGGTCGCGCACGGCCTGACCGCCTTCGGCGAGGAGGTCGTGCGGGAGATGAACCGGCTCGGCATGCTGGTCGACCTGTCCCACGTGTCGGCCGACACGATGCGGGACGCGCTGCGGGTGAGCCGGGCCCCGGTGATCTTCTCGCACTCCTCGTCGCGGGCGGTCTGCGACCACCCGCGCAACATCCCCGACGACGTGCTCGAACGGCTGCCCGCCAACGGCGGGGTCGCCATGGCCACGTTCGTGCCGAAGTTCGTGCTGCCCGAGGCGATCGCCTGGACGCGGGCGGCCGACGAGCACGTGTGCGCCCAGGGGCTCGACCCGCTGGCCTCGACGCCGGAGGCCGAGGAGGCACGGCGGGCGTACGAGGCGGCCCACCCGCGGCCCGTCGCGACGGTCGCCACCGTGGCCGACCACCTGGACCACATGCGCGAGGTGGCGGGGATCGACCACCTCGGCCTCGGCGGGGACTACGACGGCACCCCGTTCCTGCCCGCCGGGCTGGAGGACGTCTCCGGCTACCCGAACCTCATCGCCGAACTGCTCGGCCGTGGCTGGAGCGAGCCCGACCTCGCCAAGCTGACCTGGCAGAACGCCCTGCGCGTGCTGCGGGACGCCGAGGCCGTGGCCCGTGACCTGCGCGCCACCGAACGGCCGTCGATCATGCGGATCGAGGACTCCACAGCGGCCCCGGACCCCGTCCGCTGAGGCCCCGCCCCTGAGACCCGTCCCTGAGACCCGGCCCGCTGAGGCCCCGCCCGCTGAGACCCCGCCCGCTGAGGTGCCGTCCGGCCGCTCAGTCCTCGGACGGCGTGATGCCGTCGAGGATCTCGGCGGCGCGGGCGCGGGCCGGCTCGTCGTAACGGTGGGCGAGGGAGTGGAAGACCTGCTCGGCGCGGACCGCGGGCCAGTCGTCGGGCAGGTGCTCGGCGGGCAGGTGGGGATCGCGGCGTACGAGGTCGAGCCAGTCGGTGTGCAGCAGCAGCTGCCGGGCGAGGTCGTCGAGCTCGGCGGCGGGCTCCGGCCGGTCCCAGCGGGTCAGGAACTCCTGGTAGCGGCGGGCGATGCCGGGCACGTCGAAGGCCGCCTCGATCAGCCGGGCGGCGTCGGTGGGCGCCACGGAGGCGCCCTGGAACGCCTTGAGGTGCGCGTCGAGGCCGAGCCCGTCGACCAGCGCGACCACGTCGACGCGGCCGGGCGCCGCCCACATGCCGCTCTGCAGCGGCCCGAATCCGCCCCACAGCAGACGGGAGCGCAGGTCGTGCCGCTCCCGCCGCCATGAGTCGGGCAGCGAGAAGCCCACGACGGTCCATGTGCCGTCCCAGGCGCGGTTCACCGCGCCGGTCTGCCAGACGCGCCGGTGCCCGTCCCGCAGCACCTCGACGGCGCGGGGCGTGAGGCCGAAGTACATCTTGCGGCCACGCCGGTGGCGCTCGAGCAGGTCACGGCGGACCATCCGGGTGAGCGTCGAGCGTACGGCGTCCTCCCCCACCCCGACGCGCGCCAGAACGTCGATGACGCTGGCGGATGAGAGCGCGACCGGGCGGTCCAGGGCGTGGATGCCGAAGAAGCTCAGCATCAGCGACTGGGGGCGGGGTGCGCTCTCCGCGGCGTCGCCCCCGTCGAGGCCGGTGACCGAGGACGCCTCGGGTTCGACCTGATCGATTCGGGTCACCAGGACAGCGTAGGTGCTCGGCACCTCGGACGGGCGGCCCCACGAGTAAAAGTTGGGCAGGATATTGACCGACGTCGGAGAACTGCCTAACTTGGGCGATGCCAGAGACATCCCCCCTGGCCGGAAAGGAACCCCATGGATCTCACCGGCAAGGTCGCCGTCGTCACCGGCGCCGGTCGTGGCCTCGGTCTCGCCTACGCCTCCGCGCTCGCCGCCGCCGGCGCGGCCGTGGTGGTGAACGACGTGGACGGCGACGCCGCACGGACGGCGGTCAAGGAGATCACCGAGGCCGGCGGCCGGGCGGTCGCCGAGGTGCGCCCGGTCGGCACCACGGAGACCGCCGAGGCACTGGTCGCCCGCGCCGTGGACGAGTTCGGCCGGCTGGACGCGATGGTCACCAACGCCGGCGTGCTGCGCGACCGGGTGCTGTGGAAGATGTCGGACGAGGACTTCGACACCGTGATCCAGGTGCACCTGCGCGGGACGTTCACCTGCGTCCGCGCGGCGGCGATCCGCATGCGGGAGCAGGGCGAGGGCGGCCGCGTCATCGTGGCGGGCTCCCCCGCCGGTCAGCGCGGCAACTTCGGCCAGACCAACTACGCCGCCGCGAAGGCCGGCATCGCCGCGATGGTGCGCACCTGGGCGATGGAGCTGGCCAGGGCCGGGATCACCGCGAACGCGGTCATCCCCAACGCGGCCACCACGATGACCCGGACCATCCCGGCGTTCGCCCCGTACGTCGAGGCCTACGAGAACGACGGCACTCCCCTGCCGGACGCGCTGCGCAAGGGGTACGCCTTCGGTACCCCCGAGGACTGCGCCGGGCTGGTCGTCTACCTCGCCTCGGACGCGTCCGCGGACGTCACCGGCCAGTGCGTCGGGATCGGCGGCGACAGCCTCTCGCTGTGGTCCCACCCGCGGGAGATCAGCACGGCGTACGCCGACGGCGGGTGGAGCGGCGACGCCATCGCGGCCGCCTGGCCCGTGTCGGTCGGGCGACACCCCGAGACGTACGGCATCCCGGCGCCGAAGCTGTGACGGGGCGGGACACGACCATGATCGACCTGGACGCCGTCACGGCGATCGACATGCACACCCACGCGGAGGTGTCCGAGCGCGGCGACCACTCGCTGTCCGCCGAGCTGGACGCCGCCGCCGGCGCGTACTTCAAGACCGAACACCGTCACCCGACGCTGACCGAGATCGCCGCGTACTACCGCGAGCGGCGGATGGCCGCCGTGGTGTTCACCGTGGACGCCGAGGCGGCCACCGGCCACCCGCCGGTCCCGAACGAGGAGGTCGCCGAGGCGGCCCGCGCCAACCCGGACGTCATCATCCCGTTCGCCAGCGTCGACCCGGCCCGCGGGAAGGCCGGCGCGCGGCAGGTGCGGCGCCTGGTCGAGGAGCACAATGTCCGGGGGTTCAAGTTCCACCCCAACGTGCAGGCGTTCCATCCGAACGACCGGCGGGCGTACGTCCTCTACGAGGTGATGGAGGAGCTGGGCGTGCCCGCGGTCTTCCACACCGGGCAGACGGGCATCGGCGCGGGCGCGCCCGGCGGGGGCGGCATCCGGCTGAAGTACTCCAACCCGATGGACGTGGACGACGTCGCCGCCGACTTCCCCGAGCTGACCATCATCCTCGCGCACCCGTCCTTCCCCTGGCAGGACGAGGCGCTCGCGGTCGCCACCCACAAGCCGAAGGTGTACATCGACCTGTCCGGCTGGTCGCCGAAGTACTTCCCGCCGCAGCTCGTGCAGTACGCCAACACGTTGCTGAAGGACAAGGTCCTCTTCGGCTCGGACTATCCGATGATCAGTCCCGATCGCTGGCTGGCGGACTTCGCCAAGCTGCCGATCAAGGACGAGGTCCGTCCCGGGATCCTCAAGGAGAACGCCGCGCGGCTGCTCGGTCTGACCCGCGACTGACCCGGTTCCGGCGGCGATCTTCGGATCCACGCGCACCCGCTGGGCGAGAGGAGCCTTCCAATGCGCAATCAAGGCATCGGCTCGTGGACCACGCGCCGCGCCCGTAAGACCCCAAAGCGGACGGCCCTGGTCTTCGGCGACCGCCGCCTGAGCTACGCCGCGCTGCACGACCGTGCCACGCGCCTGGCTCACGTCCTGCGCGACCGCGGCGTTCGGCGCGGGGACCGGGTCGCCTACCTTGGCCCGAACCATCCGGCCTACCTGGAGACGCTGTTCGCCACGGGACTCCTCGGCGCCGTGTTCGTGCCGCTGAACAGCCGCCTCGCCGACCCGGAGCTCGTCTACCAGCTCCAGGACTCCGGCAGCTCGGTCCTCGTGCACGCGGACCGGAGCCCGGCGACCCTCCAGGCCGTCCACGACGGGGCCGCGCCCCGGGCGGCCCTCGCGGTCGGCGACCCTGCGCACCCGGCCGACCTGCCGTACGACGCGCTGATCGAGGCGTCCTCCGCCGAGCCGATCGACGAGGACGTCGGGCTCGGCGACACCTGCCTGATCATGTACACCTCGGGGACGACCGGCCGGCCCAAGGGCGCCGTGCTCACCCACGGCAACATCACCTGGAACAGCGTCAACGTCCTGGTCGACGTCGACCTGTCCGGCGACGAGGTCACGCTGGTCAGCGCGCCGCTCTTCCACACCGCGGCCCTCAACATGACCTGCCTGCCGACCCTGCTCAAGGGCGGCACGGTGGTCCTGGAGCGGTCCTTCGACGCCGCGCGGACCCTCGAACTGATCGCGCGGCACCGCGTCACCACCCTGTTCGGGGTGCCCGCGATGTACGACCGGATCGCCGCCGACCCCGGCTTCGCCGACGCGGACCTGTCCAGCGTGCGGTCGCTGCTGTGCGGGGGCGCGCCGGTGCCGGCCCGGACCATCCGGACCTACCTCGACCGCGGGCTCGCCTTCGTCCAGGGCTACGGGATGACCGAGGCGTCCCCCGGCGTGCTGCTGCTGGACCGGGCCGACGCCCTCGGCAAGGCCGGCTCCGCCGGCGTCCCGCACTTCTTCACCGACGTACGGCTCGTGGACCCGCTCGGCGACGACGTCCCGCCCGGCCGACGCGGCGAGGTGCTGGTCAAGGGCCCGAACGTCACCGCCGGGTACTGGGGCCTGCCCCAGGCCACCGCCGAGTCGATCAGCGACGGGTGGTTCCACACCGGCGACGTCGCGGCGGCCGACGAGGACGGGTACCTCAGGATCACCGACCGGCTCAAGGACGTGATCGTCTCCGGTGGGGAGAACGTCTACCCCGCCGAGGTCGAGGACGCCCTGCTCGAACACCCCGCGGTGCGCGACTGCGCGGTCATCGGCGTCCCGGACCCCCGCTGGGGCGAGGTCGGCCGGGCCGTCGTCGTCCCGGCACCGGGCACCGCCGCCGGCGAGAAGGACCTGCTGACGTACCTGGAGGGCCGCCTGGCCCGGTACAAGATTCCCAAGTCGGTCGTCTTCGCCACCGATCTGCCGCGCACTCCCAGCGGCAAGCTGCTCAAGCCCGCCATCCGCGCCGCCCACGGCGGCGGCACGGAGGATTCCGCCCGATGAACCCCGACCGACAGTGAAGGAGGCCTCGTGACCGTCACCGTTCACGGCCTGGACGAGATCAAGGAACAGGCCGGCGCCGACCTCGGGCACAGCCGGTGGATGGAGATCGCTCAGGACCGGGTGAACACCTTCGCCGACGCGACCGACGATCACCAGTGGATCCACGTCGACGAGGAGCGGGCCAAGGACGGCCCGTTCGGCGGGACGATCGCGCACGGCTACCTCACGTTGTCCCTGCTCATCCCCCTGTGGAGCGAGCTGCTCGAGGTCACCGGCGTGCGGATGGCCGTGAACCTCGGTCTCAACCGGGTGCGCCTCCCCTCGCCCGTCCGCGTCGGCTCGAAGATCCGGGCGCACGGCGCGATCGCCTCGGTCACCGAGGTGAAGGGCGACGGCGTCGAGGTGGTCGTGGACCTCACGGTCGAGATCGACGGCGTCGACCGGCCCGCCTGCGTCGCCCAGGCGGTCTACCGCTTCTACGCCTGACCGGGGCCCGGCGTGGAACCGGCCCCCGGCCGGCCGGGCGCATCCGGCGCCCAGCGGCCGGGTGCGTCGGTCGCCGACCGGCTCCTCGGTGTCCTGAGCGTGTTCACGGCCGACCGGCCGGTCCTGTCGCTCAGCGACATCGCCCGCCGGACCGGCCTGCCGCTGCCCACCGCGTACCGGCTCGTGGCCAGATTGGTCGCCTGGGGGGCCTTGGAGCGCGCCGCCGACGGTCGCTACCACATCGGCCTGCGGCTGCTGGAGGTCGCCTCGCTGGCGCCGCGGGGCCTGGCCCTGCGGGAGATGGCCATGCCGTACCTCGAGGACCTGTACGAGGCGACCCATGAGAACGTCCACCTCGCGGTGCGCGACGGCCTGGACGCGGTGTACGTCGAACGCATCTCGGCGCGCTCGGCGGTCCGCGTGCTCAGCCGGGTCGGGGCGCGCTGGCCGCTGCACGCGACGTCGGTGGGGCTCGTGCTGCTGGCGTACAGCGGCAGGGAACTGCAGGAGGAGGTGTGCTCCCGGCCGCTGCGGGCCTTCACCCCCTACACCGTCACCGATCCGGCCGTGCTGCGCCGGACGCTGGCCGAGGTCCGGCGCTGCGGCTGCGCGGTGAGCGACCGGCAGATCACCGACGACGCGATCTCGCTCGCGGCGCCCGTACGCGGGGTGGGCGGCGAGGTGGTCGCCGCCGTGTCCGTGGTCGTCGGCGCGCAGGACGCCCGGGTCCCGGCGCTGACGGCCACCGTCCAGGTGGCCGCGGGCGGGATCTCGCGCGCGCTCGGCTGGCGGCCCGGAAGGGATCGCGGGCCACGCCGTCCATCGGATACCGCGTCTTTCATTGAATGAAAGGGCCATGGCGGCGACGTCTCCCCGAGCGCGAATCTGACGCCATCCGCGCCTACGGAGAGAGGGCCCGATGACGTCTTTCGCGAGGAATCAGTGGTACGTCGCCGCGTACGGCCGTGAGGTGGGCCGTGACCTGCTGGCGAGGACGGTGCTCGGCGAGCCGCTGGTGCTGTACCGCACCGAGGAGGGCGAGGCCGTCGCGCTCGCCGACCGCTGTGTGCACCGGCGGTTCCCGCTGTCGGAGAGCCGGCTGGACGGCGACCGGATCGTCTGCGGCTACCACGGCTTCACGTACGCGCCGGACGGCGACTGCGTGTACGTTCCGGGCCAGCGGCGGATCCCGCGCACCGCCCGCGTCGCCTCCTACCCCGTCGTCGAGCAGGACTCGTTCGTGTGGGTCTGGATCGGCGACCGGGCGCTCGCCGACGCCACGGTGATCCCCCGGGCCCCCTGGCTGGCCGATCCGGGGTGGACGACGGTCAGCGGCATGGAGCCGCTGGACGCCCGCTACGGCCTGCTGGTCGACAACCTCCTCGACCTGTCGCACGAGACCTACCTGCACGGCGGCTACATCGGCACGCCGGAGGTGGCCGAGACCCCGATCACCACCGAGGTCGACGAGGAGGCCGGAGTCGTCCGGGTCAGCCGGCACATGCACGGGGCCGAGTGCCCTCCGTTCTACTCGAAGTCGACCGGCATCGAGGGGCGGATCGATCGTTTCCAGGACATCGAGTACCACGCGCCGTGCCTGTACCTCCTGCACAGCAGGATCGCCCCGGTGGGCGTGACCCCCGGCCCGGACGGCGAGGACGGCCGCGCCTTCCACGTCGAGGTCGTGTACGCCATCACCCCGTCGACCGAGAACACGACATACGACTTCTGGGCCGTCGCCCGGGACTTCGCTCGGGACGACGACGAGGTCAGCGCTTTCCTGCGCGATTCCAATCGCACGGTCGTGCTGCAGGACGTCGAGGCGCTGAACGTCCTGGAGAAGGTCATCGCCACCGAGCCGGACGGCTACCAGGAGCTGAGCATCAACATCGACACCGGGGGCCTGGCGGCCCGCCGGATCCTGGCCCGCCTCGCCGCGGGCGAGCAGGCCCCGGCCGGGGCCGTCGCCCGATGACCGAGCGATTGGTCATGAGGCCGACGGAGGAGGCCCCATGACCGGCCGGGAGACGCAGGTCTACCGGGTGCGCTGGCTGCCGGGCACCGACACGCTCCTGGGCACCTGCCACTGCGGGGCCGAGCAGACCGCCGAGGATCCGGTGCTGCTGTGGGAGTGGCTGCTCGCCCACCCGGCGGGCCACCAGGGACCGGAAGAGGAGAGCACACCACCCGCCACCGCGACCGTCTGAGCGTACGTACGGGGACGCCGCCCGCCGGGGCGGCGTCCCTCCTCCGAGAAAGGCGACACCGATCGTGAACGACGAGACCGAAGTCGTCATCGCCGGACGGAACCAGGCCGCCGACGGCGTGGTCCGCCTGACCCTGCGCCGTCCGGACGGCGGGCCGCTGGCCGCCTGGGAGCCCGGCGCCCACATCGACCTGCTGCTCGGCGGCGGCCTCGTCCGGCAGTACTCCCTGTGCGGGTCGCCGGCCGACCGCACGACCTGGCGGATCGCCGTTCTGCGCGAGCCGGGCGGCCGGGGAGGGTCGGCGTATGTCCACGACCGGCTCGCCGTAGGCACGCGGCTGCGGGTGCGCGGGCCGCGCAACAACTTCGCCTTCCCGGTCCGCGGAGCGCTACCTGTTCATCGCGGGCGGCATCGGCATCACGCCCCTGCTGCCGATGGTGGCGGCCGCCGAGCGGGCGGGTGCCCGGTGGCGGCTGCTGTACGGCGGCCGCACGCGCGCGTCGATGGGCTTCCTCGACGAGCTCGCCGGTTACGGCGACGCGGTGAGCGTGCGGCCGCAGGACGAGACCGGCCTGCTGGACCTGGACTCCTTCCTGTCCGAGCCCGACGACCGCGCCCTGGTCTACTGCTGCGGCCCGGAGCCCCTGCTGGCGGCGGTCGAGGAGCGGTGCCGAGCCGGATGGCCGCCAGGCGCCCTCCAGGTCGAGCGGTTCCATCCCGGGGAGAAGACCGGCACGGCGGACGGCACTCCGTTCGAGGTGGTGCTGGCCCGGTCCGGGCGTACTCTCACCGTTCCGCCCGACGGCAGCGTGCTGGAGGCCGTCCGGGCCGCCGGGATCGAGGTGCTCTACTCCTGCACGGAGGGCACGTGTGGCACCTGCGAGACCGACGTGCTGGAGGGCGAGCCCGATCACCGCGACTCGGTCCTCACGGACGAGGAACGGGCGAACTGCGCGACGATGATGATCTGCGTCTCCCGGTCGCGCGGCCCGCGCCTGGTCCTCGACCTGTGACGATCAGCCCGCCACGCGCCGCGCCGGAGCCGGCGCGTCCGCCGAGCGCCGCGCCGCGTCCCCGTGGCGCCGGCGGCGGCACGCCAGGCGGTCCGCGCCGGCGGAGAGGACCGCGACGGCCCCGACTCCGGCGCAGAGCAGGAGCAGCGCACGGCCGCCGAGGCCCGCCATCGCGCCGGCCGCGGCGGACCCGACCGAGGACACCGCGATCTTCAGCCCGGCGCTGGTGACGAACACCTGCGCGCGGGCGGCGACCGGCGCGTACGCCGTGCGCGCGGTCAGCGTCGCGGTGAAGGACAGGGCGTTGGCGACGCCGATCAGCGCGAATCCGGCGAGGGCGAGCGGGAGGCCCGGGGTCACGGCGGCCAGGGCGAGCGTGACGGCCAGGCCGGTGAACAGCTGGAGCGCGAGCCGTTCGGGCTCCCCGCGCAGCGGGAAGACCGTCACGAGCAGGGAGCCGCCGAGGTTGCCCAGCCCGCAGGCGACGGTCAGGGCGGCGCCCGCGCCGGGCCGGGCCGTCAGGTGCGGGCCGAGCACGACCGCGATGACCGGTATCGCGCCCAGGCTCAGCGCGTTGAGCAGCGTCATCGTCGTCACCCGCCGGAGCGGCGCGGACCTGACCAGCACCCCCATGCCCGCCAGGACACCCGGCGCGCGCTCCGCGGACGGATCGGTGGGGCGTTCCCGGGGGAGGGCCAGCGTCAGGCCGGCGGCGACGGCGGCCGCGCCGCTCAGCCCGAGCATCGCGGTGAGCGGCCCGAACAGCCCCGCCAGGCCGGCGACCGCGGCCGGGCCCGCGGTGCCGCCGATGCCGTACGTGAGCGCGTCCCAGCCCTGGGCGCGGCGCCGGGCCGGGCCGTCCGCCCCGGACGTCCCGGGCAGCCGGCTGCTCATCCCGCCCGTGAGCAGGGGACCGCAGCAGCCGGCCACGGCCACCGCCACGACCGCCGCCCAGACCGGGGCCCGGCCGAGCAGCAGCGACCCGGCCGCCAGCGCCACCGCGTAGAGCAGGAACGCCGTCGCGAGCACCCGCCGCGCGTCACGGGCCCGGTCCAGGCGGCGGGCCGTCCAGGGCCCGAACAGGTGCGGCGCGCTCAGCGCGCCCGCCAGGAGGCCGCCGGTCGCTGCGGCCCCGGGTACGTCGAGTCCCGGACTCATGGCCAGCAGGACGAGTCCCACCGCCGCCCCGCCGTCGGCGCCCCGCGCGAGGACCGCCGCCGGAACGTACCGGACCAGTCCCCTGGCGATCTCCCCGTCGGGGTGTCCGGCATGCACGGCCTCAACTCCTCACGTCACCACACAGTGCGGTGACGCCACGGTGGCACGAATCCGCGTCACCGGTCAATATGGTGACGTGTTCACCTTTCTCAGCGGTCGGCCCTGCCTCGACCTCACGACGACGCTCCAGGTCCGCCATCGCGAACCCGTCGAGACCCTGCGCACCCCGCACGATGCCCGGGACTGGATCGAGCAGGCGGGGCTGGCCGAGCGGGTCGCCGTCGACGACGCGGGCCTCGTACGGCTCCGCGAGCTCCGCGAGGTGATCCATCGGCTCGCCCGCGCCGCGCTCACCGCCGCCCCACCCGACCCCGCCGACGTACGACGGCTCAACGAGGTCGCCGCCCACCCGCCGACGGTCCCCTGCCTGGCCGACGGCGCCGTCCGGCACCAAGGGGACCTCGACCAGGCGCTCTCCACGCTGGCTCGGGACGCCATCGACCTGCTGGCTGGTCCGCAGGCCGGCCGCGTCCGCGAGTGCGCGCACCCGGACTGCACCAGGCTCTTCCTTGACGTCTCCCATGCGGGGCGACGCCGCTGGTGCGGGATGGCGGCCTGCGGAAACAAGTCCAAGTCCGCCGCCTATCGCCGACGGGTCCGAGGCGGCACGGACCGGTGAGCGACGCGTCCACTCGGCGAACATTCGGCAGACTCTTGACGATGGTAAAAATACAGCCCTACATTCGAGCCGTTGCCTCGTGTGGTTCAGGCCACATGTCCCCCGAGAACGGAGCGCTTCCGTGCCTCGACGCCTCCTCCGCCTCCCCGCAGCCCTCGGCGCCGCCGTAGCCCTCGGCACGACCGCCCTCACCGGAGCCGCCACCGCCGCGACGGCTCCCGCCCCCTCCCACACCACCGGCACCCTCGCCGACGGTGCCACCTGGATCGCCGACGTGCCGGCGCCCTGGAACGGGACGCTCCTGCTGTTCAGCCACGGCTACGGACCGACCGTGGCACAGGACGCCCCGTCCGACGAGGCGCGCTCCGCGCTCCTCGCCGAGGGCTACGCCCTCGCCGGCTCCTCCTACGACCCGCACGACTCCTGGTGGGCGCTGAACAGCGCCGAGCGCGACCAGTTCGCCACCTTGGACGCCTTCACCCGCGCGGTCGCCCGGCCGGCCCGGACCCTGTCCGTCGGCGAGTCCATGGGCGGGCTGGTGAACGCCCGCATCGCCCGCGACGGGGCCGGCCGCGTGGCCGGCGCCCTCGGGCTGTGCGGCCTGGTGGCCGGCGGAGTCGACCTGGACGACTACCAGCTGGACGCCGAGTACGCCATCGCCTCCCTCCTGCTGCCCGGCCAGGAGGTGAAGCTCACCGGGTTCACCGACGCCCAGGAGGCCGCCGCCACGGCGCAGCGGCTGACCGGCGCGGTCACCGCCGCCCAGGCGACGCCTCAGGGACGGGCCAGGATCGCGCTCGCCGCCGCGTACCTCAACCAGAGCGACTGGGCCCCCGGCCAGAACCCGCCCCCCGCCGGCGACGCCGCGGGGCAGGAGGCCCAGCAGTACGCCTGGCTGAGCCAGGGACTGCTCGCGTTCATCGAGAACGGCCGCTGGTCCATCGAACAGTCGGCGGGCGGCAACACGTCGGGGAACGCCGGCATCGACTACGCGGCGCTGCTGCGCGCCTCCGAACACGCCGCCGAGGTCCGCGCCCTGTACCGCCGGGCCGGTCTGGACCTGCGCGCCGACCTGACCGCACTGACCCGGGGTGCGCGCCTTACGGCCGACCCGAAGGCCCGCCGCGCGCTGCGGGAGACCTCCACGGCGGGGCAGCGCCTGGCCGTGCCGCTGCTCGACCTGCACACCACCTCGGACCAGCTCGTCCCCGTCGAGCAGGAGTCCGCGTTCGCCGCGCGGGTCCGGGCGGCCGGGGACGGGGCCCTGCTCCGGCAGGCGTACGTCGCCCGGCAGGGCCACTGCGCGTTCACCACGGCCGAGATCGTGGCGGGCGTGCACGCGATCGACCACCGCGTCGCGACCGGTCGCTGGGACCGGGTCGCGGAGCCGGCGTCCCTGCAGCGTGCCGCGGAGTCGCTGAACCTGGGCGGCGCCGCCTTCGTCACCTACCGCCCCGGCCGCCTCGTCGGCACCCGCGACTCCTGACCCGTCGCCGTCCCCTCTCTTCCGCACTCCAGGGAACCCCCATGTCGCTTCGCGAACCCACGGACCCGGGGCCGGCCAGGCTCCCGCTCGGCACGCTCGTCGCGGGCTGCCTCGCCGTCTGCCTCGCCCAGATCGCCCTCGCCATTCCCGCCACCCTCAACGGCCTGTTCCAGGAGGACCTGCACCCGATCGGATCGCAGCTCACCTGGATCTCCGACGCGTTCCTGCTGCCCGTCACCGTCCTGGAGCTGACCTTCGGCGTGCTCGGCGACCTCTTCGGCCGCAAGCGGCTGCTGGTCGGCGGCTCGGCCCTGATCGTCGTCGGTGAGGTCGTCGCGGCCGCGAGCCACGGCGTCCACCTGCTGTGGGCCGGACAGGCGATCGCCGGCCTGGGCGCGGCCGCGCTCTTCCCGACCTCGCTGGCCATGGTGGCCGCCGGGACCCGCACGCACCAGGCCCGGTCCCGGGCCATCGCGATCTGGGCGGCGTCGCTGTCCACCGGCGGCTTCATCGCCCCCGTGCTCGGCGGCATCACCGGAAACTACGGGTCCTGGCGGTGGGCCTTCGTCGTCGTGACGCTGATCGCCGCCGCCAGCACCCTGGTCGGCCTGCTGCTGGCCGCGAACTCCAGCGCGCCCGAGGGCCGCTCGCTGGACCTGGGCGGCCAGGTCACGATCGGCGTCGGCCTGTTCGCGCTGCTCTACGGCGTCATCCAGGGGCCGGCCGACGGCTGGGGCTCCGGACCGGTGATCACGGCGTTCGTCATCGCGGCGGTCTTCGTCGTGCTGTTCATCGTCGCCGAGCGCCGGGCCCGCTCGCCCCTGCTGCGGCTCGGCCTGTTCACCAACCGGGCCTTCGCCATCGCGTCGTTCGTGGCCGTGGTCGGCATGTTCAGCTTCCTCGGCACGGCGTACGCGGCGAGCATCCGGCTCGGCCCGATCCAGCACCAGAGCCCGATGCGCTCCTCCGTGGCGTTCCTGCTGCTCAACGGCCTGGCACTGGTGATGCTGCCGATCACGTCCCGACTGCTGGACCGGCTGGCCGGCCGCTGGATCCTCACCATCGGCCTGGCGCTCATGGCGGCCGGCGACTTCACCGCCGCGACCCTGCCCGTCTCCGACCGGGCACTGACCTCGCTCATCCTGCCGCTCGGCCTGGTGGGCGTCGGTTTCGCGCTGACCGTCTCCTCCATCACCGCGACCGCCGTGAACACGGTGCCGATCCACTACGCCGGGATGGCCAGCGCCGCGACGAGCCTGCTGCGCGACTTCGGGTTCACGCTGGGTCCGGCGGTGATCGGCGCGGTCGCGCTTAGCCGCGCCGCGTCACAGTTCACCTCCGGCCTGGCCGGCTCGACGCTGAGCCCGCAGATCAAGGCCGCGGCGGGGCACGTCGCCGCCGAGGGCGGGCCGCTCGCGGTGAACTCCGTGCCGCCCTCGTCGCCGCCCGGCGCCGCGGCACCGCTCGCGCTGGACGCCCTGGGGCACGGGTACGCGATCGGGTTCGTCGTCTGCGGGGCGGCGGCGCTGCTGTCCTGCCTGCTCGCCCTGATCGCCCTGCGCGGCGGGGTCCGGGAGGAGGTCGCCGAACAGCCCCCGGCCCAGGAGGCCGCCGCGACCGCCTGACCGCCGGAACGCGTCCGGCGCCGACCGGACCTCGGGGCCGTCGCCCACCCGTTCAGGGGGGCGATGGCCCCGGTGACATTCGCCGGCGGAAACGCGGAATTCACGCATCGCGTCCCTCGGCATAACAATCCCATGAACGGGCATCGGCGCAGGTGACGAGGTGCAACGGGGCCGCCGGATCCCGTTACACGGTGGCACTGTACGACGCGCCGGGCGGCTCGTAGCGTCAGCCGTCATAAGGGCAGGGAGTCCACTTCTCCCCTGCGTTGCTCACGCTTTCCGAAGGGAAGATCCGATGAGCCCGATCGTACGCGCGGCCCTGGTCCAGGCGACCTGGACGGGTGACACCGAGACGATGATCGCCAAACACGAGGAGCACGCCCGCGCGGCCGCCGCCCAGGGCGCGAAGGTCATCGGTTTCCAGGAGGTCTTCAACGCTCCGTACTTCTGCCAGGTGCAGGACGCCGAGCACTACCGGTGGGCCGAGCCGGTGCCGGACGGCCCGACCGTGCGGCGGATGCGCGAGCTCGCCCGCGAGCTCAGCATGGTCATGGTGGTCCCCGTCTACGAGGTCGAGCAGTCGGGGTTCTATTACAACACCGCCGCCGTCATCGACGCCGACGGCGCCTTCCTCGGCAAGTACCGCAAGCATCACATCCCGCAGGTCAAGGGCTTCTGGGAGAAGTTCTACTTCCGGCCCGGCAACCTCGGCTGGCCGGTGTTCGACACGGCCGTCGGCCGCGTCGGCGTCTACATCTGCTACGACCGGCACTTCCCGGAGGGCTGGCGCGCGCTCGGCCTGGCCGGTGCCCAGCTCGTCTACAACCCGTCGGCCACGCACCGAGGCCTGTCGTCGTACCTGTGGAAGCTGGAGCAGCCCGCCGCGGCCGTCGCCAACGAGTACTTCGTCGCCGCGATCAACCGGGTCGGCGTGGAGGAGTACGGCGACAACGACTTCTACGGCACCAGCTACTTCGTGGACCCGCGCGGCCAGTTCGTCGGCGATGTGGCCTCCGGCAAGGAGGAGGAGCTGGTCGTCCGCGACCTCGACTTCGGCCTGATCGACGAGGTCCGGCAGCAGTGGGCGTTCTACCGGGACCGCCGCCCGGACGCCTACGGCCCGCTCGTCGAGAACTGAGAGGAGCCGACCGCATGGGGACCACCGTGATCCGCGGCGGGCTGGTCATCACCGCCGCCGACGAGACGAACGCCGACATCCTCATCGAGGGCGGCCGGGTCACCGCGCTCGCCGCGCACGACAGCGACGTCGCGCGCGCCTGGGCCGAGTCCGCCGACCGCGTGCTCGACGCCTCCGGCAGGTACGTCATCCCGGGCGGCGTGGACGCGCACACCCACATGGAGATGCCGTTCGGCGGGACGTTCGCCGTCGACACCTTCGAGACCGGCACCCGCGCCGCCGCGTGGGGCGGCACCACCACGATCGTGGACTTCGCCGTGCAGACCGTCGGGGAGTCGCTGCGCGCCGGCCTGGACGCCTGGCACGCCAAGGCCGACGGGAACTGCGCCGTCGACTACGCCTTCCATATGATCCTCTCCGACGTCAACGAGGACACGTTGAAGGAGATGGACGGCCTGGTCGACGAGGGCGTCACCAGCTTCAAGCTCTTCATGGCCTACCCCGGCGTCTTCTACAGCGACGACGGGAAGATCCTCCGCGCCATGCAGCGCGCCGCCGGGAACGGCGGCCTGGTCATGATGCACGCCGAGAACGGCATCGCCATCGACGTGCTGGTCGAGCAGGCCCTGGCCGCCGGCCGTACCGACCCGCGGTACCACGGCGAGGTCCGCCACGCGCTGCTGGAGGCCGAGGCCACGCACCGCGCGATCCAGCTCGCCCGCGTCGCCGGAGCGCCGCTGTACGTCGTGCACGTGTCGGCGACGGAGGCCGTCGCCGAGCTCGCCCAGGCCCGTGACCTCGGGCTGCCCGTCTTCGGGGAGACCTGCCCGCAGTACCTCTTCCTGTCCACCGACAACCTCGCCGAGCCGGATTTCGAGGGCGCGAAGTACGTCTGCTCCACGCCGCTGCGCCCGAAGGAGCACCAGGCGCACCTCTGGCGGGCCTTGCGGACCAACGACCTGCAGGTGGTCTCCACCGACCACTGCCCCTTCTGCTTCAAGGGCCAGAAGGAGATGGGCCTGGGCGACTTCTCCAAGATCCCGAACGGGCTGCCGGGTGTCGAGAACCGCATGGACCTGCTGCACCAGGCGGTCGTGGACGGCCGCATCTCGCGGCGCCGCTGGATCGAGATCGCCTGCGCGACCCCGGCCCGCATGTTCGGCCTGTACCCCCGCAAGGGCACGATCGCGCCCGGCGCGGACGCCGACATCGTGATCTACGACCCGGACGCCACCCAGGTCATGTCCGCCGAGACCCACCACATGAACGTCGACTACTCGGCGTACGAGGGGCGGACCGTCACGGGCCGGGTCCAGACCGTCCTGTCCCGCGGCGAGGTCGTCATCGACGACCGGTCCTACACCGGCCGGGCCGGTCACGGCCGCTTCGTCGCCCGCGAGACCTGCCGCTACCTCGGCTGAGAAAGGCGCGCCTCATGGACTTCGGACTCGTCCTGCAGACCGACCCGCCCGCCTCGGCCGTCGTCGAGCTGATGCGCCGTGCCGAGGGACGCGGCTTCACGTACGGCTGGACGTTCGACTCCGCGGTGCTCTGGCAGGAGCCGTTCGTGATCTACAGCCAGATCCTCGCGCGGACCGAGCGCCTGATCGTCGGCCCCATGGTCACGAACCCCGGTACCCGCACCTGGGAGGTCACCGCCTCGACGTTCGCCACGCTCAACTCGATGTTCGGCGACCGCACGATCTGCGGCATCGGCCGGGGCGACTCCGCGATGCGCGTGGCGGGCCGACGGCCGAACACCCTCGCCGTGCTGGAAGAGGCCATGCACGTCATCCGCGAGCTCGCGGAGGGACGTACGGCGGAGGTCGACGGCACGCCCATCCGCATCCCCTGGGTCGGGGAGGGCGCCCGGCTGCCGGTCTGGATGGCGGCGTACGGGCCGAAGGCCCTCGCCCTCGCCGGCGCGAAGGCCGACGGCTTCATCCTCCAGCTCGCCGACGTGTACCTGACCGAGTGGATGGTCAAGGCGGTCCGGGACGCCGCGGTGGCCGCCGGCCGCGACCCCGCCGACGTCGCGATCTGCGTCGCCGCCCCGGCGTACGTCACCGACGACGACTCGCCCGAGGCCCTGGCGCACGCCCGTGACCAGTGCCGGTGGTTCGGCGGCATGGTCGGCAACCACGTCGCCGACCTCGTCAGCAGGTACGGCGAGTCGTCCTCCCTGGTGCCCGAGGAGCTGACCGAGTACATCAAGGCCCGCCAGGGCTACGACTACGCCCACCACGGCCGCGCCGGCAACCCGGACACCGCGTTCGTCCCGGACGAGATCGTCGACCGGTTCTGCCTGATCGGACCGGCCGAGGCCCACATCGACAGGCTCCGGCGACTGCGGGCGCTCGGCGTGGACCAGTTCGCCGTCTACGACATGCACGACGCCAAGGAGACGACGATCGACGCCTACGGCGAGACCGTCATCCCCGCGCTGACCGGCTGACCCCGGCGCGGCCGGCGACCGCCCCAGAGCGTGGCCGGTGGATCTCCTTCATGGCGCCGCGCAGCCGGACGGAGATCCACCGGCCACGCCTCAGGCCCCCCTCTCGTTCCCGTCCCTCCCGAGGAGCCGCGCATGACCGCCACCTCGCCCTCGCCCGCCGAACCCACCGCCTCCGCCGGCCGCGTCGAGCTCCCTGACGCGGCCGTGCCCACCGGCCCGTACGCCAACGAGGACCTGCTGCCCGTCCCGATCGCCAAGCGGAGGTGGACGACCTACAACTTCACCGCCCTGTGGGTCGGCATGGCCCACAACCTGGCCTCCTGGACGCTCGCCTCCAGCCTGGTGGCGCTGGGCATGGACTGGAAGCAGGCGGTCCTCACGATCGCGCTCGCCAACGTCGTCGTCCTCGTGCCGATGCTGCTGAGCGGCCACGCCGGGCCGCGCTACGGCATCCCGTTCCCGGTGTTCGCGCGGGCCTCCTTCGGGGTCCGGGGCGCGAACCTTCCCGCGCTGGTCCGCGCCGCCGTCGCCTGCGCCTGGTTCGGCATCCAGACCTGGATCGGCGGGTCCGGCATCTTCCTGCTGGCCGGCAAGCTGTTCGGCGACTGGTGGACCGGCGCCGCGCACGTGGGCGGCTATCCGTGGACGCAGTGGCTGTCCTTCGCGCTGTTCTGGGTGCTGCAGATCGGCATCATCATGCGCGGCATGGAGACGCTGCGCCGGTTCGAGAACTGGGCGGCGCCGTTCGTCATCGTCGGCGCGATCGCGCTGCTGATCTGGATGAGCGTCAAGGCCGGCGGGTTCGGCCCGATCGTGCACCAGCCGTCGAGGCTGGGGTGGGGCTCCGGCTTCTGGAAGGTCTTCTTCCCGGCGCTCATGGGCATGATCGGTTTCTGGTCCACCCTGTCGCTGAACATCCCCGACTTCACGCGGTACGGCGCGAACCAGCGCGCGCAGTTCTGGGGCCAGACGCTGGGGCTGCCCACCACCATGACGGCGTTCGCGCTGCTGTCGGTGCTGGTGACCTCCGGTTCGCAGGTGGTGTACGGCAAGGCGATCTGGGACCCGATCGAGCTGACCGCCCGGCTCGACAACTGGGCCGCGGTTCTGTACGCCCTGGTCACCGTGCTGATCGCGACCCTCTCGGTGAACATCGCCGCCAACGTGGTCTCGCCGGCCTTCGACCTGTCCAACATCGCGCCGCGGCACGTCACCTTCCGCACCGGCGCGCTCATCACCGCGGTGATCGGCGTGGTGATCTTCCCGTGGAAGCTGCTGGCCAGCCCGCAGGCGTACATCTTCACCTGGCTCGGCACAGTCGGCGGCCTGCTCGGCACCGTCGCCGGGATCCTCATCGCCGACTACTGGGTGCTGCGGCGCACGCGGCTGGACCTGGCCGACCTGTACCGGGCGGAGGGCCGCTACTGGTACGACGGCGGCTGGAACTGGCGTGCCGTCGCGGCCTTCGCGGTCGGCGGCGTCCTGGCCATCGGCGGCTCGTACTCGGCGCCCGGCACCGGCCCGTTCCCGGCCGGCGGCCTGATCCCGCCGCTCAAGCCGCTCGCCGACTACGGCTGGGCGGTGGGCCTGGCCTCGGCCTTCCTGCTGTACATCCTGCTGACCCGGCTGTTCCCCGCGACCGGGCGGGCCGTCACCGCGACCGCACCGGCCGAGAGCGCCCCGGCCTGACGAGTCAGGCCCGTCCCGGCGCGGAGCGCGGCGGGACGGGCCTCGGGCCGGTCTGGCCCTCGTGGGCGAGGAGCGCGACGTACAGGGAGGTGAGGCGTTCCCAGTCCTCCAGGTCGATGCCGAGCAGCGCCTCGATGCGCTGCAGCCGGCGGTACAGGGTCGGGCGGCTGACGTGCAGCGCCTGGGCGGCGAGGGACTTGTTGCGGCCCGTCTCCATGTACGTGCGGAGCACGCCGAGCAGCGAGGGGTTCTCCAGCAGCGGGCCGAGCTCGCGTTCGATGAACGCCTGCAGCTCCGGGTCGTCCCGCAGGAGCCGTACGAGTCCCCGCAGGCGGACGTCGCCCAGCCGGGCCACCGGTCCGTCGGGAGGCGCGGCCACCGCCGCGTCCGCGACGTGGACCGCCTCGACGAACGACCGGCGCACCTCGTCGAGCACCGAGCAGTCGAAGCCGGCGCCCAGCACGGCCCGCCGCCCGCGCAGGGCCAGCGCCTCCCGGACCCGCACCGCGACCCGGCATACGACGGCGTCGGTGTCCTCGCCGTACGGGATGCTCAGCAGCGCGGCCGTGCCCTCGGGCTCGATCCGGGCGACCAGCCCCGCCACCTCCGGCGTCTCCGCCACCGCCCGGTCGACGAGCTCCGGCGTGCCGTCCCGTTCGCCGTCGGTGCGGCCGTCGTCGAGGACGCGGACCACCACGGGCACGAAGGTCCGGCGGTTCACGGGCAGCCCGGCGGCGCGTACCCGGGTGAAGAGCTGCTCGGGCCGGGCGGCTCCGGAGGCCAGGTCCAGCAGCAGCGCCTCCGCGGCCTGTTCCTCCCAGCCGTGGTCCCGGTCGCCCAGCAGGCGATGCATCGCCAGCGCCTCGGCCGCCCGGGCGCCGAGGAGCAGTCCGGACTCCTCCGATCCGGCGTAGCCGAAGAACACCAGCCGGCCCCACCGCCGGCCCCGCGCCTCCAGGTCCACGACGATCCACCCGTCGGGTTCGACCGTCACCGGTCCGCTCCCCGCCAGCTCGGCGACCTGCCGGGAGACGCGGTCCCAGTCGCGCAGCAGTTCGCTCAGCGACGCCCGGTCGCCCGCCGAGGCGAGGACCCGCTGGGCCAGGTTGACCAGCACGACCGGGCAGCCGCTGTAACAGGCGATCTCGTCGAGCAACTGCTGCAGTGTGGCCCCGGACAGGTTGAGGGCGGTGAGCGAGGACCGGATGTTGTCGGACAGGTTGAGCGCGGCGAACCTGCCGTACAGCAGCCGCGAGTGGACCTCCTCGGTCATCCGCACGAACGGCGCCGGCCGGTGCAGCACGATGAGCGGCACTCCGCATCGCTCCGCCGCCCGGCGCATGGGTTCGGGCGTGGTGCGGAACGCGCGGCCGAGACCGAGCACGACCGCGGCGACGTCCACGCGCCGCATCGACTCGATGTAGTCCGCCTGGGCCTGGTCGTTCCCGGCCAGCAGCAGGCCCGTGGTCAGCACCATCTCCCCACCGGCCAGCATGACGGCGACGTCCGTCGCCTCGGCGACGTGCAGCCAGCGCACCGGGCGGTCCAGGTGCGCGGCGCCGGCCACGACCTCCGGCCCCCAGGTCGTCACAAGGTCCAGGCCGAGGACGTCGCGGACCGTGAGCCGGGCGGCCGCGGTCCGCGGTTCGCGGGCGGCCGGTGTGGGTGTCTGTTCGCTCAAGCCGCCGACCTGCTCCTTCGCCAGTCCGGGTAGCGATGAGGGAGAGACTATGCCGGGTCCCGCGGGATGCCCACCCTCGTGGCGGCACAGGGGCGGCGCGCCGGATCGAGGCCGGTGAGAACCCCCACAAAAACGCCGTCTCACGCTTGCGTAAGGCGCCGTGCGGCGCACAGTGACTCTTTGACGTCGTACCGACGGGTGCGGCGTGACGAGAAGACAAGAACAGGAGCTTCGTCATGGGAGCGATTTCCGCCTCTGAAGCAGCGCCCCGTCCGAAGGTGTGCGATCACCGGTCGGTCGGCATCGACATCGTCGGCCCGAGCGGGGAGCGCCTGATGCTGCAGCGCGTCAAGCCTCCCGTGGGCAGGGCGCCCGGGGCCGGTCACGTCGACGACCACGGCTCCCCGGAGGACGCGGCGCGGGCCGAGACCTTCGAGGAACTGGGACTGACCGTCATCCGCCTGCGACGGCTGGCGGGCGGCTGGAAGCCCAACCGGTGCCGCCGCGAGGTCAGGTCCGGCTGCGCCGTCGGCCACCTGTGGATCATCTACCGCGCGGACGTCACCGGGGACATCAACCCCGGCGCCGACGAGGCCCGCAACGTCGCCTGGCACTCTCCGGACCAGGTGCGGGACCTCGCCCGCCGTACGATCCACCGCGCCCGCGGCTGGATCAAGGACGAGGAGTTCGCTCGTGATCCGGGCCTGGAACCGGTCTGGGTGGACTGGTACACCCAGCTGGGCGTCATCAACGGGGTCGCCGAGGCCGACCTGAACCGCGTCAGGGCCCTGTACGCCTGAGCCTGACGCAACCCTGGCAGGGCCCCGGCCGCACATGGTCGGGGCTCTCCTTTTCGTGCCGGCCGGTCACAGGTCGATGGTCTGCCCCGCTCTGAAGACCCTGATGTCGGCGCCGGACCGCTCGGCCTCGACCTCGAGCCACGAGGCCACGACCTCCATGCCGAGCTCCGAGACGTAGGCGTCGTGGATCGAGTACGCCCGGGCCGGGGCGACCTCCCGGAGGTAGGCGACCATCTCCGCCCCCTTGAGCCACGGCGCGTCGCACGGCGTCAGCAGGGTCGGCACGGGCTGCGCCGGAACGGTGAGCGAGTCGCCCGGGTGGAAGACCTCGCCGTCCACCAGGAAACCGCTGTTGGCGACCGGCGGGACGTCCGGGTGGCCCGCGGCGTGCAGATCCCCGTACACCTGGACGTCGAATCCGGCCACGGAGAACCGGTCCTCGTGCCCGACCTCCTGGATCTTGAGATCGGGGAACTGCTCGGCGACCGCTCGGTTGGCGAAGATCCGCAGCCCGGAGTGTTCCGCCTGCGCCCGGCGGAGGCGGTCGGCGTCGAGGTGGTCGGGGTGCTCGTGCGTGATGAGGATCGCGTCGGCGCCGTCGAGCGCGTCGGCCTCCGGGGTGTACACGCCGGGATCTATCACGATCGCCCGGTCGTCCTTCCGCAGGCGCACGCACGCGTGGCCCAGCTTCGTCAGCTTCACGGCGCCGATCCTTCCATGATCTTCCTGCTTGCCCGCAGCACGGCGACCTCGGTAGAGGTGAGGGGTGAACGACATCCAGAGCGGTCGGCGTACGGGCGCGGCGGAGCCCGAGGACGTGCTGACGCGGCGCTCCTCACCGCCGGACGCGACAGTGGCCTACGGAGAGCTGCCGGACCAGGTCGCCGACGTGCGGTTCCCCCGAGACGGCGCGGGGACGGCCGCGCCGCTCGTCGTCATCGTGCACGGCGGCTTCTGGCGCGCCCGGTACGACCGGGCGCACACCGGTCCGATGGCCGACGACCTGGCCGCGCGCGGCTTCGCCACCGCCTCGGTCGAGTACCGCCGCGTCGGGCAGGACGGCGGCGGCTGGCCGGGCACCTTCGACGACGTGGCCCGGGCCGTCGACGCCGTTCCCGCGCTCGCGGACCGGCTCGTTCCGGGCGGGATCGGGGACGTGGTGCTGCTCGGTCACTCGGCGGGCGGGCACCTCGCGCTGTGGGCCGCCTCCCGGACGCGCCTCCCCGCCTCCGCGCCCTGGCGGCTGGCGGCGCCGCCGCCGCTGCGCGGAGTGGTCGCGCTCGCGCCGGTGGCCGCGCTCGAACTCGCGTCGCGCCAGGGGCTCAGCGACGGCGCCGCCGACGACCTGCTGGGCGGGCCCGCCGGCGACCTGCCCGAGCGCACCGCGCTCGCCGACCCCCTGACACTGCTCCCCTCCTCGGTGCCGTCCGTGCTGGTACACGGGACGGCGGACGAGGACGTGCCGGTCGAGCAGTCGCGCCGGTACGCCCGGGCGGCCCGGGCGGCCGGAGACGACTGCACGCTGACCGAGCTGACCGGCACCGGCCATTTCCCGGTGATCGATCCCCTCTCCCGCGCCTGGCCCGCCGTCCTCGGCGCGCTGAAGGCCCTGCTCGAACGCTGACCTCCGGCGCGACCGGCGTCACGGACGAACCACACGTTCAAGGCCGTCACCGGTATGTTCCGGGCGCAGACGGGTAGGCGGTGTGCCATGCCTACCGTGGTGCCGAGAGTGGTCGGGGAATGTAGGAACTCCATCGGGTTCCATCGAGGGCGCCTCTTCGAGGTCGTGCCTTGTCCGAGGCCAGCGGGATTGTCCGACCGTTGAGATGGATTTCGTTGTTCCGTCGAGATTCCCGACGGAACGCTGATATCTATGTTTCATGGTCGCGATAGCTGATCTGGGTGATGCCGTTGGCGAGGGCCGGCAGTGACGCTCGCGGCGGTGCGGTCCTTGGCCTCGCCGCGTCGGCTGGTCGGTGCTCAGCAGGTCGAGGACTTTGAGCAGGAGCTCGTCGATCAGTATCTGCTCGCGAGCGTCGGTGCCGGCATGGCGGACTGCACTGTCGCCGATGACCGTGCAGTGATCTTCGAGTTCGTGCGGTTCCTCGGGCGGCCGGTCTGGACGACGCAGCCGGAGGACGCCGATCGGTTCCTGGCACACCTGCGTCGAGACCGCAAGCTGGCCGGTTCCACCGTCCAGAAGAAGGCATGGACGCTGGCCCAGTTCTTCGACTTCCTGATCGCCCGCTACCAGGGCGATATCCACGCGCTGACCGAGTACGTGGTCTGCCAGCCGATCGACGACTTCAACCGGCCCGCGAAGACCGAGTACGGCGCTCCTCGAGTCCCGCCGGCGGATGCCGAGATCGAGGCGTTGTTCGGCGCGTGGCGCGATTCGCTGCCGGACGCCCGCAAGTACCTCATCGCCGCCCGGGACTACTTCGCGGCGTCGCTGTGGCGCCGGGTGAGACTGCGGATCACCGAGTCGGTCCGGCTCGACATCCGGGACTGGCGGCCGGACCTGGGCGAGTACGGCAAGCTGCACATCCGCTTCGGCAAGGGCAGCCGCGGCCGCGGGCCCAAGACCCGGCTCGTGCCGGCCATCAACTCCGTGGACGCGTTGATCACCTGGTGGCTGACCGACGTGCGCCACCAGTTCGGCGACGACTGGTCCGACCCCGATGCGCCGCTGATGCCGAGCGAACGCCACGACCCGCAGGGCCGATGCCGGCGGGTCGGCGACAATGCGCTCCGGCGAGGCCTCGCCGGAGCGGTCGAGAAGTACCTTCCGACCTGGTCGGGCAGGCTCACCCCGCATGGCCTGCGGCACTACTGCGCCTCGTCGCTGTATGCCCGGGGCATGGACCTGAAGGCCATCCAAGAGGTCCTCGGGCACGATTGGCTTTCGACGACGACCCGGTACGTCCACGTTCACGCCGACCACATCGAGAACTCCTGGGCCGCGGCCAACCAGCGCGTTTCCGCCCGGCTCGGCCAAGCCAAGGGATGAGAGCATGCGCTGGAATCTGAGGTTGAAGGCCGCCGAGCGCGGTATCTGGAAGTCCACCGAGATGCGGCGGCGTCTTGCCGAGGCCGGGCTGGAGATCAGCGCGGGGAAGATGTCGGCGCTGTGGACCACCACCCCCACCACGATCCGGCTCGATGACCTGGACGTGATCTGCGCCGTACTCGAGTGCGAGCCGACCGACTTGTTGATCCGCGAACCGGACAAGGTCGAGGCACGCAAGCCCCGCCAGGCTGAGCAGGCGTCCGGTCCGGCTGTGACTCCGCGGTTGGGCCGCAACCGGACGCTCCCACCAGCGTGAAGAGCCCGCGGATATGCCCGGCGTGCCGCCGGAAGCCGGTGAGCACCTACTCGGCCAAGTACTGCTTCGACTGCCGCCCGGTCCATCGGCGTCCACCACCGCCCTGCCGCAAGTGCGGGTCCTTGGACTATTACTCCGCCGGGCTGTGTCAACGCTGCCATCCCGGCGCCCCGGAGCTGCCGGAGTCCTGCCCGGACTGCCACGCCTGGGGGCTGCTTCGCAGCTACGGCAGGATCTGCATCGCCTGCCGCCACTGGCGCAAGAACAAGCCGGTCGGAGCATGTGAGGTCTGCGGCCACCAGGCCCACCTTCGCGACGGCGCCTGCCGCCTGTGCTGGAAACAGGCCGGGATGGTCCGTCAAGCCCACAAGGGCGTCACGCTCACCGAGGCGAACCGGCACGGCCAGCAACTGTTCCTCGCCAACATGGAACAGCGGATCAGCCTGATCACCCCGAAACAATCCCGCCGCCGTCCACCGGCAGCCGCCCCGGCCCCACACTGGGCGCTGATCACCCCCGCCCAGCACCGGCAGCTGACGCTCATCGACCCGCCCCGTCACCTGACGCCGGGCTTCCGCTGGGCACGCGCCCTGCCCGACCCGGCACTGGCGGCCGCGCTGGAACAGGTCGCCCAGGATTACGCCGAACAGTACGGGTGGGGCGGGCCGAAGTTCCGCCGAGCCCGGTCGGGTCTGCGCGTCATGCTCGGCACCCAAGACACCATCGGCGCACCGATCAAGGCCAGCGACGTCGCGTTACTCCTCGACGCCGACCTCCCGGCCGGACCGGTGATGGAAATCCTCGCGGCAGCGGGCCTGCTGGAAGACGACCGCGTGCCCCGGGTCGTCGCCTGGATGAACCGCAAGGTCACAGAACTACCCCAGCAGATGGCCAGCGAGATCCTGGCCTGGTTCGATGTCATGCACTACGGGAGCACCACTGCGCCGCGACGCCGCCCTCGCCCCGAGGCCACGATCCGAGCCCACCTCAACGGGTGCTTGCCGGCGTTGAAGGCCCTCGCGCGAACGCATGAATCGCTGCGCGAGATCAGCCGGCAAGACGTCCTCGATGTCCTGCCCGTCAGCGGGACCCCTCGCGCCGCTTGCCTTCGCGGACTGCGGTCGATCTTCCAGACGCTCAAGGGCAAAAAGCTCGTCTTCACCGATCCCACCGCCCGGATCGTCTCCGGCGCGCCCGACACGAACGTACCCATGCCGGTCGACGTTGACCGGCTCCGGTCGGCGCTGGATGCCGATCACCCTGCCGCGGCCGCCATGTCCGCGCTGTTCATCTTCCACGCGCTCCGGGCCGGCGAGCTTCGCAGCCTGCAGCTCACCGACGTGCGGGACGGCCGCCTGCATGTCGACGACCGGATCGTGCCGCTGGCTGATGAGGTGCAGATCCGGATAGCCGTCTGGCTCGACCATCGGCGCGAGCGCTGGCCCAACACCGCCAACGCCCACCTGTTCATCAACCAGTACACCGCCACCCGCCTCGGGCCGGTCAGCCACTACTGGTTCGCCAGCCTGCTCGGCATCTCGCCCCAGAAGATCCGCGAGGACCGAATCCTTGATGAGGCACAGGCCACCGGCGGGGACGCCCGCCGGGTCTGCGACCTGTTCGGCCTCACCGTCGGCGGCGCCATCCGCTACACCGGCACCGTCGACCACCCCGGTGTCGTAGAGTGCCGACTGCGCACCGCCAAGAAGCCATCCGGTTCGTGAACCTGGAGTCCGGATCGGTGGTGCTGCCGATCCGGTTATCCGACCGCTGGCGCACCGCGTGTCGTGATCATCACCAGTGTTGTCGTCACGGTGCTGTACGGCGGTGACCGATAGAGCGAGCGTGTCTTCCGGCTGTTTCGGGCGGCTTGGTGATCGCTGCTGCGCTGGTGGTGGCCGGGTGAGGCCATGGGATGGCGATTTTTACGGTGGTCTTCTTCTGAGGCTGGTGGGGTGGCAGAACGAATGTGATCTGGGTCGAGTCTTGGGCGCTTCGACCCGGACCTGCGGTTTCGCGCCGAGGCGGAGAAGGCGGTGCGGTCTCTGCCTAGCCGTGGCCGGGTGCGGAACCGAGACGTAATGGGGCGTCCCCAATGGAAATGTGGTGTTCACCCTGTTCGTTTCGGTCTGACCTCACGTTTTGTGCTCATTGTGAGTGCTGTCGGTGATCTCTTAACGTCAGCGGCGTGGGCCCGCCAGGGCCCGGCGGGAGGCACAAAGATGGGGCGGTTCGTACGGGCGGAGGTCACGGGGTTCACGGCGATCATTCCGGCGCAGGTCGATCCGTGGGAAGCGTTGTTCCTGCGGGGTGACCGGGTTGCGAAGATCAACTTCGAGAGGCTGATCTCGGAGGGGCGGCTGCTGGAGGCCTACGACAAGCAGCTGGCCGGGATACCTGAGCCGTTCGCCAGCAAAAGCGACGCGGCGTTCGACGTCCGGGGTGCCGCAGGCGCTCGGCGGACGATATTCATCGCCGGGGATCAGTGTCTGGACTGGGAGTGGGGCGGCGTCGCGCCCAGGTATCAGGGGCCGATCATCGATCTGCCGGACTTCGGGCGCCATATCCCGGAGGGGTATCGCAGCGACCTCGATACCGTCATGGGGCTGCCGGACGGCAGCACCATGCTGTTCAAGGGGAACCAGTGCGCGATCATCGAGTGGGGGGCCGCGGGCGGCTGCTCCTACAACGGATCCCTGCTCGGCATGCCCAAATGGAAGCAGTGGCAGTATTCGCCCCCGGACATGAGCGGCGACTTCGACCATGCCGTGATGATCAAAGCACCGGACCTTTCGCAAGAAGAGACCCTGTTCATCAAGGGCGACAAGGCGATGATCTTCAACTGGATCCTGGGTTACCGGGTCATCGGCACCTACGCCGACGTGGCGGCCGGGCTCGGCGCCCTGCCCAGCGCCTACCGGGTACGTCAGGTTAATGGGCCAGGAGGAGGCACAGGCAGGCCGCCGTCGCAGTCGCCCCAAAAGGTGCCGCCGCCGTACATCAACACCACCACGCCCACCGTGGTCAAGGGCGCGCCCCTGACGGTGCGCTACGGCAGCGCGACGAGCGCCACTGTCAGCGACAAGAACTGGATCGGCCTCTACCCCGATGGCCCGTCCGTGCCGCCGCAGGAGTCCTTCGTCTGGACGTACACACCCGGCGGCAGCGGCAGCGCCACCTTGGACACCGGCAGGCTGCCCGGGCCGGGCCGTTACGCGGCCTGGTACTTCTACAACGACGGCTACACCACCCTGGCCGGCCCGCTCACCTTCACCGTGACCTGAGCCCGCGACCGCGCGGGGGCCCCGGCGACCGCTCACCGGGGCCCCTGCGCCGTGTGGGGGCCGCCGCCCGCAAGAGGGCCCTCCACTCGGGTCCGTGGCGCCGGGGGAAGGCCGAGAGATCGGCGGGCTTAGCCTCCGGGGTGGTGCAATGAATGCTCCCAGCAGGGCGGCACGGCCTGGTGGTCACGTGCGTCGTGGACGGTGACGTCGGCGGCACGCAGGCGGTACCACTCGGCGGCGCCGGCATAGCGGACATCGACGGTCACAACCCTGCCTGGGACGTGGCGGGTGCGCAGGCTCCAACTCGCCGGTGATGACGCCGACCTCGTCGGTCATCACCCCGCCCGGCCCGGCCGTGAAATCACCATGCGTTACATCTGTGGAGGGAGCACCACATCGACACATCGTCCTTGCCTGCGTCCGTCACGGAGGCGCGAGGAACGGCGGGTTGACGGTACCGGCCGGTGAGTACGCGGCCGTAGTACCACTGACGGTTTCGACGTCCCTCGACCAAAGATCGACTCATCAGTTCTGGACCCGAACCTGAGCCCTCACCAGACGCCATTTGGGCGACCACCCCTTGGGTTCCGCTCCGTGACCGCTTCGGAATTCACGAACCCGTAAGGCATCGTTATCGGTTGTGTGAGCTGCTGGCCGCCGGAGGCGTCGGAGAGGTCTGGCGGGCCGAGGACACCGAGCTCGACCGGACCGTGGCCGTCAAGCTGCTGCGGCCGGAGCACGCCGACAGCGAGGAGTACCGCGAGCGGCTCCGGCTCGAGGGCCGGCACCTGGCGGCCCTGTCCCATCCGCGCCTCGCGGAGGTCCACGACTACGGGGACGGCCGGGAGGACGAACGGCCGTACCTCGTCATGGAGCTCATCGACGGAGAGCCGCTGTCGGCCGTGCTCGCCCGGGAGCGCACGCTGCCGCCCCGTCGCGTCGTCGACATCGTGGCACAGGCCGCCGACGGTCTGGCGTGCGTGCACGCGGCGGCGCTGGTGCATCGCGACATGAAGCCGGCGAACCTGCTCGTCCGCCCGGACGGCAGCGTGAAGATCACCGATTTCGGCATCGCGCGCGGACCGGAGACCCTCCGGCTCACCCGCACCGGTCAGGTGATCGGCACGCCGCTCTACCTGGCGCCCGAGCAGGCGGCCGGGTACGCCGTGACGCCCGCCGGCGACCTTTACAGCCTGGGCGTGATCGCGTGGGAGTGCCTGGCCGGACGGCCGCCGTTCCAGGGCGACGACGTGCTGGCGGTCGCCATCGCGCACCGCGACCGCCCCGTCCCGCCGCTCCCCGACAGCGTCCCCGAGCCCGTACGGCTCCTCGTGCGGGCGCTCACCGCCAAGGACCCGGCGGTACGCCGGACGCCGTGACCGTGGCCGAGTGGGCCCGGCGGCTCCACGACGACCCGGCGGTGGCCGCCGCGCCGTCCGGGCCGGTCGTCGTGGCCGAGGAGGAGCGGCCGCCCACCGTGGCCACGTCCCCGGACGTGCCCGCCGCCCCGGCGCCGGGGAGCCGGCGGTCCCTCGTGCTCGGCGTCGGAGCGGTGGCCGTCGCGGCGCTCACCGGAGCGAGCGGGTGGGCGCTGGGCAGCCCGTCCGACGTACGGTCCGCGCGCGACCAGGCCACCAGCGTGTCGGCGGCCCCGGCCCGCCGGACGGTCGCCATCGATCCCACCGCCTACTACGGGCACCGCCTGACCTCCGTCGTCACGGCGCTGCGCCGGGAGGGCCTGCGCGTCGACGTCCGGCACCAGGTCGTTCCCGGGCGGACCGCCGGCACCGTCGTCGGGCTCACGCCGTCCGGACAGGTTTCGGTCGGCACGACGGTGACGGTCTACGCGGTCCGTCCCCCCGCGTCCCCGTCTTCGGCGCCGCGCCGTACCACGCGTCCCGTGGCCCGTACCGCCGGATCGGCCGACCGGGCGCGAGCCGGCGAGCGGCCCGATAGCGGTAAGGCGCCCGGCAAGGCGAAGGGAAAGGGCAAAGGCAAGGGCGAGAAGCACGGTGGCAAGCACTGACCGGCCCGCGCTCACCGCGAGTGGACGCGTCAGCGTACGGCGCGCGGCCTGCCGCGGCGGCGGCCGAGCAAGATCCCGCCGAGCACCATGTCGGCCAGGAAGACCACGATCCCGATGATCAACAGAAAGAAGAGGCCTTTCACCACCCATCCGGCGACGCCGAGGGCGATCGCCACGAGGATGATGGCCAGAAACAGCGACATGTCACGCCTCCTTCCGGAATTCCCTGCTCACGGCCATACCCGCCGAAAGACGTCCGTACGACCCAAACGCGTTACTCCGCCCCGGTGCCGGGTAGCGCTCGGGGAAAACACGTGAGGAGACGGCGAATGGCAGAGGACGAATCGGTGTCCGAGCTGCTGGAGGACGTTACGGCGCAGACGGTCCGCCTGGTCCGGGACGAGATGGCGGTCGTCCGTCAGGAGATGGTGGAGAACGCGGCGCGGGCCAGAAGCGGAATGGTGCTGCTCGGCGGCGCCGGCGCGCTGATGGCGTACGGCACCGGCGCAGTGGTGGCGGGTACGGTCGCGGGGCTGTCCCGAAGGCTTCCGACGTGGGCCGCCGCCCTGACGGTCGGCGGCGGATTGATCTCCGCCGGAGGCGCCCTGGCGGCGGTCGGCCGGCGTGAGCTGCGACAGGCGTTGCCGCTGGTGTCCAAGGAGTCGACCACGAGGATCAAGGAGGACGCCCTGGACATCGTCGACCGCGCCCTCCCCTAAGGGCGTGTCGCACTGTCCCGCCCGGCGAAGCACATGCGCGAGACCGAGCGGCCGCCCGTCGAGGAGGAGTTGCGCTCCGACCCCGGCGAGCGGCCTCGCCGGCGCCGCCCGCACGCGAGCGGCGTCAGCTCTTGACCTCCCGCAGCCGGCCGGTCTCGACCTCGTAGACGAACCCGCGGACCTGATCGGTGTACGGGATGAACGGGTCGGACCTGATCCGGCCGATGGACTGCCGGAGGTCTTCGTCCAGGTCGCCGAACGCCTCGGCCGACCAGTCGGGTTTGACGCCGGTCTCCGCCTGGATCGTGGCCTTGAAGTCATCGTCGGTGAAGGTCAGCATGCCGCAGTCGGTGTGGTGAATGAGAATGATCTCGCGCGTGCCCAGCAGCCGCTGGCTGATCGCGAGGCTGCGCCGCTCGTCCGCGGTGATCACGCCTCCGGCGTTGCGGATGACGTGCGCGTCTCCTTCGGACAGGCCCAGGAGCCCGTACGGGTTCAGCCGCGCGTCCATGCACGCGACCACGGCGACGCCCTTGGCGGGCGGCAGGGGCAGTCCCCCCTTGTCGAACGTCGCGGCGTAGCGCTCGGCGTTGGCGAGTAGTTCGTCCGTCACGCTCATGGCGTCTCCTGTCCCGTGCAGTGGCGGAACGACGCGGGAGGCCTCCGGTCGCGCCGCCCCGCGTCAGGGCATGTACGAACAGTGACGGAATGTTGGCCACTTAGTCAACCGGATAGGTAGGGAAATCTACTTTCGGCGTCAGGCGAGCCATGACGATCGCCGGACCTCGGGCACCCGGCGCCGGGAGCGGGGCCGCCGGATCGGCGTTCGGCCCCACTCCCGGGCCGGGCGGACGCGCCCTCAGCTCACCTGCAGGTCCACGCAGGAGTAGAAGGCGTTCGCGGTGTCGGCGATGTTCCAGATCGCCAGCACCTTCACGCGACCGGAGACGTTGCCGAGGTTGATGGTGTGCGACACGGTGGCGGGCGGCTGCGCGTTGTTGCCGCTGACCGTACCGACGAGCGTGTTGCCGATGTAGTACTCCCAGTCGGTCGTACGGTGGCGGGCCGTGAACGTCCAGTTGAAGGTGACCGTCCGGCCGACGCTGGTGGCACGCCAGCCCTTGCTGTCGTCGTCGAGGTCCGCGAACCGGGCGTTTCCGCCGCTGCAACTGCGCAGGCCCTTGGGCCCCTCGACGCTCTGCGGCTCGTACTTGATGTCGCCGCACTGGACGATGCCCTGGGCACACTGCGCCTGACGGCTGGGCGGGGAGTTGATGTACCCGTGGGCGCTCGCGGCGGTGGCGAGCCCCACGATGAGCGCGGGGGTGAGAGCGACGCCGCTGCCGGCGGCGACGAGCCTTCTGTTCATGTGAGCTCCTCATGGTCGACGGCCGCCCGGGCGCGGCCGTTGCGGGGACGTACCTGGGCTCGAAGCGGGCGGGGCGGGGCACGAGCCGCCATGACGGTCTCCAGCGTCGCCGACTATTAGGAAACTTTCCTGTTTGCCGCAGTCTGACTCCGTGATGACCGCCTGTCAATACCAGGGCGGGGCGGATACGGCCGGCGTGAGTGTCGGCCGGAGCAGGGCGTCAACCAGAGGTGTACGGCGGAATGTCACCGGCGGATGGATGAATCCGGGGTGCGGGCCACGTAGTTTTTCAAGCGAACGACGAAGACGACCACGACGGCCCACGCGGACCCCGCTGGATTGGGGGGTTCACCGGGGAGACACCGCGAGGGCCGGTTTTCCAGAAGCCTGGAGTCGCATCCGGGCCGATGATGGTGAACGTCCGCGAGCGTGCCTTTTGGGGGAAGGGGCAGGCCCGCGGACGTTCGCTTTCCGGCAAGGGGGCGGTCGGCCGGACGGGAACGGCGCCGGGAGACGACGCGAACCGCCTCAGGACGCCGGACGGAAGCTTCCGGCGAACACGTCGAAGTACCGGCGGCTGCGGGACCACTGGGAGGCCGGCGTCGACCAGTACAGCGCGTACGCCCGATGCCCGTTCACCAGGATGTTCCGGTTCAGCACGTGGGTCCTCTCGCCGCCCGAGGAATGCAGGAACTCCAGGTCGGCGGCCTTCTTGAAGTAGCCGGGCACGGATTCCAGCTTGATCCGGGTGTACCCGTCGTCGCTACCGCGACGGTAGGCGTCCTGCTGCCGCCAGTCGGCGAGCGGATCGCTCTTCGGGTGCGTCGTCTGGTCGATCAGCAGGTACCGGGACGAGCCGGGATCGCGCACGTAGACGTATCCGCCGCCGTGGCTGACCTTCCAGCCGCGCGGCACGCCGATGGAGAAGCCGGAGTCGTCCTCGTACCGGCGGAAGTCGGCGGGCAGCGCGATGCCGCCCGGGGACGTGGTGCCGCCGGAGGACGGGGCAGGGCTCGCCGTCTCCCGCCGCCCCGGTGGGCTCGCCGAGGCGCTGGACCGGGCCGACGGAGTCGTGGACGACGGGGTGCTCCGGCCCGCGTTCCCGCTCGCCCCGGACAGGCCCGCGCGGTGCTGGTCCCGGTTCAAGACGACGGCGAGGATCCCCGCCGCCCCGAGCAGGAGGACGATCGAGACGACGGCGACGGCCCATCCCCGCCGGTGCGCGGGACGCGTCCGCGCGGGCCGGTCCTCGCCGGGTGGCGCCGTGCCGAGCGTCCCGCCCTCGGACCGCTCCCGTACGGGCGCCGGATCGCGAGGGACCGGCCCGGTGTCGGTAGGGCGCCCGACCGGCATCTTGTAGAGGCCCGCCGGCGATTCCGTCGCGTGGGCGGCGGCGTCCGGGTGCGCTCGGGTCGCCGCGCTCGTCTCCCCCTGGGCCGCCACCTCGGTGAGCGCCTGGGCGAGGGCGACGGCGTCGACGCGGTCGGCCGGGTCCTTGCGGAGCAGGCTCTCGATCACGGGCCACAGCGGCCCGGCGAGCGTGGGCGGGTTGGGCGGATCGGTGATGATGGCGGTGAGGGTGGCCATCACGTTGTCGCGGTGGAACGGCGTCTCACCCTCCACGGCGGTGTAGAGCGTGGCGCCGAGCGACCACAGGTCGGAGGCGGGGGTGAGCGGCCTGCCCCGCGCCTGTTCCGGCGACAGGTAGGCGGGCGAGCCGATCAGCACGCCGGACCGGGTCAGCGTCGGCTCCCCCTCGGCGACCGCGATCCCGAAGTCGCCGAGCACGGTGCGGTGGTCCGGGGCGATCAGGATGTTGGACGGCTTGACGTCCCGGTGCAGGACGCCCGCGGCGTGCGCGACCGACAGCGCCGCCAGCACCTCCAGCCCGATCCGGGCCGCCTCCGCGGGGGCGATGGGGCCGTCCTCGTGGAGAATCTCGCTCAGCGAACGGGCCGACGGGATCAGTTCCATGACGATCCACGGCCGCTCTTCGGCCTCGACGACGTCGAAGATCCGAACGACTCCCGGATGGCTGAGCCGGGCCGCGGTGCGCGCCTCCCGCATCATGCGGCCACGCATGACCTCCTTGTCATGGGTGCTCAGGTTGGGCGGGAAGACCAGTTCCTTGACGGCGACGTCCCGGCCGAGCAATTCGTCGCGGGCCCGCCACACCGCACCCATGCCACCGTGTCCCAGGGATTCGGCGACCCGATATCTCTCGCCGAGAAGAGTGCCGCTCGCGGAGGACATGCCGCCGGAGATACCCGCACAAAAATCGAGTAATCACCCGGCAAAGGCGGCGTCGCGTGAACGCCATCCGGCCGCGGCGCCGCTTGAGCGACGGAACGCCGTCCTCGCCGATGAACGGGTCGGCGCCGCCTTCATACCCACTGTCCGGCGCGGCGGCCGGGTCCAGGTGCGCGGGTCAGCGGCCGGCGCAGGCGATGCAGGTCCGCGCGGCGGGACGCGCGACCAGGCGCTCGGGGGCGATCGGGCCGCCGCAGTTCTCACAGGTGCCGTAGGTCCCGTCACGGAGGCGTTCGACCGCCTGGTCGAGATCGGCGAGGCGGCGGCGCGCCTGGTCCAGCAGGGATTCGACCTGGGCCCGTTCGAAGGCGATCGTCGCGCCCTCCGGGTCGTGCTCGTCGTCGACGGCCCCCATCTGGGTGGAGGACTCGACGATCCCCTCCCAGTCGCGGGTCAGGGCCTCGATCTGCTCGAGCGTGCTCGCCCGCTCGGCGCGCAGCGCCTCGGCGGGTGAGGACGCGTCCGGAAACGACTCGGTCATCACTCACCACAACCTCGCGGCGTTCATCCGGATTCCCGGCCCTCTTACTTACTGCAAGGAATGCAAGTGATTTGCGGGACTTGCGGTATTCTTGCGGCATGTCACGACGACTTGCTGATGTCGCCCGGAAGGCCGGGGTGAGCGAGGCCACCGTCAGCCGGGTGCTCAACGGCAAACCCGGAGTCTCCGCCGCCACCCGCGACAACGTGCTGACCGCGCTGGACGTGCTCGGGTACGAGCGGCCGACCCAGTTGCGGGGCGACCGGGCGCGCCTGGTGGGCCTGGTGCTGCCGGAGTTGCAGAACCCGATCTTCCCCGCGCTGGCCGAGGTGGTCAGCGGAGCCCTGGTGCAGCTCGGTTTCACGCCGGTCCTGTGCAACCGTACGGCGGGCGGCCTGTCGGAGCCCGAGTACGTCAACCTCCTGCTCGATCAGCAGGCGTCCGGGGTGATCTTCGCGGGCGGGATGTGCGCGGAGGCGGACGCCTCGCACGACCACTACCGGCTGCTCCGCAAGCGCGGCATGCCCGTCGTGCTCGTCAACGCGGCGGTCGCCGACCTCGGCTTCC
This sequence comes from Actinoallomurus sp. NPDC052308, assembly GCF_040679195.1. NCBI lineage: Bacteria > Bacillati > Actinomycetota > Actinomycetes > Streptosporangiales > Thermomonosporaceae > Actinoallomurus > Actinoallomurus sp. NPDC052308. The sequence continues at coordinate 212,708 of NZ_JBFAUM010000008.1, read as the reverse complement.
CCGCTGTGGCGACCGACGACGCCGTCGCGGTCGAGCAGGCGTACGGGCATCTGCGCTCGCTCGGCCACGAGCGGATCGGTTTGGTCGTCGGGCCGGCGGACCACATGCCGTCCCGCCGGAAGGTCGCGACCTTCGAGCGGCTCGCCGGCGCGGCCGCCGACGGCGAGTTCGTCGAGCGCACGCTGTTCTCCCTGGAAGGCGGGCAGGCGGCGACGTCGCGCCTGCTGCGCCGCGGGGTCACGGGCGTGATCTGCGGCAGCGACCCGCTCGCGCTGGGCGCGGTCAAGGCGGTCCGGCGGCAGGGCAAGCGCGTGCCCGAGGACGTCTCGGTGGTCGGCTTCGACGACTCGGCGTTCATGAGCTGCGCCGACCCGCCGCTGACCACTGTGCGGCAGCCCATCGACGCGATGGGGCGGGCGGTGGTGACCCTCCTCGCCGCCCAGATCGACGGCTCCCAGGCGGCCGACGACGAGCTGCTGTTCGAGCCGGAGCTCGTCGTCCGCGGCTCCACCGGCCCGGCCCGGTGACGCGGTAGGGAGAGCCCGCGCCGCCACGGGATGGCCACTTCCTGTCGATTTTTTTCGATCCTCAGTACATCTATTGCAGTGGCCTGTTGGTCTCTATATCGTGCTCGCACCGGATCCTGCAGCCCGGTCCTCGGTCCGCGGCCTCCCCCGAGGCCAGTCCAGGAGGGAGTCGACGATGAGACCCCGAAGGTTCGTGATCCTGCTGGCGGCAGGGCTCGCCCTGACCGGAACGGCGTGCGGGGGAGGTGACAAATCCAAGGACGCCGCGGGCGGCAAGGTGACCATCACGGTCGGCTGCATGCCCGCCAAGAGCCAGCCGATCGAGCGCCGGGAGTGGACGGAGGACGTCGCCGCGTTCGAGAAACTGCACCCGGACATCACCGTGGTCGGCAAGGACGCCTTCCCCTGCGCCGACCCGAAGACGTTCACGGCCAAGCTCGCGGGCGGCCAGATGGAGGACGTCTTCTACGCCTACTTCACCGACATCCAGAGCGTCATCAAGTCGGGGCAGGCCGCCGACATCAGCAAGTACCTCGGCGGCGTCAAGCAGTTCCCCGACATCCAGCCGTCCGTCAAGAAGGTCTTCACCGGCCCCGACGGCAAGGTCTACGGCCTGCCTCGGCAGAACTACTCGATGGGCCTGCTGTACAACCGCAACCTGTTCAAGCAGGCCGGGCTCGACCCCGACCGGCCGCCCGCGACGTGGGCGGAGCTGCGCGCGGACGCGAAGAAGATCGCGGGCCTGGGCAAGGGCGTCGTCGGCTACGCCGACTACAGCGCCGGCAACCAGGGCGGCTGGCACTTCACCACGGAGCTGTACGGCCAGGGCGGCGACGTCGTCACGCCCGACGGTAAGAAGGCCGCGTTCAACAGCCCGCAGGGCCGCGCCGTGCTGCAGAACCTCCAGCAGATGCGCTGGACGGACGACAGCATGGGCTCCAAGCAACTGCTGCAGCTCGCCGACGTGCAGCAGATGATGGCGGCCGGCCGGCTCGGCATGTACCTGTCGGCCCCGGACAACATCACCGCGCTGGTCGACCAGTTCCAGGGCAAGTACAAGGACTACGGCCTGGCTCCGATCCCCGAGGCGAAGGGCACCCTCCTCGGTGGCGACGGCTACCTGTTCAACGTGAAGGCGTCCCCGGCCAAGATCAGGGCCGGTCTCCTCTGGCTGGAGTACTACGTCCTCACGCCGGGCCAGGGCCAGCTGAACTACCAGCGGGCCGCGAAGTACGGACGCGCCGTCGGCCTCCCGCAGCCGAACTTCTACACCGGCCAGACCGCGACCACCGACCGCTCGCTGCGCACCGGCGCCGCCAACGTCCCGGTCGCGAACTACAAGCCGTACGAGGACGCGGTCGACCGCATCCCGGGCCGGCTCGAACCCGCGAACGCCCAGCAGATCTACGCCGTCCTCGACTCGGTGATGTCCGGGGTGCTGACCGACCGCAACATCAACATCGACCAGCTCCTCGCGACCGCCCAGAAGAAGGTCGACGGCATCCTCGCCCGATCCAACTGAGCGGGCCACGGCCGGGTGACGACGCGAGGGAGAGACCGGTGACCACGACGATCCTGAGGAAGGCCGCCCCGCGGCGTTCCTCGTCCCACCCGGCCGGGCCGCGCCGATCCGCGTCCCGGCGGTCCGTCCGGCGCGGCCTGTCCGCGTACGGGTTCCTCTGCGGGGCGCTGATCTGCTTCGCGGTGTTCTCCTGGTACCCGATCGTGCGGGAGGCGCTGCTCGGGTTCCAGAAGACGAACTTCGTCGGGCGGTCCGAGTGGGTCGGCCTCGACAACTTCCGCCGGGTGGCCGACGACCCGGCGTTCGGCAGTGCCTGGCTGAACACCCTGGAGTTCACCGGGCTGGCGCTGCTCTGCGGCTACGTCCTGCCGTTCGTCACCGCGATCGTGCTGAACGAACTGCGCCACGCGCGCGCCTACCTCAGGTTCGTGGTGTACCTGCCGGTCATGCTCCCGCCGGCGGTCGCGGTGCTGCTCTTCAAGTGGTTCTACGACCCCGGCCCCGGCCTGTTCAACCAGGTGCTGCACCTGGCCCATCTCCCGGGCCTCGACTGGCTGGACTCCACGAGCACCGCGCTGCTGTCCCTGGTCATCGTCTCCACGTGGATGAACATGGGCAGCGGCACGCTCATCTACCTCGCCGCCCTGCAGAGCGTGCGGAGCGAGCTGTACGAGGCGGCGGAGCTGGACGGTGCGGGGCTGTTCCGCCGGATCTGGCACGTCACGATCCCGCAGACCCGGCTGATCCTGCTCGTCATGCTCCTGCTCCAGGTGATCGCCACCATGCAGGTGTTCGTCGAGCCGTACCTGCTCACCGGCGGCGGACCGCAGGACGCCACGGTCAGCGTCGTCTACCTGATGTACCTGTACGCGTTCCGCTTCAACAGCTACGGCGGGGGCAGCGCCCTCGGGCTGATGCTGATGCTCGTCCTGATGGTGTTCTCCGCGGTGTACCTGCGCGTCACCCGGGACGGCGGGCGATGAGACGAGGAGGCCGGAGTTGACCGAGCCCGCGATCAGGGCGGCCGTCACGGCCGCCCCGCGCCCGCGGCGACGCCGCAAGCGCGCGGCGGACCAGGTGTCCGCCCCGCGGACCCTGATCTCGGCCCGCGCGCTGAACACGCCGCGCGGCCGGGTGATCTATTGGACCGTTCTCATCGCCGTGATCGTGCTGTTCACCGCGGTGTTCCTGTTCCCGCTGTACTGGATGGCGACCGGGGCGATGAAGTCCTCCGGCGAGCTGGCCCGGACTCCCCCGACGCTGTTCCCACGGCACCCGCACCCCGGCGTGTACCGGGACGCGTGGCGGCGGCTCTACCTGGGCAGGTTCCTCCTGAACACGCTCGAGTACGCGGCGGGGGCCTGGCTGCTGCGGCTGGCGGTGTGCGTCCCGGCGGCGTACGCGCTGTCCAAGCTGCGGCCTCTGCTCGGCAGAGCGGTCCTCGGACTGATGCTGGCCACGCTGATGATCCCGTCCACCGTCCTCTTGGTCCCGCTCTACCTCACCGTGCGGGACGTGCCGCTCCTGCACGTCAACCTGCTGAACACGCCTTTCGCGATCTGGTTCCCGGCCGCGGCCAACGCGTTCTGCATCTTCCTGCTCAAGCGGTTCTTCGACTCCATCCCCGGCGAGCTGCTGGAGGCCGCAGCGATCGACGGCGCGTCGTCCTCACGCATCCTCTGGTCGATCGTCCTGCCGATCTCGCGGCCGATCATCGCGGTGGTGTCGATCTTCGCGGTGGTGGACGTCTGGAAGGACTTCGTGTGGCCGCTGCTCGTGCTGCCCGACAGCAACAAGATGACGGTGAGCGTGGCGATCTCCTCACTGTCGGAGCAGACGCCGCAGAACATCCTCATCGCCGCCCTCGTGATCGCCAGTGTCCCGGCCGTGGCGGTCTTCCTGGTGTTCCAGCGCCACATCATGGCCGGTCTGACCGCCGGCGGGCTGAAGGGGTGAGACGGCGCGGATCGAGTTCCACGGCCGGGCCGGCCACCGCACGGTCCGCGGCGAGAGCCACGCCTCCCCGTACCCGCGCCGACCACGAACGTCTGAGGAGAAGATGACCGGCATGGCCGAACAAGTTCCCCCTGGAATCGCTCCGGGCTCCACCGGCTGGTGGCGGGGAGCCGCGATCTACCAGGTCTACCTGCGCAGTTTCGCGGACGGCAACGGGGACGGCATCGGTGACCTGGCGGGCCTGCGGGGGCGGCTCCGCCATCTCGCCGACCTGGGCGTGGACGCCCTGTGGCTGAACCCGTGGTACCCGTCGCCGATGGTCGACGGCGGTTACGACGTCGCCGACTACCGGGACATCGACCCGGCCTTCGGCACGCTCGCCGAGGCGGAGAAGCTCATCGAGGAGGCGCACGGGCTGGGGATCCGGGTCATCGTCGACATCGTCCCGAACCACTGCTCCGACCGGCACGCCTGGTTCCAGGAGGCGCTGCGGTCCGAGCCGGGTTCCGCGGCGCGGGCGCGGTTCTGGTTCCGGCCCGGGCGCGGCGACGCGCCGCCGAACGACTGGAACTCCATCTTCGGCGGTCCGGCGTGGACCCGGGTGCCGGACGGCGAGTGGTACCTCCACCTGTTCGCGCCCGAGCAGCCGGACTTCAACTGGACCGATCCCGAGGTGCGCGCGGAGTTCCTCGACGTCCTGCGGTTCTGGTTCGACCGGGGCGTGGACGGCATCCGCATCGACTCCGCCGCCGTGCTGGTCAAGGACCCCGACGCGGAGCCGGACGGGCTCGACCCGTACACCGACCGGGACGGCGTGCACGACATCTACCGCGCCTGGCGCCGGACGTCCGACGGGTACGGCGACCGCGCGTTGATCGGCGAGCTGTGGCTGCCCGACCAGAACCGCTTCGCGGCGTACCTGGCCCCCGACGAGCTGCACACGGCCTTCAACTTCGACTTCCTGGGCTGTCCGTGGGACGCCGCGGCCCTGCGCCGGGTGATCGACACGACGCTGGAGACGCACACGCCGCTCGGCGCCCCGCCGACCTGGGTGCTGTCCAACCACGACGTGACCCGGCCGGTCACGCGGTTCGGCCGGGAGGACACGTCCTTCGACCTGAACGACCGGCGGCACGGCGCGCCGACGGACCTGCGCCTGGGACTCCGCCGCGCCCGGGCCGCCGCGCTGCTCGCGATGGCGCTCCCCGGCAGCGTCTACGTCTACCAGGGCGAGGAGCTCGGTCTCTGGGAGGTCGAGGACCTGCCCGAGGACCGGCTGCAGGACCCCATCTGGTTCCGCTCCGGCCGTACCGACCGCGGCCGGGACGGCTGCCGCGTGCCGATCCCGTGGTCCGGTGACGCGCCCGGCTTCGGCTTCGGCGGCGACCCGTGGCTGCCGCAGCCCCCGGCCTGGCGCGACCTGACGGTGGAGGCCCAGTCGGCCGACGCGTCCTCGACGCTCGGCCTCTACCGGAGGGGACTGCGATTGCGTCGTGAGCTGCTCGGTTTCGGCTCGATGACCTGGCGGGCGATGGGCGAGGACGTCCTGGCCTTCGACCGGGAGAGCGGGATCACCTGCGTCGTCAACCTCGGGGCCCGTCCCGTACGCCTGCCGGAGGGCCGGGAGCCGCTGCTGGCCAGCGACCCCCTGAACCAGGACGAGCTGCCTCCGGACACCGCCGTCTGGCTGCGCTGATCCGGCGCGGCGGGGGGCTCCCCCGCCGCGCCCCTTCGCGGCGCTGGGCCGTTCACCGACCGGTCACTTGATCTGTTCCGCCAGCTCGATGATGACCCCCTCGGGGCCACGGACGTAGCAGAGCCGGTAGCTGTCCTCGTACTGCGCCAGCTCGCCGACGAGTTCGGCGCCGTGCGCCCGCAAGCGCTCGAGGACATCGTCGATGCCCTCCACCGCGAACGCGACATGACGGATGCCCAGCGCGTTGGCGGGAGCGCGCGGGTCCCCGCCGGGGCCCGACGGCGTGTGGTACTTGGCCAGCTCGAGCCGCCCGTGGCCGTCCGGGGTCCGCATCATCGCGATGTCCGAACGGACTCCCTCCAGCCCGTTGACGCGGTCCACCACGCGGCCCTCCACCGTCGCCTCGCCCTCCAGTTCCAGTCCGAGCTCGACGAAGAACGCCGTGGCGGCCGCGAGGTCGTCGACGACGACGCTGACATGGTCCATCCGCTGGATCGTCGCCCGCCCGGGGTAGGGGCGCCGTCGGTTGGTGTCGTCCATGATGATCTCCTCTCAGATTCGGCTGCGCGTGTTCAGGCGCGCCGGCGTTCCTTCTGTTGCCGGGACGGAGCCGTGCACGGCGCTTCGACACGGTCGGCTGTGACGTACGACACAAGCCGGGAGCCGGGTGAACAAGATCGGCGCTGTCCCCGCCTCCACCCACGCGGGCCGGGCGGCAACCGCGTCGAGCTGTGCAACCCGTGCGCGCGGCTGGTGCTCGCGCCCGGCTGGAGGACCATCACCTGGACCGAGGCCGAGCGCGCCAAGGGCCAGGCGTGGGGGCTGAAGACGATCGAGTCCTTCCACACCCACGGCACCTCGCCGGTCGACCTGCCGTAGCCACGGTCCCGCGGGCTCAGGTCGGGAACTCTCCGCACCACGCCCGGGTGACCAGGTGCTTCGGCAGGTACGGCGACGCGGTGTCGACGGGGAACTCCCAGTCCTCGGCGAGACACGCCATCGCGAGGGGGCCCAGGGCCACGCGGCCGCGGGGCTCGTTCCTCCTCGGGCCGTCCCAGTAGCGTTCGTGGTTCGCGAGGGCCTCGGTCAGGGCATCGGCGAAGGCGGCCTTGTCGCCGGTGATGAGCCGATGGAAGAGGGCGACGGGCTGGTAGTCGACCAGGTCGAGGAAGTCCCTGGGAGTGCGGGTCGCCACGTGCGGGTGGGACGTCTCCATGGTGGCGATCAGCTTGGGCACGATGTCGTCCATGGTCCGGCGCAGCCAGTGGCTCTGCAGGGTGTCGATCCAGTGGAAGACGTAGTCGTCCTCGGCGCCGGCTCGGCGCAGGTCGTCCAGCGGGACCTGGCTCAGCGTCACCAGCCGGTCCCGCTCCCGGCAGACGAGGGCGAGCCAGCAGGTGTCGAGCCAGGCGCGGGCGTCGGCGTACGGCGCGGGACCGGTGGCGGGCAGGTTCAGCACACGGTCGCCGACCCGGCACTGCACGGTGCCCTCCCGCGCGAGGGTGGTGGCGAACATCGCCGAGCCGATCTGCATGGCGGTGACCCAGGCCTCCCAGGTCTCCAGCCTCCCGGCATCGGGGTCGGTCGCGCAGCGCGTGTGGGCAAGGGTCAGGGCCGCCGCGAAGGCCTCCCCGAAACCGCCCGGATCCTGCTCCAGCCGCCCGGTGAGCTCGCCCACCGCACGCGCCAGGTCCTCGACGGCGGCCGGCGAGCCTCCCACGGAGGTCTCCTGCTCCCCGCGCAGCCTCTTCATCAGGTCCAGCAGTTCCTGCGGTGGCCGCACGGACGCGGAGCGGCTCTGGTGGTCGAAGACCGTGAGGCAGACCAGGCGTCCCCGATGCCACCAGTACAGCAGCGGGTTGAGCGAACCGGGCCCGTCCTCGTACGCGCGGAAGGCGTAGCCGCCCAGGTCGTTGACCGCGTCCACCACGGTGCCGTCGAGGATCGGATGAAACGCCAGCAGGTGCCTGGTCGGAACGACCACGAGCGCTCCGGCCTCCGGTAGCTCCCGGCCGGTGACGGCCCGGGCCAGTTCGGGCAGTACGAGCGCCTTGCTCGCAACGAAATGGGAGTCGCCGCTGACCGAGTGCAGCAGCGCCCCCGAGGGCCCGCGCACCTCTTCGTGCTTCACCGGCTCGTTCAGGAGGTTCGCGCGGCCCGCCGCCCACAGGTCGTCGAGGCCGGCACGGGCCACGTCCGCATCGGTCAGCATCCGTACGGAGGTGGGCGTGTCCAGAGCCAGGACGGCCAGCAGGTCCTCGGCCACCGGCCGGGCATAGCGGAACCGGTCGGCGGCCGGTCCGGCGAAGGCGTCGCCGGATACCAGCCGCAGACACGTCCGCCGCAGCAGTTCCGCTCTATCCTCGCCGCCCTGGGAGGCGCTTTCCAGCCGGGTGAAGTGCTCGGCGACCAGCTCCGGCCAGTGCTCCTCCGGAACGGTGCGACACCGCTGCGCCAGGTTCGTCAACGGGTGGAGGTGCCCGTCATGCGCGACGGCCCCTCCCTCGACCACGGGACGCACACCCCACCGGGTGCGGAAGTGGTCGGCCACCAGCCCGCGCAGGCGTTCGGCCTGGGGCACGGTGAGCACGGGCAAATGGGCATCGGGCGTGTGGTCCTGGATCACCCGCCAACCCTATGAGGTCGCTTACCGCGCTGTTTCCAAGGTTCCGGAGTGCCGCACCGAACGGCCGCGCGTATGCGCATTCGTGACAATCGCTCGATCGCCGCACCCTTGACATGCTTATCTCAGCTCTTAAATCATGTCGTGAAATTAGCCACATGTGAGGAAGTGGACTATGAGCGTGCGGGCCCGTACCGCCATTGGCGCCGTCGTCGGCGCAACCGTCCTCGCCGTTCTTCCCGGTTGCGGGGGCGGGACCTCGACCGACTCCGGTGGCAACAGCCATCCGAAGACCCTCACCTACTGGGCGAGCAACCAGGGCGCCAGCCTGGAGGACGACAAGGCGAAGCTCACCCCCGAGCTGCAGGCGTTCGAGAAACAGACCGGGATCAAGGTGAAGCTCGAGGTCGTCCCGTGGTCCGACCTGCTCAACCGCATCCTCGCCGCCACCACCTCCGGGCAGGGCCCCGACGTGATGAACATCGGCAACACCTGGTCGGCCTCACTACAGGCGACCGGTGCCCTCCTGCCCTTCGACGACAAGAACTTCGCCAAGATCGGCGGTAAGGACCGCTTCCAGGAGTCGGCGCTCGGCTCGACCGGCACGGCCGGCAAGCCGCCGACGGCGGTCCCGCTCTACTCCCTCGCCTACGCGCTCTACTACAACAAGAAGCTCTTCGGCGACGCCGGGATCAGCAAGCCGCCGGCCACCTGGAACGAGCTCGTCCAGGACGGCAAGAAGCTGACCACCGGCGGCCACACCGGCCTGGCCATCGAGGGTGCCAGCATCCCGGAGAACACGCACCACGCCTACATCTTCGCCAAGCAGCACGGCGGTGACTTCTTCGACGCGCAGGGCAACCCGACGTTCACCGCGCCGGGGGTCGCGGAGGGCGTCAAGCAGTACGTCGACTTCGTGGCCGGTGACAAGATCGCCTCGCCGAGCGACGCGGAGTACGCCCAGAACGAGTCCGTCCGCGACTTCGCCTCCGGAAAGGCCGCGATGATCCTGTGGCAGGCCGGCGGCAAGAACTTCCAGAGCCACGGCATGAAGCCCGACGACTACGGCGTCGCGCCGGTTCCCGTGCAGTCCGGTGCGCCCGGACAGGGGCAGAACGTCAACTCCATGGTCGCCGGGATCAACATCGCCGTCTTCAAGAACACCGGCAACCTCGACGGCGCGCTCAAGTTCGTGCAGTTCATGACCAGTGACGCCGAGCAGAAGAAGCTCAACTCCGAGTACGGCTCGATCCCCTCGGTCAAGACCGCCGCGCAGGACCCGGCGTTCGCCACCCCGGAGCAGAACATCCTGCGCACCACCATCGCCACCAGCGCGACGCCGCTGCCGCAGGTGCCCAAGGAGTCGCAGTTCGAGCAGGTCATCGGCGGAGCGCTGAAGGACCTGCTGGCGGACGCGGCGGCCGGACACCCGGTGACGCTGGAGTCGGTACGCAGCCGGCTCGCCAAGGCCCAGCAGCAGATGTAGCGCGGGCCCGCCACTGATGACAACGACCGCGCATCGTCAGGCGCCCCCCGGAGCCCGGGAGACCGGCCCGGGGGCGTCGCGCCGGCGCCCGTTCCGCCTGCCCGACCGGGTGCGGCGCGGGGGCCTGCCGTACCTCCTCCTGCTGCCCGCGATCCTCCTCGAGCTCATCGTCCACATCATCCCGATGGTGCTGGGCCTGGCGATGAGCTTCAAGGAGCTCACCCAGTTCTTCATCCGCGAATGGTGGAAGGCCCCCTGGACCGGGTGGGACAACTACCGGGTCGTGGTGAAGGTGAACGGGCCGATCGGGCACGCCCTGCTGAACTCCTTCCTCGTCACCTGCGCCTTCACCGTGCTCGCGGTCGGCCTGTCCTGGCTGCTCGGCACGGCGGCGGCCATCCTCATGCAGGACGAGTTCCGTGGCCGGGGGGTGCTGCGGGCGCTGTTCCTCACCCCGTACGCCCTGCCGCTGTACGCCTCGGTCATCGTCTGGGCCTTCATGTTCCAGCACGACAACGGCATCGTGAACCACGTCCTGCACGACCAGCTGCACCTCACCGGCAAGCCGACCTTCTGGCTGCTGGGCGACAACAGCTTCATCTCGCTCGTCGTCGTCTCCGTCTGGCGCAACTGGCCGTTCGCCTTCCTCGTCGTCGTCGCCGGCCTGCAGAACATCCCGCGCGAGCTGTACGAGGCGTCCGCGATCGACGGCGCGGGGATCTGGCAGCAGATCCGCCGGGTCACGATGCCGTCCCTGCGCCCGGTCAACCAGGTCCTCGTCCTGGTCCTGTTCCTGTGGACGTTCAACGACTTCTCCACGCCGTACGTGCTGTTCGGACAGGCCCCACCGGCGGGCGGGGACCTGGTCTCGCTGCACATCTACCAGTCCTCGTTCATCACCTGGAACTTCGGCGAGGGATCGGCGATGTCGGTGCTCATGCTCCTGTTCCTCGGCCTGGTCACGGCCGTCTACCTGCTGGTCACGTCACGAAGGAGGGGCGCCCGTGCCTAGCCGATCACCGATGGCGCCGCCGCGCTCCTTCGTGTGGACCCGGCGTGTCGTCCTGACCCTGCTCACGGTGTTCTCGGCACTGCCCGTGTACGTCATGCTGAGCAGCTCGCTCAAGCCGCTGCAGGACGTCGCGGGGACGTTCCGCTGGATCCCGGAGCGGATCACCATCCGCCCGTACATCGACATGTGGCGGACCGTTCCACTCGCCCACTACTTCGTCAACTCGATCATCGTCTCCGTCGGCGCGACGGCCTGCTCGGTGGTCGTGGCGATCTTTGCGGCGTACGCGGTCAGCCGCTACCGGTTCAAGGGCCGCCGGCTGTTCACCGTCACGGTGCTGTCCACCCAGATGTTCCCCGGCATCCTGTTCCTCCTGCCGCTGTTCCTCATCTACGTCGGCGTCGGCAACGCCACCGGCCTCGCGCTGAGCGGCTCGCGCGGCGGCCTGATCCTCACTTTCCTCACCTTCTCGCTGCCCTTCTCGATCTGGATGCTGGTCGGCTACTTCGACTCCATCCCGGAAGGGCTGGACGAGGCGGCAATGGTGGACGGCTGCGGGCCGCTCGGCGCGCTCTTCCGCGTCGTCATCCCCGCCTCGCTCCCGGGCATCGTCGCGGTGGCGATCTACGCCTTCATGACGGCCTGGAGCGAGGTCCTGTTCGCCTCCGTGATGACCAACGACGCGACCCGCACGCTGGCCGTGGGGCTGCGCGCCTACTCGACCGAGACCGACGTCTACTGGAACCAGGTGATGGCCGCCTCGCTGGTCGTCAGCGTGCCCGTGGTCGCCGGGTTCCTCCTCCTGCAGCGTTACCTCGTCGCCGGTCTCACCGCCGGAGCCGTCAAGTGAACGCCGCCATCAGTACAGAAAGGCACTCCGTGGATCACCTCAGCCTGCTCCCCGTGGACTTCGCATGGGGCGTGGCGACCTCCTCCTACCAGATCGAAGGCGCGGTCGACGAGGACGGCCGGTCCCCGTCGATCTGGGACACCTTCAGCCACACCCCGGGGAAGGTGGACGGCGGTGACCACGGCGATGTGGCGTGCGACCACTACCACCGCTGGCCCGAGGACATCGAGCTCATGAAGCGGCTCGGCCTGACCGCCTACCGGTTCTCGATCGCCTGGCCCCGTGTCTTCCCCGGCGGGACCGGTCCCGTGAACGCCCCGGGACTGGCCTTCTACGACCGTCTCGTCGACACCCTGCTCGAGGCGGGCATCACGCCGTTCCCCACGCTCTACCACTGGGACCTGCCGCAGGTGCTCCAGGACGCCGGTGGCTGGGCCAACCGCGACACCGCCCGGCACTTCGCCGACTACGCCGCCTGCGTCGCCGAAGGACTCGGCGACCGCGTCAAGGGCTGGGCCACCATGAACGAGCCGATGTGCGCCGCCTGGATCGGCCATCTCGAAGGCCGGCACGCGCCCGGCCTCACCGACGTGAAGGCGGCCGTGCCCGCGTCGTACCACATGCTGCTCGGCCACGGTCTGGCGGCGCAGGCCCTGCGGGCCACCGTTCCCGACGTCCAGGTCGGCATCGTGAACCTGCTGAACCCGGTGGAGCCCGCGAGCGGCTCGGCCGCCGACGCCGCCGCCGCGGAACGCTTCGACGGGCACACCAACCGCTGGTGGCTCGACCCGGTCTTCGGGCGGGGCTTCCCCGCCGACATGCTCGAGGTGTACGGCGTCGACCTCCCCGAACAGCCCGGTGACCTGGAGAGCATCGGCGCGCCGCTGGACTGGCTGGGCGTCAACTACTACCGCCCGGCCGTCGTCGCCGACGACCCGGACGGCGCCCCGCCGTACGTCCGGGAGACCACGCCGACCGGCCGCCCGCTCACCGGGATGGACTGGGTGATCGAGCCGGAGGGCCTTGAGGACATCCTGACCCGTGTCGCCGAGGAGTACCGGCCGCCCCGGATGTACGTCACCGAGAACGGCTCGGCGTGGACGGACACGGTCGAGGGCGGGCGGGTGCACGACTCCGACCGCGCCGGCTATCTGGAGGGACACCTCGCGGCGTGCGCGTCGGCGATCCGCCGCGGGGCGCCGCTGGCCGGGTACTTCGCCTGGTCGCTGATGGACAACTTCGAATGGGCGGCCGGCTACGCCCCCCGCTTCGGTCTGGTCCACGTCGACTTCGCCACGCAGCAGCGCACCGTCAAGGACAGCGGCCTCCGCTACGCCGAACTGATCCGCGACCACCGGCAGCGGACCGGCGCCTGACCCCGTCGGGCCCTCCCGGGCCCGCCCGCAGACCGCGGCCCTCGCCGGTGTCCGTCTCCCGGCGAGGGCCGCGCCATTCCCCGTGTCGCGCGACGGATTCGTGTTCACTCGCGTGGCCCGCCGTGGAGGCGCCGTCGACGCTTTGTCGGAGCCGGCCGCCATAGTGCCTCCCATGGACTGGAGACCATGGTTGACCCGGTGGAGCGAGGAGTGGATCGGCTGCACCGCTCCGGACGAGTTGGATCCGGATGTGGTCCGCGACGGCTGGCTCGGGTTCGCCCCGGCGAGCCCCGAGGCCGTCGCGGCCGCCGAGGAACGGCTCGGGACGGGATTGCCCCCGTCCTACCGGGAGTTCCTCCTCACTACCGACGGCTGGCGCGACGCCGGATGCTTCGTGTCGCGTATGAGCGACACCTCCACTCTGGACTGGGTGCGCGACCTTGAGCCGTACTGGCAGGACTGGGAGGAGCCCGACGACGAAGAGGGCGATGCCGAGGGTGGTCCGATCAGCCGAGGACTGCTGATCTCACTGGAGGCCGACGCGGGCATCCTGTTCCTCGATCCCGGCGACGTGGATGAGAGCGGGGAGTGGGCCGCCTACAGCCTGTTCTCGTGGCTCGCCGAGCCGCCCACCCGCTTTCCGTCGTTCATCGCGCTCATGGAGAGCCTGTACGCCGAGTTCCATGAGATGCGCCGGCCCGAGGGAGCGACCCGCGACTCTTGGGAGGCCCAAGTCGAAGAGGCGCGCCGCCACGCCCTCGCCGGCGACATCGACGCCGCCGAACCCGTCCTGGCCAAGGCCGAGGACTTCGGCCTGAGCCGCGCCACCGTCCTGCGCGCCCAGATCCTTCTCCTTATCGGACGCACCTACGAGGCCGAGCAGCTCCTGGGACGACTACTGCATCCCTCGTTCACCCCGGACGGGTTCTTCGCCGACCCGCTGTTCGCCGAGGAGTTCCTGCCGCTGCTGTTCGCCGAGCACGCCAGAAGCTCCTCACCGGGCCACAACTCGATTCTGCAGTCCGCGCTCATCGGGGATCCCCCCGAACTGCAGCTCATCATCGCCGAGCACCAGGCGCGGCTCCGGCGGGGTGCGGCCCGCGCGACCTACGGCAACCCCGAATTCGACGACCTCGTCCACGCGGCCCTGGAGCGGCACGCGACCGATCCGGACGCGCTGTGGCGGGCCGTCGGCGAGGCGCTGCCCCGCTGGCGGCCCAGATCCACCGACCACATCGCCCCGGTCGCCCTGCTCACCCATCCCGTCCTGGCCGACACGCTCACCCCTGAACGCGGTCGCGCCCTGCTGTCCCAGCCGCGAGGTGACCACCGATGATGCCGTTTCCCAGCCGGGACGACGTCGCCATGGAAATGATCATCCGAGCCTGCGGCGGTGCCCACGACTTCCCCGACAACGACCTGCGGCAACCGACCGGTGCCGAGACCGACGCGGCAGGCCGCACCGTCAACGTCCGCCGGGACCCCTGCCGCCGCTGCGGAACGGTCCGTCTCACCCGCTGGCAACCACCCGACCCCGGCGCCACCTCCCAGCTCGTCGCCGCGATCAGCACGTACGAACGTCCCGAGCCGGGCGACGTGCCCGGCATCACCGAACGCGCCCTCAAGGTGACCGACGAGGAGTACGCCGCCGTCATCGCCGAACGCGGCTTCTCCGCAGGCATCCCGTCCGACTTCGCCCCGGACCGCCGCGCCACGGTGACCGTCGAAAGTCTCGACGTCACCCTGCGCGTCCGAGCAGGCCAGTTCGCTCTGCTCGACCGTGGCCGCTCGCTCGGCGAAATCCTCCCCGTTCCCCCGCATGCGGAGTCCGCAGGCGAGCTGATCGACGCCGTTCCCGGCGCGGCGCTGCTCTGGGCACCCATCCACGACGGCGACCTCCCCCTCACCGTCCTGATCTGTCCGGCCGATCCAGGACCGGACCGCTCCTACCCCCGGATCGCGGAACTGAGCTGCCGCTACCACAGCGGCCACGTCACTCTCCGCGAGATCGCCGGACGCGCCCAGGACCTTCCGCCGCTGCCCGCCGGTCACGGTGACTACCGCCTGCGCTTCCACACCACCGATACCCGCGGCCTGCTGCAGATCTGGAATCAGCCCCGCACCAGACCGCACGCACTCTCTTCTGCGGAGCGGTGAATGAGATCCTGGGGGACGCTGGCGTTGCCCTGGCCGAACACAAGTCCGAGCATCTGGCGGAGTTCCGACGAACGCCCGGCCGCCTGCTCGATATCCTCGCCGACTGGGAAACGACGGTCAGGCCGCAGCCTGATAAGAACTCGCGAAGATAGGTCGCAAGCCGAGCGTGAGCCAGGCGCCGACAACGCAGCCTGGGACGTCCTGAGCGCCGAACCGGCATCGGCCCCGACTTAGCGCTTCACGCGGGATCGCGCCGAAATTCGGCCACGATGCGCCCAGTCCGCGTTACGTTCGGTGCGTGGGGTGGGCAAACAGGTTCAGAACGTTGGCGGCGTTGGCTGTGGGGCCGGTACTGATCGCGGGGGGCGTGGCGCTGGGGGCCGGCCCCTTTGCCGACTTCGAGGCGTTCGAGCGGGCGCCGTTCTGCGCGTCGCCGCCGCCGGCCGACACGCGCCACTGCGTCACGCGGCTGCCGATGACCGTCATCAAGCAGTCCACGTACACGACCGAGGACCCGGACCCACCGGACCCGCCGCAGTTGCCGCCACAACCGCCGCCGCAGCCGCCCCCGATGGGACCGTTCCGGGTGGCTCCCCCGACCGTGGCGAGGCTGCGGGTCGTCGCCGCCTCGCGGACCACCCACTACAAGATCACCGTGCGCACCGCGGACGGGCGGTACCGCGATTTCGAGGTCGAGCACGGCTTCTACAAGGTGGCCAAGGCCGGTACCACCGGCACCGCCGAAATCTGGCACGGCCGCGTCGTACGGCTGCGGATCGGCGCGCACATCAACGATGAGTGGCCGGACTGGAAACTGGCCCTCCCGGTCTTCATCGTGCTGGCCGGGGTGATCCTGTCCATCGTCGTGGTGACCCGCCTCATCAAGCGGCGCGTCCGCGAGCGAAGGCGCAAGCGCCGCCTCTCCGGCATTCAGCGTTCCCCATGGCCGTTGTGAAGGCCTGCCGCGTAGGCCGGCTCCGCGGTGACTTCACCGTCGCCGTGGTCTCGTTGCCGTCGCCGTCCGAGCGCTGCGCCCGCCTCTACGCCGACTCCGTAAGGCCTGTCGACACGACCGCCGTCGGAAGCGTTGGTGTGGACCCAGATCAAGTCTCCACCGAACCCGAGGCGTCGGTGACCTGCGTCTCGGGCGGGTGGGTGATGCGTGCGGCGTCGGCGTAGCGGGCGGCGAGGCGTGCGAACGCGTTGGTCAGCTCCGGCGGGCCGATGACCTCGATGTCGGTGTCGGAACGGCCGATCGCGGCGGCCAGACCGGTCCATGACCAGGAGCCGAGGGTGAGCCGGCAGCGGTCGGGGCCGAGTTCTTCGACGATTCCGTCCCGGGCGAAGGGGGCTACGGCGGTGGCAGGAAGGTTCAGGACGACCTCGCCGTGGCAGGGCCAGTCGGTGGTGGTACCGTCGGTGCCCCGGAAACGGCCGGTGATGAAGGCGGATACGCCGCCTCCGGGGAGCTCGCGCGGGGTGAAGCGCGGGCCGGTGGGGGTGCGCGGGCGTATGCGGTCGACGCGGAAGGTGCGCCAGTCGTCGCGGTCGAGGTCCCAGGCGATGAGGTACCAGCGGCCTCGCCAGGTGACCAGATGGTGGGGCTCCGTTCTGCGGGGTCGTTCAGCGGGACCGGTCTGGTCTTGGTCATAGTCGAAGCGAAGCTCCGCATGGGCGTGGATGGCGTTGCTCAGGTCCATGAGGAGCTGCGGGTCACCGGGTGAGGTGCTGTCGTTCTCGGAGGGCTGGACGGCGGTGATCCGGAGCATGTCGACGCGCTGGCGCAGACGGGACGGCAGGACCTGGCGGATGGTGGACAGGGCACGTGTGGCGTCTTCGCCGATCGTGGTGTCGGTGGCCGCGACCTGGAGCGCGACGGCCATGGCGACGGCTTGGCCGTCGTCGAACAGCAGTGGGGGCAACTGCGAGCCGGCCTCCAGGCGGTAGCCGCCGGAGGGCCCCTTGAAAGCCGTGATCGGATATCCGAGCTCCCGTAGCCGGTCCACGTCACGGCGCACCGTGCGCGAGGTGACGTCGAGCCGCTCGGCGAGGTCGTCGCCGGACCAGTCACGGTGCGTCTGAAGCAGCGAGAGCAACGCGAGCAACCGCGACGAGGTTTTCTGCATGGCCCCATTCTGCGCGGAGTACAGGACACAACCTGTCCGCTACCCCTGAAATGGTGGCTACCAGAGTCGCCGAGGGGGTGTTGCCCCTGGCCACGGGGTTGCAGCGCCCGTGGGCCCTGTCGTTGCAGCGGCGCACCTCCGTTCGAACCGAAGGCAAAAGGAGCAAGGACATGTCCGTTACCACCACCACCCACCTGAACTTCCGGGGCAGCGCGCGGGAGGCGCTCGACTTCTACCAGTCCGTGTTCGGCGGGCGCACCGTCGCCGTCACGTACAAGGACGCCGGCGCTGTGCGGAACGAGAACGAGGCGGACTGGGTGATGTGGGGCGAGGTCGTCGGCGACAACGGTTTCCACGTCATGGCTTACGACGTGCCCTCCCAGCTGCCCTGGAGCCAGGGCGAGAACCCGTTCTTCGTCTCCGTACGCGGCGATGACGCCGACGAGATCAGCGCCTTGTGGCAGAAGCTGGCGGAGGGCTCGACGGTGGTGCAGCCCCTGGAGGCGGCGCAGTGGGCGCCGCTGTACGGCATGCTCACCGACCGCTTCGGCGTGACCTGGGTCCTCGACGTCGCCGCTCCGTACAACGGCTGAGCCGGTCCGGCCAGGCACAGAAGATCGCCCGGGCCGCCGCGCCCCTGCGGCGGCCCGGGAGAGCGAACCGGAAGGGAACGGGGCACCGTGCGAATGCGACAGCTGGGACGTACCGGCATCGAGGTCAGCGCCTACTGCCTGGGCACCATGATGTTCGGCAAGCTGGGCAATCCCGACCACGACGACTGCGTGCGCATGATTCACCGGGCGATGGACGCGGGCATCAACTTCGTCGACACCGCCGACGTGTACGGCTACAGCGAGACCGAGGAGATCCTCGGTAAGGCCCTGAAGGGGCGCCGCGACGAGGTGGTGCTGGCCACCAAGTTCAACGGCCCGATGGGCGAGGGCCCCAACCGCAGCGGCAGCTCACGCCGCTGGATCATGGCCGCGGTCGAGGGTTCACTGCGACGGTTGCAGACCGACCACATCGATCTCTATCAGATCCACCACCCGGACCCGCAGACGGATATCGAGGAGACCCTCTCCGCGCTCACCGACCTGGTACGCGCCGGGAAGGTCCGCGCGATCGGTTCCTCCGACCTGCCGCCGCTACGGCATGGGCGTCCTCGTGTGGAGCCCGCTGGCCATGGGCCTGCTGACCGGCCGCTACCGTAAGGGCACCGCGCCGCAGGACAACGCCCGCATGCGGTGGGTCCCCCGGCACCTCACCGACGAGGGCAAGCTCGACGCCGTCGAACGACTCCTGCCCGTCGCCGACGAGGCCGGCATGTCCCTCACCCACCTGGCCATGGCCTTTGCCATCAGCCACCCGGACGTCACCTCCGCGATCATCGGCCCGCGCACCAGGGAACAGCTGGACGACCTGATCGCGGGTGCGGCCACCACACTCGACGACGGCATCCTCGACCGGATCGACGCGATCGTCCCGCCCGGCACCGACCTCGGCCCCCTGGACGTCTCCTACACGCCGCCCTCCGTTACCCGGCCTGCCCTGCACCGCCGCCCTGTCGACGAGCGGTCCGCGGTCTGAGCACCCATGACCGTCCTCAGCGCACGCGCCCTGAACCGCGCGACCCTCGCCCGCCAGTACCTGCTCGAACGCGCGGACACACCCGTCCGTGACGCCGTGGCACACCTGTGCGGCATGCAGGCGCAAGAACCACCGGAGCCGTTCATCGGTCTGTGGTCCAGGCTGCGCGCCTTCAAACCGGAGGAACTGGACGAGGCGCTGACGGCGCGTGCGGTCGTCCGTACGCACCTGATGCGCCGCACCGTCCACCTGGTCACCGCCGACGACGCACTGGCCTGGCGGGCCCGCCACGACGCCATGCTGCGTCAAAGGGTGACGGCCACCTACCGACGCGAACTCGCGGGCATCGACCCGGACGAGGTCGCCGCGGCCGGCCGGGCGGTCATGGCCGATGGCCGGCCCCGCACCATGGCCGACCTCGTCCGCGCACTCGAAGACCGCTGGCCCGGCCCGCCACGCCGGGTCCTGGGCGAGCTCCTCGTCGCGGCCCTCATCCCGATGGTCCAGCTCCCGCCGCGCGGCCTGTGGCACACGACCGCCGGGGTCCGGAATCTGTCCCTGGCCGCCTGGATCGGACGTGACATCGCCCCGCTGTCCGCCGACCCGAGCGATCCGGTCGGGCAGCGGCTGGTATGGCGCTACCTCGCCGCCTACGGGCCCGCCGCCACCGCGGACATCCGCGCCTGGTGCGGTCTCGCCGGTCTTCCCGCCGCCGTCAAGGCCCTCCGCGAGCAGCTCGTCGTCTTCCGCGACGAACGCGGCCGCGAACTCCTCGACCTGCCCGACGCACCGCGCCCGTCCCCGGACACGCCCGCCGCCGTCCGGTTCCTCCCGGCGTTCGACAACGCGATCCTCGGCTACCACGACCGCAGCCGCATCATCGACGACGCCCACCGCGGTCTGTCCGTCGCGGGCCGACGCGCCGTGCTCGTCGACGGAGGCGTCGCCGCCACCTGGACAGCAGGCGACCAGCGGCTCCGCGTGACGCCGCTGCGGCCCCTTGCCGTCCCGGAGCGGGAGGCCATCGAGAAAGAGGCCCACGACCTCGCCACCTTCCTGGACGAGGGCATCGAACACGTGGAGATCACCGCCGCTCACGCCGACCGCTGAGCGCGTGTATCGGCCGACGGCCGCTGCGCTCGCGGGCCGGGGGCGCGAGCGTGGGAGGGCCCGCGCGGCGGGGTGCCGCGCGGGCCCGGGGTGGCAGGGGTCAGGGGATCACGGGTAGCTGACCACGTCGACCGGGGTGGTGGCGGTGCCCTGGGCGGCGCCGCCGGTGTTGTTGATGACGTGGTCGATCGTGCCGTTGCCGCCGAGGGACACCGTCAGCAGGTCGTGGAACTTCACGCCGGAGGCGTTCGGCGCCTCGAAGGCGTGCGCCGCGTGGATCGAGGGATCGACGTTGAAGTAGCAGTAACTGCCGAGGCCCCACCCTTCGTGCGTCGTGACGTTCGCCCCCACCTTGTAGGCGGCGTAGCCGTTGGTGGAGCCGTTCATCCAGGCGGCCTGGTTCGGCGGGTCGTACGGCATCTCGTTCTGGAAGAAGTACGTACGGCCGCGCTCGCCGTTCCACACGACTTCGTACTTCTGGTAGTGCTCGACGAACAGGCCGTACGCCGTCACGTCGTTGCCGTTCACGGTCAGGCCGGTGTCGGCGGTGTTGCTCGTCCAGCCGACGCCGGAGCCGTGGTCGGCGCGCCAGGCCCAGATGTGGTCGATGATCGCGTTGTTGCTGTTGACGACCAGGCTGTTGGTGGCCTTGCCGACGCCGGCGCCGCCGATCCGGAAGAACACGTCCTGGATCGAGGTCGGGTCGGTGGAGTGGTCGGCCGTGGATCCGCTCGGCCCGACTTGGAGCAGGTTCGGCGAGTTGGTAGAGCCGGCGTCGAACAGCAGCCCGGCGATCTTCACGCCGTTCACGTCGGCGACGGACATCGGCGTGACGCCGTTCTGGGGTACGAGCGTGGCGTAGCCGAGGCCGAGGACGACCGTGTCGGCGCGGGTCACGTTGAGCGTCTGGTCGATCTTGTAGACGCCCGGGGTGAACAGCAGGTTGAGGCCCTGCGCCAGCGCCTGGTTCAGCGTCGCCGCGCTGTCGGACGGCTTGGCGACGTAGAACTGGCTCAGCGGGATGGACGAGCCGGGCGTGCTCCCGCCGCTCCAGGTCGTGCCCTGGGTGTTCTGCCGCAGCGCCGGCACGAACACCCGGTACGCACCGGAGGAGTCGACGTATAGGAACGGCTTCTCCCGCGTCACGGGCGCGTTGGCCACGGTCGTGTACGGCGGGTTCGGGAAGCTCTGCGCCGGTGCGCCCGCCACGCCGGTGAACACCATGTTCCACACGCCGTTCAGCCAGCCGCCGATCTGGCTGTTACGGGTGAACCACTGCTGCTGGGAGTACGGCTGCACCTGGCCGTCGACCTTGCTGTCGGCGATGTAGCCGCCGCTGGCCCAGCCGTAACCGGTGGGCGCGAGGTTGAGGTCGCCCTTGATGTGCATACGGCGGAACGGCGCGGCCTGGGACACCGCCCAGCGGTCGGACCCGCCGGAGGGCTGCACCGCCATGTTCTCAGCGGAGCGCCAGAAGTTCTGGGTGGCGTTCCCGTTCATCCAGCCGGCGTCGACGTTGACCGAGCCGTTGATGGTGACGTCATCGGGGTTCGCGCCGAGCCCGGCGATGGAGGTGTAGAAGCCGATGTTCGCGTTGACGTTGTAGCTGCCCGGCTTGAACAGCAGCGCGTACCGCTCGCTGCCGAACTGGTTGCTCTCCTGCTGCTGGAAGACGGTGTCCAGCCGGCTCTGGATGGTGGCCGAGGACATCGACGGGTCGAAGACGTACACGTTGGGCCCGAGGTCGCCGCCGCCGGGGAGCGTGCCGCCGCCCCCGCTCGCGGTGTGGACGACGAACTCCCACAGCGAGTAGCCGTAACCGGTGGTGCGAGCGGTGCCGTACATGCGAACGTAGCGGCCGGTGCCGCTGACGTTCAGCGTCTCGGTGCCGCCCTGACCGGTCGTGGTGGAGTAGATGGTGGTCCAGGTGTTCCCGTCGGACGAGGTCTGGATCTGGTACGCCTTGCCGGCGGCGGTCTCCCACTGCAGCACCACCTGGCAGACGGACTGCGAGGAGCCGAGGTCGACCTGGAGCCACTGCGGGTCGCTGAAGGCACTGGACCAGCGGGTGCCGCTGTCGCCGTCGACCGCGTTCGAGGCGGGGGTGCCGGAGTTCTCGGTCGACGACGCGGTGGCGGGCCGGCCCTGGGCCGCGTTCGCGGTGCCGCAGGTGGCGGCGCCGGATGCCGGGGCGAGGGCGACGAAGAGGCCGGTGAGCAGGGCGATGACCGCGGCGATCGCCACCGGCAGGTGGCGTTGGGGCCGCGGTCTGGTACGGGTGCCTGGGACGAAGGCGGGTCTCATGAGCTTCTCCCGGTTTCGGGGGCGGGGAGGAGGCGACGCGTGCGGCGCCTTCGGTGCACGCGTCGAGGCGGGGGCCCGTTGATACAGGGCTTAATTAATGACGTGATTTAACCTCGGGGGTGTCGCATCGTCAAGGCCGTGTAACACCCGGCAGCGCGGCTTTTCGATCGCTTGTTATAAGATCTGAACTAATCGGGGAGGTCGGTATGCGGGAGCACGTCAGTTCGGAACGACGGCGAGGCACGGTGCGGGACCTCCGCCGTGACAATCGGTCGGTCCTGCTCTGGTCGCTGTACTTCGACCAGCCCTGCACGCGCCAGGAGCTCAGCCAGGCGACCGGCCTGTCTCCCGCGTCGGTCAGCAACGTCGTCCGGGAGCTGATCGAGGAGGGCGTCGTCGCCGAGGCCGGGGCCGTCGACTCCGACGGCGGGCGGCCGCGCGTCCTGCTGCGGATGAACCGCGACTACGGCTACGTCATCGGCGTCGACGTCGGCGAGACCCGCGTCCGGGTCGAGCTGTTCGACCTGGCGATGAACGAGCGGGCCAGGGCCGACTATCCGCTCGACCCCCGGGAGCACGGCGTCACGACGATCGTCGAGCGGATCCTGGAGGGCCTGTCCGCCGTGCTCGCCGACGCGGACGTCGACGCCTCGGCGGTGCTCGGGGTGGGCATCGGGGTCCCCGGCGTGGTCGAGCAGGGCGACGAGGTGCTCGTGCACGGCCAGACGTACGGCTGGGACGCCGTCCCCCTCGAGCGCCTGCTGCGGTCCGGGACCGACCTGCCGCTGCACATCGACAACGGCGCCAACACGATGGGCCGCGCCGAGATGTGGTTCGGCGCCGGGCGGGGCGCCCAGCACGCGGTGGTCTGCCTGATCGGCTCGGGGGTCGGCGCGAGCATCATCGCGCACGGCAGGACGCACCGTGGATCTACGTCCAGCGCCGGCGAGTGGGGCCACACCACCATCGTGGTCGGCGGCCGCAGTTGCCGGTGCGGCGCCGCGGGATGCCTGGAGGCGTACGTCGGCGCCGAGGCCGTCCTCGACCGCTTCGGCAGGACGCCCGGCCAGGACGAGGAGTCGGCGCTGGCCGCCCTGCTCGACGCGGCCGCTCGCGGCGAGGACGACGCGACGCACGTCCTCGACGAGACCGCGCTCTACCTCGGAGTCGGCCTGGCCGACCTGATCAACCTCTTCAACCCCGAGCAGATCATCCTCGGCGGCTGGGCCGGCCTGCTGCTCGGCGAGCGGCTGCTGCCGGCCATCCGCGACGCGGCGCAGCAGAACTCGCTCAAGCACGCCTTCTCCTCGACGTCGATCGAGCTGGGCAGGCTGGGGCCCGAGGCCGTGGCACTCGGCGCGGCCACCCTCCCCATCGAGCTGTTCCTCAACGGCGCCCCCCTCTCCCTGGCAGACCGCCGCCGCTCCGCCGGCTGACCACGGTTCAGAACCTGGCAGCTCTTACCGATCAACGCGACGACGGCAGGGACTCGCGGTCCGTGCGGAGCGCACTCGGAAAACATGCGTCAATTACAGGTTGACGATTCCGGGATCGTCAACCTACGGTTGACGCATGAGCCCACTCGACATCAGCCTCGCTGACCTGATCACCCATCTCGACGAGGACCTCCCCGACGCCAACGACCTGGCGCGCATCAGCGAGGCGCACCTACGTGCCCAGACCCTGTCCGACCTCGCCGACCAGCTCGTCGGCCACTACGTCGGCAAGGCCAAGCAGGCCGGCGCGTCGTGGAGCGAGATCGGCGACGCCATCGGGGTGTCCAAGCAGGCCGCCCAGCAACGCCACGCGCCCGCCGCGTTCGAGCGGTTCACCGATCTGAACCGGCACAGCATCGTGCTGGCGCAGGAGGCCGCCCGAACGCACAAGCACGACTTCATCGGCACCGAACACATCCTTCTCGGCCTGCTCGGCGAACCGCGGGGCCTGGCATACGAGGTGCTGATGGCGAAGACCGAGTCGGAGCAACGCATCCGCGACGCGATCGAGGAGTCGATGCCGCCGGCCGGAGAGAAGGCGCTGCGAGGTCACATCGCGTTCCGGCCGGAGAGCAAGGAGGCCATCGAGCAGGCACGCCGCGCGTCGGACGACCTCGGCCACGACTGGGTCGGCACGGAACACACACTGCTGGGCCTGATCCGCGCCGAGGAGAGCCCGGCCGCGCAGATCCTGCGCAACCTCGGCTTCACATCGGACGAGCTGCACACGACGGTCAAGACCGAGATCACCAAACGGCTCGCCGCCCGCGACGAGCAGTAACGAAACGATCAGTCGCCCCGGCGAACCGGGTCGGCTGGGGGGCTCGTCATGATCCCCGGCTTTCGCTGCCTCCTAGAGGCACTGGATGCCAGGGATCATGGCATCCTGTACCGCGCCGCGCCGCATCATCGCAGTCGATGATGTTCGTAGGCGGCAGAGGCATATGAGGCTGCAGGCCAGTTCGAGCAGGCCCTGGTGGAGGTGGGCGCCTCCTTCGGAGCGCGCACCGCTTTCGGTCCTCGAAGCCTGGCAACTCCTGCGGTCCGCAGACCAGAACTGCTTGCGGCCCGGGATTAGGTCAGATGCAGGAGGGAGCCTCGGTCCCTGGACCGATGATCGCAAGTCGGAGCGTGGTTAACGTCAAGTCCCATGAACATCGATGGCGCGCTGGATGAGGCCTACGAACGGTTGCATCGGACCGGACCGGAGTTCGAAGGCTGGCTGAGCAATCACGGCCCCATGGCGGTGGAATCCATGATCAGGCGCGGACACGCGCGCCAGGTTCATCGTTGGCTGGACGGCTACATGCGTCGGCTGGACGAACTGCCCCGCGGCACCTCGCCCATCACCGTCCACGACTGGCGCACGGCGCTGGGGGACCCCCACCGGCTCGGTGATTGGCTGGCATTCTTCGACCGGGAGATGACCGAACAACCCTGGCGGGTGGTGCTGGAAACGTGGTGGCCACGGCTGCTGCCGGGCATCGCGGCCGGCGCCACCCACGGAGTGATCCGCACCGGCCACGCCGTTCACGCCCTGCTGGACCATGAGGACGGGCCGCGTCTGGCCGAGCTCGGCCAAGCCCTCGGATACTGGGCCGCACGCTGGCAGCAGGTCCCGTTCACCGCGCCCTCCGGAACCGCCGACCCGGCGTCGGCTCTCGCCGCCGTCCCCCGCGTTCCCGACCAGAGTGCGGGCATCAACCATCGGCTCGACCAGCTCGCCGGCCTCACCGGCTGGCCGACCGCGCTCACCGCGTTGAGACCCGCTGCCGACGCCGTACGGGCCCGGGACCTGCTGGCCGATCTGACGGCCGCCGCCACGGCGCATTATCTGCCGAACGCGCGCGGCTCTGCCGTCATGCTGGTGCACGCAGCGACCGCACCGATGGCCGTCCTGCGCACCCTGCCCGCGCTGCCGCGTGACCGATGGGTCGTGAGCCTGCACGCGGCATGGGCGGCCAGCGCGGCCGTGACCGCGGCCTATACCCCCGCCACGCCCGAACCCAGGCACACTCTGCCCACCGCCCCCGGCTCACCGGACGAGGTGTTCGCCCGCGCCGTCCGCCACGGGGACGAACACGTCATCAAGCTCGCCGACACCTGCCTCGACGTGCACCAACGCACGGGCGACCCCGACGCGCTCGCCGCGGTGATCCGGGCGACCGACCTGATCGACGAACTTTGACGGCAGGACCGCCTACGGCCGTTACCGAGGAGGAGCAGCGAAGCGGCCCCTCTGGGAAGAGGGGCCGCCCTATTTTCTACCTGGGCTTTGTTCCTTCTGGCGCCGCCACTGGGGCAGTGCAGCGAGACAGCTCAGCCGACGGCAGTGGTCGCTGTCAGCCGTTCTGCTTCTTGTTCCTGGCTGTGGCCCCCGCCACACCACCGGCCGCAGCACCCGCGACGGTGATCCCGGGGTTACCACCGCTGGCCTTGGCGCCGGCAACAGCGCCGGCAGCCGCGCCACCGATCGGGCCCGTCTGTCTGCTCTCTAGAGGCACTGAATGCCAGGGATCAATGCTTACGGCCGCTTCACCGCGCGGAACAAGCGGAAGCCGGAGGAATGACCATCGGACCTGACGCGCGCCGCGCCGCATCGTCGCGCCGGAGACGCGACAGACCGCAGCGGACGCGTCAGCGCTTTCGTCGTTCCAGGAAGGCCGTCATCCGGGCCTGCTTGTCCTCACCCTCGAACAGGAGGGCCTGGGCGGCCAAGTCGAAGGTCGTGGTGGCGGGGCGGGTGCTGCGCAGGGCGAGCTTGGTCAGTTCCAGGGCCCGCCACGAACGCTCGGCGATGGTGGCCGCGAGCGCCCGGCCGCGTTCGGGCAGCTCCTCGCCGTTCTCGGCGACCTCGTCGACCAGGCCCTCGGCGAGAGCCTGGTGGGCGTCGAGCCGCGCTCCGGCGTAGAGCATGCGGCGGGCGGTGGCCAGGCCGACCAGTTGCGGTAGCCGCCAGTTCGCGCCGGCGCCGGCGATGATGCCCAGCGCCAGCTCCGGCTGGGCGAACCGCGCGTTGGGCGAGGCGATGCGGAAGTCGCAGGCCAGCGCCAGCTCGCAGCCGCCGCCGAACGCGGGGCCGTCGACGAGCGCGATCGTCGGCCAGCGGTGCGCCTCCAGCCGCTCGAACAGCCCGGCGTTGATGGCCAGCAGCGCCGCGTCGGCGTCGCGCTCGCGCAGCTCGGCGATGTCGGCCCCGGCGGCGAACATGCCAGGCGTGGTGGAGTGCACGATCAGGACGCACGGCTCACGGCGGGCCTCGTCCAGTACCGCCGTCAGCTCGGTGACCATCGCCTGGTCGAGCGCGTTGTGCTTGGCCGGCCGGTCGAGGCCGACCCACCACAGGTGGTCCTCGCGGCGGACCTGGACCAGTGTCATGACGTCACTCCGCTCCCGTCAGGGTCGCTCCGGTCAGTGCCCGGCGGCGCAGCAGTGGGGCGCGCCGGTACCGCGGTTCCCCGTAGGACTCCTGGAGGGCGGCCAGGATCTCGTCCACGGTCTCGGCGCCCCACCGGTCGCCCCAGGCGATCGGGCCGAGCGGGTGGCCGGCGCCCAGCCGCATGGCCGTGTCGATGTCGGCGGCGGTGGCGACCCCCTGCTGGAGGGCGTCGGCGGCCAGGTTGACCAGCATGGCGACGGTCCGGGTGACGATGAGGCCGGGCGTGTCGTCGACGACGTGCACGGCCAGTCCGGCCGCCTGAAGCAGGCCGATCGCCTCGTCCAGGGCCTCCTCGGGACAGCCGTCGCAAGGTGCGATGGCGACTGCGCTGGCGGTGGCGTCGTCCAGCGTACGGTCGACGACGATCAGGGCCCGGCCGTGCTCCTCGACCAGTTCGGTGGCCGTGGCGCCGGTGCTGCGGACGAGCAGCGCGCCGCTCGGCAGGACGACCGTGTCGTTCGACAGCGCGCCGACGCGGAAGTCGACCTCGGCGCGGGTCAGCAGCGGGTGCAGGTCGGCCGCGCCGTTGAAGGTCACCTCTCCGACCGGCACCGGGCGCGGCGCGGCGGCGGTCGCCTCCGGCGGCGGCGCGTCCGGGCCGTACCCGTAGACGCCCCGCCCGCTCTTGCGGCCGAGCCGCCCGGCCTCCACCAGGGCACGCTGCGCCGGGGCCGGCGCGAAGCGCGGGTCCTGGCCGAACGCCGTCCACACCGAGCGGGTGACGGCCTCGTTGACGTCGTGGCCGATCAGGTCCATCAGCGCGAACGGCCCCATCGGAAAGCCACCGGCGCCGGTCAGCACGGCGTCGATCACCTCGGGAGCGGCGGCGCGCTCCTCGTACAGCCGCCAGGCCTCGGCGTAGTACGGCCGGGCGATCCGATTGACGATGAACCCCGGCGTCGCGGCGGCGCGGACGACCGTCTTGCCCCACCGCTCGACCAGGGCGGCCGTCCAGTCGGCGAGCTCTGCCGCGGTGTCGGCACCGGCGATCAGCTCGACGAGACGCATGCGCGGCACCGGGTTGAAGAAGTGCAGGCCGAGGACCCGGTCGGGACGCTCCAGACCGGCCGCGATCGCCGTGGGCGACAGGGACGAGGTGTTGCTCGCCAGCACGCACTCCGGGCCGACCGCGCGCTCCAGGTCGGCGAACAGCCGCCGCTTGACCGCCAGGTCCTCGACGATCGCCTCGATCACCAGCCCGGCGGACGCCAGCGCATCGAGGGAGTCGACGGCGGTCAGGTCCAGGGCGTCGGGGTCCGCGTCGATCTTGCCGCGGGTCACCAGGGTCTTCACCCGCTCCCGGATGCCGGACACGGCGCGGTCGGCGGCGCCGGGGGCCGTGTCCAGCAGCAGGACCTGGTGTCCGGCCAGGGCGGCGACCTGGGCGATCCCGGTGCCCATGGTCCCCGCGCCCACCACCGCGACGACGTCGTTCATCGTGTTCCTTTCACCCGATCCGGCGGAGGTCCGTACGGTAGCGTGCCGCGTTGTCCTGGTAGAGGTCGACGGCCTCGGCGATCCACTTGTCCAGGCCCGGTGCGGGCCGCTGCCGGGCCGGCACCCCGACGGCGATGTGCCCGGCGGAGACGTGGGCGTCCTCGGTCACCAGCGCGGCGGCGCCGACCGCGGCCCCCGGCTCGAGGACGGCGCGGTTCAGGACGATCGACCCGGACCCGATGAGACAGCCGTCGCCGACCGTGCAGCCTTCCAGGTGGACGTTGTGGCCGACGACGCAGCGGTCGCCGATGAGCGTCGGCCACTCCTCGGTGGTGTGCAGCACGGTGCCGTCCTGGATGGACGTCGCCGCCCCGACCTCGATGCGCCCGTAGTCGCCGCGCAGCACCGCGGCCGGCCAGATCGAGGCGCGAGGCCCGATCGTCACCGCGCCGATGACGGTCGCGTCCGGGTGCACGAACGCCTCGGGGTGGATGTCGGGGGTCAGCTCGCCGAGGGCGTAGATCGCCATCAGGTCTCCAGCTTCAGGTTGTAGACGCGGGCCGCGTTGCCGGCCAGCACCAGCGCGGCGGTCTCCTCGTCGGGGCACAGCGCGGCGACCGCCCGGGCGTTCGCGGCGATCCCCGGGACTCCGGGCCAGTCCGTACCGAAGATCATGCGTCGGGTGAGGCGCTTCCAGTTGTGCCTGGCGTAGTAGTCGCGCAGCCGGGACGGGGGCAGCCCGGACAGCTCGATCCACACGCGCTCGTTCGACAGGGCCATGAAGGCGGCCGCGTCGTACCACCATCCCCGCCCGCCGTGCGCGAGCGCGACGTTCAGCCGCCGGAAGTCCCGCAGCACGTCGTCCAGCAGGACCGGGTCGGCGAAGCGGTTGGTCGAGCCGGGGAACGTGCTGGTGCCGCAGTGCACGACCAGCGGGATCCCGGCCGCCTGGCACACCTCGTACGCCGGGTACAGGGCGCGGTCGTTGGCCGCGACGCCCGCGTGGACGGGATGCAGCTTGCACGCGACCGCGCCGAGGTCGAGCTGGCGCTGCAGCTCCTCGTCGATCGGGTAGTGCAGGTGCGGGTTGATGTTGGCGACCAGCTTGATCCGCGCCGGGTCGTACCCGGTCAGCGGGAGCATGTCCTCGACCGGCTGGTACCCGGTCGCCTTCGGGCTGTACTCCGCGAACACGAGCGCCACGTCGACGCCCTCAGCGGCCAGGTACGCGGCGAACCGGGCGGGGTCGAGCGTCCCGGAGGCGTCGTAGACCCGGTCGAGGAGCTCCCGGTCGCCGAAGTCGTGCGCCCACTGCCGCCACGCGGGCTTGAGCGTGGGCAGCCGGGCGGCGTGCAGGTGGACGTCGATCAGCGGCATGCCGTCGAGCATCAGACCGCCTCGTACGCGGCGATGAGGTGAACGCGGTTCGGACGCACCCTTCCATCCTGGCGGATCGCCATCCGCGTGACGAACCGGGCGGCGTTGTGAATCACGACAACGCGACCTCTTCCTGCGGGCCGGACAGCACGCCGGTGGCGTGCGCGCGCAGCTCCACCCGCCGTACCTTGCCGGTCGGCGTGGTCGGCAGCGCGTCGACGAACAGCACCCGGCGGGGGCGCTTGAACGACGGCAGCCCCGCCCGGCAGAACTCGATGAGGTCCGCCTCCGTCGCCTCGACGCCGGTCCCGGTCACGACGTAGGCGACCGGCTTCTCGAGGCCGTCGGTGTCGATGCCCGCCACCACCACGGCCTGGGCGACCGCCGGATGCGCCAGCAGCCGCGTCTCGACCTCGGCCGGTGACACCCACATGCCGCTGGCCTTCAGCATGTCACTGGTACGGCCCCGGCAGGTGTAGTAGCCGTCGGCGTCCCGCACGTACGTGTCGCCGGTGCACAGCCACTCCCCCTGGAACACCTGGCGGGACGCCGCGTACCGGGACCAGTACCCGGTCGCCGTCGACTCGCCGCGGACGTACAGGGTGCCGGGCGTTCCCGGGGCGGCCTCGCGCCCCTCCTCGTCGAGGATGCGCAGGTCGTAGCCGGGCACCGCGCGGCCGGTCGTGCCGGGCCGTACGGCGCCCTCCGTGTTGGACAGGAAGATGTGCAGCATCTCGGTCATGCCGATGCCGTCGAGGATGTCGACGCCGAAGTGCTCGGTCCACCGGTGGTACAGCGCGGCGGGCAGCGGTTCGCCCGCCGAGGCCGACAGGCGTACTCCCCCGAGCGCCGCGCGCGGCAGTTCGGCGCGGAGCATGTTGGCGAAGAACGTCGGCCCGGCGAAGAACAGCGTCGCGCCGAACGTACGGGCGCGTTCGGCCAGCAGGTCCGGCCGGGACGGCGTGGGTTCCAGGATCGCGGCGGCGCCGGCCCACAGGGGGAACAGCAGCGAGTTGCCCAGGCCGTAGGCGAAGAACGCCTTGGCCGCCGACAGGCAGCGGTCGCCGGGGCGGATGCCGAGGACCTGGGCGCCGTACGTCTCGCAGACGACCCGGACCGAGGCGTGGCGGTGCATCGCGGCCTTGGGCGTGCCGGTGGTGCCCGACGTGTAGAGCCAGAACGCCGGGGAGTCGGCGGTCGTGGCGGGCCGCTCGCCGTCCGGCTCCGCGCCGGCCAGGTCCGCCAGCGCGTGCACCGGCACCGGGGCGGTGATCGTGGCACCGTCCGAGGCGACGACGCCGGCCAGTTCGGGCGCCGCGGCGGCGGCCTCGGCCGCGACCGCGGTGAACTCCGGCGTCACCGCGAGCAGGCGCGCCCGCGAGTCGCGCAGCAGCTCGGCCAGCCCGTCGGCGTGCAGCATCGTCGAGACCGGGACCGGGATGGCGCCGATCCGCAGGGCCGCGAGGAAGACCGTGACGAAGTCCGGCGAGTCGGCCATGAACATCAGCACCCGCTGCTCGGGCAGCAGGCCGATCGCGCGCAGTCCGGCGGCGGTGCGCCGGACGCGCTCGTGCAGCCGGGCGTAGGTGAGGTCCCCGCCGGCGCCGGTCAGCGCCAGACGGTCGCCGTCGCCCCGTTCCAGGTGGCGGTCGAGCAGGTAGAGGCAGGCGTTGAAGGGTTCGCTCATGAGCCGCCGTCCGGTCAGGCGAGGTGGACGTAGTCGTAGTCGAAGGGCTTGCCGTTGATCCCCTGGCGGGGCGGAGCGATCCAGGCGGCGATCTTGCCGCGCTCGTGGACCGGCCGCATGAGCGACCGGACGTAGGCCTTGTCGACGTCGGTGGGCAGCCACTCGCCCTGGCGCCGGTCCCACTCCTCCTGGGAGATGACCTCGCCGTCCGGGGTGACCTGGATGCCGGCGAACGCGCCGACCTGCCGGTTGAAGGCGACGCTCGGCAGGCGCAGCCGCTGCGGCAGGCCGGCCTCCTCCAGGATGCGGTTCCACCGGTTGACGCCGCTCTGGCAGTCGGCGATGTACTCCCGCCGCAGGTCGGTGTTGAGGCCCACCAGCGCGGCGACCTCAATCTGCCCGACCCGGCCGTCGACGACCGCGTCGACCATGATCGAGTCGTCGGTGAGCCGGTGGTCGTCCTTGCGGCGCTCCTCCGACCAGCGGCCCTTGATCCCGGCGGTGAAGTAGTTCGCGACGTTGGTGGAGGTCTCGGAGCCGAACAGGTCCAGCGACACGGAGTAGTGGAAGTTGAGGTACTTCTGGATCACGCGCAGCGGGATGCCGCCGTGCCCGACGACGTCGTCGGTGTCGTGCTCCCGCATCAGCTCCACGGTCCGCAGCACCACCCGGTCGATGCCGGTGGTGCCCACGAACATGTGGTGCGCCTCCTCCTTCAGCATGAACTCGCACGTCCGCGACAGCGGGTCGAACCCGCTCTCCTTGAGCGTGCCGAGCTGGTACTTGCCGTCCCGGTCGGTGAAGTAGGTGAACATGAAGAAGGACAGCCAGTCCGGCGTCTCCTCGTTGAACGCCCCCAGGATGCGCGGGGAGTCCTCGCTACCGGAGTTGCGGTGCAGCAGCTCCTCGGCCTCCTCCCGGCCCTCCCGGCCGAAGTAGGCGTGCAGGAGGTACACCATCGCCCACAGGTGGCGGCCCTCCTCGACGTTCACCTGGAACAGGTTCCGCAGGTCGTACAGGCTCGGCGCGGTCGCCCCCAGATTGCGCTGCTGTTCGACGGAGGCGGGCTCGGTGTCGCCCTGGATGACGATGAGGCGCTGCAGTTCCGCGCGGTACTCGCCGGGGACCTTCTGCCAGGCCGGCTCGCCCTTGTGCTCGCCGAACGCGATGCGCCGGTCCTTGCGCGGCTCGGCCAGGAAGATGCCCCAGCGGTAGTCGCGCATCGCGACGTGGCCGAAGTGCGCCCACCCTTCGCGGCCCACGTTGACCGCGGTGCGCAGGTAGACGTCCTCGGTGGGCAGTGTCGGGCCCATCGACTCCCACCAGGACAGGAAGTTCGGCTGCCAGGACTCCAGGGCCCGCTGCAGACGGCGATCATCGCGCAGGTCGACGTTGTTGGGGATCTTCTCGCCGTAGTCGGCGGTCGTCGTCATGTCAGACTCGCTTCTGGTCGAAGTGGGCGCGCCGTCCGGTGCCGAACCTGCGCAGCGCGCCGTCCGGCCCGGAGGCGTTGGGGCGGCAGAAGATCCAGTTCTGCCAGGCGGACAGCCTGCCGAAGATCTTGGTCTCCATCGTCTCAGGACCGGCGAAGCGGTAGTTCGCCTCCAGCCCGGTCAGCGCGTCCGGGCTGAACCCGGCCCGCTCCTCGACCGCGATACGGACCTCCTCGTCCCAGTCGATGTCGTCGGGGATGAAAGTGACCAGGCCGAGCCGCTCGGCGTCCTCGGCCGGCAACGCCTTGCCCTCGGCGGCCTCGGCGGCGGCGAGCGCGTCCGCGTCGCCGTGGAAGCGGGTCGCCAGGCGGCTGAGGCCGTTGCCCATCGGCAGCGGGCCAAGGTTCATCCGGCCGACGGTGATGGTGGCCGGCTCGGCGTCGGGGTCGACGTCCTCGAACACGCCCGCGAGCTGGAAGGACCGGTCCGCGGCCAGCGCGAGCTCCAGCAGCGAGCCGGCGAAGCAGCTTCCCGGCTCGATGAGCGCGATGAGACTGCGGCTGGTGACGTCGAGGCGCTTCAGCGTGCGCTTCAGGTAAAGGACGATCTCGCGGACCAGCCAGTCGCCGGAGCGCTCCAACAGCAGCGCGTCGTACGCCAGTACCCGGGCCGCGTCGCCCTTCGTGCGGAACACCCAGGTGCCCAGCTCGATCTCGTTCGTGCGCAGGTCCAGGATCAGGTCGTCCAGCTCGCGGGTGAGGGCGAGCGGCCAGAAGTCCGCGCCCTGGGCGTGAACGCCGGCGGCGTCGGCCGGCGGGTCGCCGTCCGGGCCGAGGACGGTGACCTCCACGACGCCGCGGTCCCGGTCGAGGGCGGCGCCGACGTATCGGTAGCCGATGTGGTCGTCGGTACGGGTCTTGGCAAGGGCGGTCAGCTCGATCCCGCCGGTGTCGGCGGGCCGGTCCGAGCGCGTCGCGAGGGCTGCGGCGCGCTCGGCGACCGTACGGTCCCAGGCGGTGCGCGGCACGGCCTCGTCGACGAGGCGCCACTGCACCGCCTTCCGGCCGCCGATGCCCTCGGTCTTGGTGGAGAAGTAGTCGGCGAGGTCGCGCCGCACGTGCCGCTTGTCGACCACGCGGGTGAGCCCGCCGGTGCCGGGCAGGACGCCGAGCAGCGGCAGTTCGGGCAGCGACACCGTCGAGGAGCGGTCGTCGACCAGCATGATGTGGTCGCAGGCCAGGGCGATCTCGTAGCCGCCGCCGGAGGCGGTGCCGTTCAGCGCCGCGAGGTAGGTCTGGCCGGAGTTGGCGCTCGCGTCCTCGATGCCGTTGCGGGTCTCGTTGGTGAACTTACAGAAGTTGACCTTCCAGGAGTGGGAGGAGGAGGCCAGCATGCGGATGTTGGCCCCCGCGCAGAACACCTTCTCCTTGCCGCCCGTGACGACGACGGTACGGACCTCGGGGTGCTCGAACCGCAGCCGCTGCACCGCGTCGTACAGCTCGATGTCCACGCCCAGGTCGTAGGAGTTGAGCTTCAGCTCGTAGCCCGGCGCCAGGCCGCCCTGCTCGTCCACGTCCATCGTCAGCGTGGCGACGGGCCCGTCGAGGCTCAGCCGCCAATGTCGATAGTGCGGCGGGGCGGTCCGGAAGTCGACTCTCCCGGGCCGAACGGGTTCCTCGGCCGCCGTGTTCGGCTGGGCGGTGGGCTCGCCGGCCAAGCTGCTCATCAGGAGATCCTCCCGTCGATCCAGATGAGGCAACACTCTACGGATTCATCGATGGCCGTCAAGAGTTCGTAGAATATTGCCCCCGCCGCTCCCCGATGGCCGGCCTGTCCGGGTGGACGCGCTCAGCGACGAAGGTGGGGCAGGACCTCGCGGCCGTAGAAGTCGATCACACGCGGCTGGTCCGCCTGGCCGGAATGGACGAACGGCGTGACGCCCGCGTCCAGGAGCCGCTGCAGCGCCGTGATGTGCACCTGCGGGTCGGTGCCGCGCGGCCAGGCGGCGTACACCTTCTCCAGCGGCCAGCGCTGTTCGGCGATGCGCTGGATGGTCACCGGATTCGGCTGGTACAACAGGTCGCCGAACCCGTGGACGGTGAACCGCCACTTCTCCGCGGCCTCGTCGGCCTCCGCCCGGCCGCCCACCACGACCCACGTCTCGGCGAACTTCGGCATGCCGTCGGGATCCCTGCCCGCGGCACGGGCCCCGCGGGCGAAGGCGTCGCGCAGCCGCGGGTCGGTCAGATCCTTGACACCGCCGATCCAGCCGTCGCCGTGCCGCCCCGCAAGGTAGGCGCTCTTCGGCCCGCTGGCCGCGACGTAGATCGGGACCGGCCGCGCCGGCACGTCGTACAGCCTGGCCTGATCGGTCCGGTAGAACCGGCCGTGGAACGTCACCCGCTCCCCCGTCCAGAGCCGGCGGATCAGCTCGATGGCCTCGATCAACCGATCGTGCCGTTCGGGATACCGGTCGAAGCGCCCGGTGGCGGCCAGCTCGTTGAGCGCCTCACCGGTGCCGACGCCCAGGAAGACCCGGCCCGGATACAGCACTCCCAGCGAGGCGAACGCCTGCGCCACCACGGACGGGTGGTACCGGTAGAGCGGGCAGGTGACGCCGGTGCCGTACGTCAGGTGCGACGTGTGCTCGCCGATCAGCGCCAACGACAGCCACGGGAACATCGCGTGGCCCTCATTGTCCTGCCACGGCTGGAAGTGGTCGCTCGTCCAGGCGTAACCGAACCCGGCCCGGTCCGCCAGCTCGGCGAACCGGACGATGTCCGGCGTCCGGAACTGCTCATGCCCGAGCGCGATCCCGACCGGGGCCACCGGCCGCCCGCCGGGCCCCGTCGGCACCGGCCCGGCCGCGCGCCGCACGCCCGCGGCGCACAGTGCCGCGGCCCCGAGCATCGAGAACCGCCGTCTCGACAGGCCGTCACCGGGCTCGTCCTCCCGCCACCGGCCGTACTCGTGTCCGCCCATCGCCAGATCCCCCCACGCCTAACGACAGATAACCCCTTATCCGGCGAATACCCACAAAAGTGGTCACGGTCCGCCCGCAGGCGGTCAGATCGCCCGCGGAGTGAGACCACACGCCTACATCCCGAGGATGACGTCCGGCGATGTCAGCCAGACGCGGTACGAAGATCACGACTGTGGATCGACGTCAGGGACCGGTCCGCGCCCTTAGCGTCGCACCAGCCACGGCGCCGCGTGCGGAGCAGGCCGGGCGGCCCGGGAGATCACGGCTCACGTTCGGCCGGCTCCGCAGGCGGTCGCGGCCTCGCACGCGGTCACTCCGCTCCCCCGACGCCGAAGGATCGAACGCGCCCATGGGTTCCACCCTCATCGTCACCAACGACTTCCCGCCTCGGCAGGGCGGGATCGAGACCTTCGTGCACGCGATGGCCACACGCCTGCCGGACGACGTCGTCGTCTACACCTCCCACGAGGACGGCGACACCGCCTTCGACGCGTCCCTTCCGTTCCCGGTCATCCGCGACCGGAGCCGCACGCTGCTGCCGACCCGCAGGGTCGCCCGGAAGGCGGTCGAGCTCGCCCGGGCCCACGGCTGTGACCGGGTGTGGTTCGGGGCCGCGGCGCCGCTCGCCCTGATGGCCCCGGCGCTGCGCCGCGGCGGTGTGGAGCGCATCGTGGCCACCACGCACGGCCACGAGATCTGGTGGGCCAAGGTGCCCGGCACCCGCTGGCTGATGCGGCGGATCGGCGACGGCGTCGACGTCGTCACCTACCTCGGCCCGTACACGCGCAGCCGGATCGTGCCGGCCCTGGGCCCGAGCCCGCGGCTCAGCCGGCTCGTCCCCGGCGTCGACGCCGACGCGTTCCGGCCCGATGCGGCCGCCGCCGAGCGGGTACGCGCCGACCTGCGCCTGTACGGCAGGCCGGTGATCCTCTGCGTCGCCCGGCTGGTGTCGCGCAAGGGGGTGGACATGCTGATACGCGCGCTTCCGCTGGTCCGGCGCCAGGTCCCGGAGGCGGTACTGCTCGTCGTCGGCGACGGGCCGGACCAGGATCGGCTGCGCAGCCTGGCGCGACGGCACGCCGACGGGTCGGTGTACTTCGCCGGTGGCACGCCGCACGCCGCGACACCGCCCTACTACGCCGCCGCGGACGTCTTCGCGATGCCGTGCCGCACCCGTCTGGGCGGCCTGGAGGCCGAGGGGCTCGGGATCGTCTTCCTCGAGGCGGCCGCGAGCGGCCTGCCGGTGATCGCCGGTGACTCGGGCGGCGCGCCGGACGCGGTGCTCGACGGCCGGACCGGCAGGCTGGTGGACCCGACCGACACGGCCGCGATCGCCGAGGCCCTGACGACCACGCTGCTCGACCCCGAGCGCGCCGCCATGGGCGCCGCGGGCCGCGAATGGGTCCGGCAGGCGTGGTCGTGGGACACCTCGGCCCGCCACCTGGCCGAACTCCTGGCCCCCGGCCACGACCGGGCCGCCGAGGTTCCCGACGGCGCCTGACGCCCTCGCGGAGCCGTGGCCCGGCAGGCCCGGTCACGGCCATCGGCTCGCACGGCCCGTCATAGTCGGCGGGCCCGGCTCAGGTAGGTCTGCGCCACCACCAC
Organism: Actinoallomurus sp. NPDC052308; assembly: GCF_040679195.1. NCBI lineage: Bacteria > Bacillati > Actinomycetota > Actinomycetes > Streptosporangiales > Thermomonosporaceae > Actinoallomurus > Actinoallomurus sp. NPDC052308. Next base: position 174,919 of record NZ_JBFAUM010000008.1, on the reverse strand, counting down.
GACGGCGAGGAACGCGCCGCTGACGACCTGTTGGTAGGACGAGGACAGGTCACCGATCTGGTTGATCAGGTTCTGGATGACGCCGAGGAGGAGGACGCCGGCGATCGTGCCGCTGACCGAGCCCGCGCCGCCGGTCAGCAGCGTGCCGCCGATGACGACCGCCGCGATGACGTCGAGTTCCAAGCCGGTGCCGAGGATGGTCACGCCCGACGACAGGCGCGCGGCGTTCAGCGCGCCGGACAGGCCGGCCAGCGCGCCGGACAGCACGTAGACAGTGATCTTCGTCCGGATGACGGGCACGCCCATGAGCGCGGCGGCGTCCTCCGCGCCGCCGATGGCGTACACCGCCTGGCCGAACCCGGTCCGCTGCAGCAGCACGCCGCCGATGACGAACAGCGCGAGCGTCAGGTAGATGGGGTAGCCCAGGCCGAACAGGTGTCCCTGGCCGAGCCGGGCGAGCACCGAGCCGTGCGGGATCAGGTACGTCGTCGCGCCCTCATGCGAGATCGACAGCAGCAGGCCCCGGGCGCCGAGCAGGCCGGCGAGGGTGACGATGAACGGCGCCAGCCGGACCCGGGCGATCAGCAGGCCCTGGACGAGACCGATCGCGCCGCACACCACCAGCGGCACCAGGAGCCCGGCCGGGGTTCCCCACCGCACGGCGTACGCGGCCAGCACCCCGCCGAGCGCGAACACCGAGCCGACCGACAGGTCGATGCCGCCGGTGATGATGACGAAGGTCATGCCGAGCGCCACCATCGCGGGGAACGACGACGTGATGGCGATGTCGCCGAGGTTCTCCCTCGTAGGAAAGTGGCTGAAGGAGAGCGAGCCGACCAGGAGCAGGAGGACCAGCACCGCGGTCGCGCCGTGCCGCTGGACCAGGCCGAAGGCGCGGTCGCGCCGGCTCAGCGCGTAGGCGTCCTGGGTGACGGGCGTGTCGGCCGTCGCTTGCTCGGTGGTCATCGACCGGCCCCTCCCCTCGCCGCGTACACGGCGCCAAGGATGATCACTGCCTGCACCATCTGGGCGACCGAGTCCGGCAGATCGTGTTTGATCAGCGTCGCCCGTACGAGCTGGATGAGCAGCGCGCCGGCGACGGTGCCCAGCACCCGCACCCGGCCGCCGGTGAGCGGCGTGCCGCCGACGACGACCGCGGTGATCGCCGAGAGCTCCATCAGCAGGCCGAGGGACGAGGGATCGCTGGCCTGGAGGCGGGCGGTGGCCAGCACGCCCGCGACCGCGGCCAGCAGGCCGGACAGGACGTACACCAGCAGGAGGACCCGCCGGACCGGCAGCCCGGACAGGACGCTGGCCGTACGGTTGCCGCCGATCGCGACGAGCTGCCGGCCGAAGGTCGTACGCCGGACGACGCCGGTGACCACGAGGGTCAGGACGCCCGCGACGACCACCGGCAGCGGGACCCCGACGAGGCTCGACGAGCCGAGGTCGAGCAGGGTCGCGTCGTGCACGTCCTTGAGCCGGCCGCCGGCCAGCACGAGGGCCAGGCCGCGCCCGCCGACGAACAGGCACAGCGTGGCGACGATCGGCTGGACGTTGACGAACGCCACCAGCGAGCCGTTCACCAGCCCGACCGCGATGCCGCCCACCAGGGCGACCAGGATCGCCGGGCCGACGCCGTACCCGAGGTAGAGCGGGATCAGCGCGGTGGCCAGCGCCATCACCGAGCCGACCGACAGGTCCACGCCCTCCGTGCCGATCACCAGGGCCATGCCGAGGGAGACGATGACGACCGGTGCGACCTGGACGAGCTGGGTGCGCAGGTTCTCCGTGCTGAGGAAGTGCGGGGTGATCGCGATGTTGACGACGACGAGCGCGACGATCGCCGCGTACACGCCGTAGTTCTGCAGCCAGGCCAGCACCCGCGCGCCGGTCGGCCGGGGCAGCGCGACAGCGGTGTCGCTCATCCCACTTCCTCCCGCGCGTGGGCGGCGATCGTGGTCATCACGGCCTCCTCGGTGAGTTCGTCCCCGGTCAGCTCACCGACCACGGCGCCGTTGCGCAAGACCATGACGCGGTCCGAGCCCTCGACCAGCTCCTCCAGGTCCGAGGAGATCAGCAGGACGGCGAGGCCCGCCTCGGCGAGTTCGTCGACGAGCGCCTGGACCTCCGCCTTCGCGCCGACGTCGATGCCGCGTGTCGGCTCGTCCAGCAGCAGCACCTTGGGCTCGGTGGCCAGCCAGCGGGCCAGCAGGACCTTCTGCTGGTTGCCGCCGGACAGCTCGGCGACCGGCTGGTGCGGCCCGGTCGCCTTGATGCGCAGTCGCGCCATGAAGGTGTCCACGATCCGGTCGATGCGCGCGTCGGAGACGACGCCGGCGCGGGCCAGCCGCGGGAGGGCGGCCAGCGCGATGTTGTCGCGGACCGACAGCGTCGGCACGATGCCCTCCGCCTTGCGGTCCTCGGGCAGCAGCGCGATGCCCGCCCGTACGGCGGCCGTGGCCGAGCCCCGGCGGACCGGGAACCCGGCGACGGTGACCCCGCCCGCGTCGAGCGGCAGGACCCCCGCGATGGCCTTCGCCGTCTCGGTGCGCCCCGCGCCGAGCAGGCCGCCCAGCCCGACCACCTCGCCGGGCCGGATGGCCAGCGACACGTCGTCGAGCAGGTGCCGGCTGGACAGCCCGTTCGCCTCGAGGACCGGGCCGCCGGACGCCTCGTGCGCTCCGGAGAACCGGGTGACGCCTTCGGCGCGGACCTGCGCGACGTCGCGGCCGAGCATCAGCGAGACGAGGCGCAGCCGGTCCAGGTCGGCGAGGGCGCCCTGGTGGACGACACGGCCGTCGCGCAGGACGGTGACGCCGTCGCAGACGCGGTACAGCTCGTCCAGCCGGTGGCTGACGTAGATGACCGCGATCCCCCGCTCGCGGAGCCGGTCGATGACGCCGAACAGCGTGTCGACCTCGCGCGGTTCGAGAGAGGAGGTCGGCTCGTCCATGATGACCACGCGGGCGTCGACCGAGACGGCGCGCGCCAGCGCGACCATCTGCTGCGCGCCGACGCCGAGGGAGCGCAGCGGCAGCCGGACGTCCACCCGCACGCCGTACGACTCCAGGGTCCGGGCGGCCAGCTGATGCATGCGGCGCGTGTCGATGAGCCCCAGGGCGCGGCGCGGCTCGCGGCCGAGCAGCAGGTTGCGGGCCACGCTGAGGTCCGGGACCAGCCCGATCTCCTGGTGCACCGCCTGCACGCCGGCCCGTTGCGCCTCCAGCGGACCGGTGAACCCGGCGGGCCGGCCCGCGAGGAGCACCTCACCCGCGTCCGGCCGGTGCACGCCCGTGATCACTTTGATGAGGGTCGACTTGCCCGCGCCGTTCTCTCCGACCAGCGCGTGGACCTCGCCGGGCCGCAGGCTCAGGGACACCCGGTCGAGGGCGAGCACGCCGGTGAAGCGCTTGACGATGTCGCGCGCCTGCAGCACCGGCGTGTCTCCCGGATCGCGCTGTTCGGGGACGGGATCGGTCATGGGACCTCCTTCGTCGGCCTCATGACCAAGGTGCTGTGCTTACCGATTCCCTCGCTCCGCTCGGTCATGGGACCTCCTTCGTCGGCCTCATGACCAAGGTGCTGTGCTTACTGATTCCCTCGCTCCGCTCGGTCATGGGCACCCCCGGTCGTGTCGGAGCATCGATCAGTACGCGGACGCGAGCGACTGCTTGGCGTTGGAGGAGTCGTACTCGCGGTCGGAGATGATGACCTTGTCGGGGATCGGCTCGCCGTTCACGAACTTGCTCAGCGTCTGGAACGCCAGCGGGCCGAAGCGGGGGTTGGACTCCACGACCGCGTAGATCCAGCCGCTGACGATCTGGGACACGGCGTTGCGGGTCCCGTCCACGGACACGATCTTGATGTCGCCGGCCTTCTTGCCCGCGCCCTTGAGGGCGGTGACCGCGCCCAGCGCCATCTCGTCGTTCTCGGCGTAGATCGCGTTGACGTCGGGGTGGCTCTGAATCATCTGCTCGGTGACCTGCTGGCCCTTCTCGCGGGCGAAGTCGCCGGTCTGCTGGAAGGTGATCTGGATGCCGGGCGCCTGCTTGGCGATCTCGTCCTTGAAGCCGTTGGTGCGCTCGGTGGTCACGTTGTTGCCGGACGAGCCGAGGAGGACCGCGACCTTGCCCTTGCCGTTCAGGGCCTTGATCATCTGGTCGGCGGCCCGCTTGCCCTGCTGGTAGAAGTCGGACCCGATGAAGGTCACGTAGTCCTTGCAGGCGGTCGCGTTGATCTTTCGGTCGACCGTGATGATCGGGATGTGCTTGGCGGCGGCCTGCTGCAGCACGGGCTCCCAGCCGTCGGAGTTCAGCGGGGCGATGACCAGCGCCTTCGCCCCCTGGGCGATGAGCTGCTGGACGTCGCTGATCTGCTTGCTGAACTGCGACTGGCCGTTGGTCGTCCGCAGACCGGTGATCCCCTCCTGCTTCGCCTCCGCCTTGATCGAGGCCGTCTCCGCGATGCGGAAGGGGTTGGCCTCCTTCTCGGACTGCGAGAACCCGACCACCGAGGTCTTCAGGTCGAACTTCGTGCCCCCGAACTTGTCGATCGTGCAGGAGGGCGCGGAACCCGACGGGCTCTGCACCACCTGCCCGGCCTGAGCGCTCCCGCCGCCGGTCGGCTGGTCCTTCTCGGACTTGGCGCAGCCGGCGGCGAGCAGGGCGGTCATCGCGAGGAACGTGGTGGTGAGCGCGACCGGGCGTGGGCGATACGGAGGGACGGTCATTGCAGGTCCTTCCCCAGGCGGAGGCGAGATTCCGGTAATTGACGCACCCACGATCGAGTTCTGTCAATAGCGATCAGCATCGGACGCATTTTTCGGTCTGAATCTTGCAGGATCGATCAGCGGCCTTCATGCTGTGCTCACCGGTACCGGCCGTCCCAGTCCTCCTGGCCTCCGTCCGTTCCGGCGCAGCCGCGCGCCGCGCTGCGCCGTCCGCCCATCACCCTGTTTCAACAGATGGGAGTCTGCCGTGCCAGCCCTCCGATCATCCAGCCTCGCCAGACCTCGTGGCCCGGCCGTCATCATCGGCCTCGCGGTCGCGCTTCTCGCCGCCCTCGTCGCCCCCGCCTCCGCCTCCGCACCGGCTCCCGCCTCCGCACCGGCCGCCGCGTCCTGGAAGGCCCAGACCCCGCCGCTGACCACCCCCTGGACCGACCAGGTCTCCCCGACCAACGCCCTTCCGGAGTACCCGCGGCCCCAGCTGACCCGGTCCCGGTGGCAGAACCTCAACGGCGAATGGCAGTTCGCCGAGGCGTCCGCCGGCGAGGCGCCGCCGACCGGCAAGACCTTGGCGGAGCGGATCCTCGTCCCGTACCCGGTCGAGTCGGCGCTGTCCGGGATCAAGCGCCACGTCGACCACATGTGGTACCGCCGGACGTTCGCCGTGCCGAAGTCCTGGCACGGCGGCCGGCTCCTCCTGCACTTCCAGGCCGTCGACTACCACGCCACCGTCTACGTGAACGGCACGCAGGTGGCCACGCACACGGGCGGCTACGACGGCTTCTCCGCCGACGTGACCGGCGCCCTCCGGGGCAACGGCCCGCAGGAGCTGCTGGTCGGCGTCGACGACCCCACCGACATCGGCTCCCAGGCGCTCGGCAAGCAGCGCAAGCCCGGTGACGGCATCTTCTACACCCCGTCGTCCGGGATCTGGCAGACCGTCTGGATGGAGCCGGTCGCCGCGTCGTACGTCTCCCGCCTGGACGCGACGCCGGACCTGGCGAGCAAGACGCTGCGGCTGACCACGCACGTCGCCGGGAGCCCGGCGGCGACGGTCGAGGCCGTCGCGTACGCCGGGCACCGCCCGGTGGGCCGGGCCGTCGGCGCGGCGAACGCCGAGCTGAGCATTCCGATCCGCAAGCCGCACCTGTGGACGCCGGACGACCCGTACCTGTACACGCTGAAGGTGCGGGTCCGGGAGGGTCACAAGGTCGTCGACGAGGTCGGCTCGTACTCCGGAATGCGTTCGATCGGCCTCGGGAAGGGTCCCGACGGCAAGGTGCGGATGCTGCTGAACGGCAAGTTCGTCATGCAGGTCGGCACGCTCGACCAGGGCTTCTGGCCGGACGGCATCTACACCGCGCCGACCGACGCCGCCCTGCGGTTCGATCTGGAGGCGCACAAGCGCCTCGGCTTCAACATGGTCCGCAAGCACGTGAAGGTCGAGCCCGACCGCTGGTACTACTGGGCGGACCGGCTCGGGCTGCTCGTGTGGCAGGACATGCCCGCGACGTACGCCGGGCACTCGCCGTCCGCGGCGGTCAAGACGCAGTTCGAGACCGAGCTGCGCGACCTCGTCGACCAGCACCGCAGCCACCCGTCCATCGTCGTGTGGGTGCCCTTCAACGAGGGCTGGGGCGAGTACGAGCCGGATCGGATCGCCGCGCAGGTCAAGGGCTGGGACCCGAGCCGTCTCGTGGACGTCGACAGCGGCACCAACTGCTGTGAGTCCATCCCGAACATCGGAACGGGCGACATCTACGACGACCACACCTACGTCGGCCCCGGATCCCCGGTCCAGCAGGGCGCGCGGGCCGCGGTCGACGGGGAGTACGGCGGGCTCGGCCTCAAGGTCGACGGCCACATGTGGGACCCCGCGAACGGCTTCGCCTACGAGATGGAGCCCGACCAGGCCACGCTGACCCGGCGCTACACCGAGCTGCAGAACCGCCTGCTCGACGTGGAGCAGCGGTGCGGCGTGTCCGCGTCGGTCTACACCCAGATCACCGACGTCGAGAACGAGCTCAACGGCATCTACACCTACGACCGTCAGGTGCTCAAGCCCGGCGCCGAGCAGGTCCGCGCGGCCAACCAGGCCCTCATCAAGGCCTCCGGCTCGGTCGGCCAGGGCGGCGGCCAGAGCTTCCCGCCCGGCACGCCCGGACTCGACGGCGTCAGCTTCTACCCGCTCGACGAGGGATCCGGCACGGTCGCCAAGGACACGGTCGGCACGCACGACGCGACGCTCGTGAACGGGCCGGCGTGGACGGCCGGGCACTCCGGGTCCGCGCTGCAGTTCAACGGTTCCAACCAGTTCGCCGACACCGGCGCGGCCATCCTGGACACGACCGGGAACTACAGCGTGTCCGCCTGGGTGAAGCTCGACCGGCGCGGCGGGTTCGCCACGGCGGTCAGCCAGGACGGCGACACGAACAGCGCCTTCTACCTGCAGTACTCCGGCGCTGACGACCGGTTCGCGTTCAGCTTCGCCGGGGTACGGGCGCTCGCGCCGACCGCCCCGGAGACCGGGCGCTGGTACCACCTCGTCGGGGTCCGTGACGCCGCCTCCGGCTCGCTGACCCTGTACGTCGACGGGCAGAAGGCCGGAAGCGCGGCGGCCTGCCTCGGCGACCGGTCCACCGGGCACACGGTGATCGGCCGCGGCAGGTACGGCGGCAACCCGGTCGACTACTGGGCCGGCGCCATCGACCAGGTGCACGTCTTCGACCGGGCCCTGTCCGCCGACGACGTCGCGAAGCTCTACCAGTCCGGCAAGTGACGCGGTGCGGGAGGGACCCTCGGGTCCCTCCCGCCTCCCGTGAGAAGGAGAGAGTCGGATGGAACGACGGACGTTCCTCACCCGCGGCCTCACCGTCACCGGGGGCGTGGCCGCGGCCGGAATCGGCGGACGGCCCGCCGACGCGGACACCCGGGACCGCGTGCGGGTCCTGCGGACGGTGGAGGCCGCCTCGGCGGGCGGGCACTACACGCCGAACCGCGCGCCGCTGCAGGCGGCGCCGTTCCTCAAGCTGCCGCCGGGAAGCGTGCGGCCGAGGGGATGGCTGCGGCGCCAGCTCGACCTGCAGGTCGAGGGGCTGAACGGGCGCATGCCCGAGGTCTCGGACTACCTGGTCTACGACACGAACGGGTGGGTCGACCCCGCGAAAGGGGGCTGGGAGGAGCTCCCGTACTGGCTGCGCGGCTTCACCGACCTCGGCCTCGTCACCGGCGACGAGCGCGTGCGGAGCCTGACCCGCCGGTGGGTGGACGGCATCCTGGCCGCGCAGACGGCCGACGGCTGGTTCGGCCCGGCCGCCCTGCGCACCTCCCTGGAGGGCGGCCCGGACTTGTGGCCGCACATGCCCGTCCTCGACGCGCTCCGCTCGTACGCCGAGGCGACCGGCGACGAGCGGATCACCCCGTTCCTCATGCGGTACTTCGACTTCCAGAACCGGCAGCCCGCCGAGGTCTTCCGGCGCGGCTGGGGCGCGTACCGCTGGGGCGACACGATCGACAGCGTCTACTGGGTCTACAACCGGACCGGGGACGACCGGCTCCTCGACCTCGTCCGCAAGATCCACGCCGGTTCCGCCGACTACGTCACCGGCCTGCCGACCCCGCACAACGTGAACCTCGCCCAGGGGTTCCGCGAGCCCGCGCAGTACGGCGTGCTGGCCGGCGACCCGGCGCTGCGCGCGGCGACCTACCGGGACTACGACACGGTGATGGGCACGTACGGTCAGTTCCCCGGCGGCGGGTTCGCCGGCGACGAGAACTGCCGCCCGTACTTCACCGATCCGCGGCAGGGCCTGGAGACCTGTGGGTTCGTCGAGCTCATGCACAGCTTCGAGCTGCTGACCCGGATCACCGGGGACCCGGTGTGGGCCGACCGCTGCGAGGACATCGCCGTCAACTCGCTGCCCGCCGCCTTCGACCCCGCGCAGCGCGGCACGCACTACATCACCAGCGCCAACGGCGTTCAGCTCGACAACGTCGCCAAGACCCACGGGCAGTTCGACAACGACTTCGCGATGCAGGCGTACATGCCGGGCGTGCACAACTACCGCTGCTGCCCGCACAACTACGGCATGGGCTGGCCGTACTACGCCGAGGAGCTGTGGCTGGCGACGTACGACGCCGGGCTGTGCGCCTCGATGTACGCCGCCTCCGAGGTGACGGCGAAGGTCGGCGGCGACGGCACGACCGTCACCGTGACCGAGGAGACCGGGTACCCGTTCGAGGAGAGCGTGACGCTGCGGATCTCCACGCCGCGTCCCGTCGAGTTCCCGCTCTACCTGCGCGTGCCGCGCTGGTGCGAGCAGCCCGCGCTGCGGGTGAACGGCTCTCCTGTTCCCCTGCGGGCGGCGCCGCCGTGCTACGTCGTCGTCACCCGTACCTGGCGGCACGGGGACCGGGTCGAGCTCCGTCTCCCCATGCGCGCCACCACCCGTACCTGGGAGAAGAACCACGGGGCGGTCTCCGTGGAGTACGGCCCGCTCACCTTCTCCCTCGCCATCGAGGAGAACTGGCGGCGGTTCGCCGGCACGACGGCATGGCCGGAGTACGAGGTCACCGCCGGATCCCCGTGGAACTACGGCCTCGACGGACGGTCGTTCAGCCTGCGGCGGCGACCGGCGCGCGGGAACCCGTTCACCCGGCGGGGAGCGCCCCTCGAGATCCGGGCGCGGGCCCGCCGCATCCCCAACTGGCGGACCGACGACGAGAACGTCATCCGGCCGCTGCAGGACGGCCCGGTCCGGTCGGACGAACGCGCGGAGACCGTCACGCTCATCCCCATGGGCGCCGCGCGGCTCCGCGTCACCGCGTTCCCGGTCATCGGGCACGGCGCGGACGCCCGGGACTGGCGGCTCGTGCCGGTCGCCAGTGCCTCCCACCTGTGGCAGGGGGACACGACGGAGGCGCTGTGCGACGGGATCGAACCGGCGTCCTCCGGCGACGAGTCGATCCCGCGGTTCACCTGGTGGGACCATCGCGGCGGCGTCGAGTGGGTCCAGTACGACTACCCGGAGCCGATCACGGCCGCGGCCGCCGCCGTCTACTGGTTCGACGACACCGGTCACGGGCAGTGCCGCGTCCCGGTGTCGTGGCGGCTGCTGTACCGCGACGGCGACGACTGGACGCCGGTCGAGAACCCGTCCGCGTACGGGACGGCGCGCGACACGTACAACCGCACGACCTTCACGCCGGTACGGGCGAGCGCGTTCCGGCTGGAGGCCCGGCTCGGCGACGGCGTGTCGGGCGGCATCCTCGAGTGGAGGGTCGACCAGGTCTGAAGGAGCAGGTCAGCGATCCGCCGGCGGCGCGCCGCCGGCGGAGGCCATGGCCGTGATGATGCGCTCCTCGGTGATCTCCAGGCCGGTCAGCTCGGCCGCGACGGCGCCGTCGCGCAGCACCACGACGCGGTCGCAGCCGGACACCAGCTCCTCGAGGTCGGAGGAGATCAGCAGGATGGCCAGGCCCGCGACGGCCAGCTCGTCCAGCAGGTCCCGCAACTGCGCCTTGGCGCCCACGTCGATGCCGCGCGTCGGCTCGTCCAGCAGCAGCACCTTCGGCTGCATCGCCAGCCAGCGGGCGAGGAGGACCTTCTGCTGGTTGCCGCTGGACAGCTCGGCGACCTTCTGCAGCGGCGACGTCGCCTTGATGCGCAGGCGACGCATGAAGGTCTCCACGACCCGGTCGATCCGCGCGCCCGACACGAGGCCGAAGCGGGACAGCCGCGGCAGCGCGGCCAGCGCGATGTTGTCGCGGACGGACAGCGACGGGATGATCCCCTCGGTGGCGCGGTTCTCCGGCAGGAGGCCCACGCCCGCGCGGATCGCACCGGCGATCGAGCGCCGCCGCAGCGGCGCGCCGGCCACCGTGACCTGGCCGGCGTCCAGCGTCAGCGCGCCCGCGATGGCCTTGGCGGTCTCCGAGCGGCCGGCCCCCAGCAGGCCGCCCAGCCCCAGCACCTCGCCCTCCCGCAGCTCCAGCGAGACGTCGGCCAGCGCGTGCCGGCGCGTGAGCCCGGTGGCGCGGAGGTACGGCGGATCGGCCGGTGCCTCGGCGGCGGACTCGGGCGGGGCGGGCGACACCTGCGGGAGCCGCCGCCCGAGCATGATCGACACCAGCGTGCGCCGCTCGAGACCCGCGAACGGCCCGCTGTGCACCACCCGGCCGCCGCGCAGCACGGTCAGCCGGTCGCCGAGCCGGTACAGCTCGTCGAGCCGGTGGCTGACGTACAGCACCGCCCGACCCTGGTCGCGCTGTTCGGCCACCACCCGGAACAGGGTCTCGATCTGCGGCGGCTCCATCTCCGCGGTCGGCTCGTCGAGGACGAGGACCTCGGCGCCGGCCGTCACCGCCCGGGCCAGGGCGACGAGCGTACGGGCGCCGGGGTCCAGCGTCGCCAGCGGCCGGCGGACGTCGACCCGCAGCCCGTGACCGGCGAGGACGCCGGCGGCCTCGTCGTTCATCCGCGCGACGTCGATCAGGCCGAACCGGCCCCTCGGCTCGGCGCCGGCGAACAGGTTGCGGGCGATGCTCAGCGACGGGATGAGCGCACTGTCCTGGTGCACCGCCATGACGCCGGCGCGGCGCGCGTCCAGCGGGCTGCCGAAGCGGACCCGTTCGCCGTCCCGGCGCAGCCGTCCGGCGTCGGGCCGGTACACCCCCGACAGGACCTTGACGAGCGTGGATTTGCCCACGCCGTTCTCCCCGGTCAGCGCGTGCACCTCGCCGCGCGCCAGCGTGAGTGAGACATGGTCGAGAGCGACCGTGCCGGGGAACCTCTTGAGGATCCCGGCCGCCTCAAGGGCTCTGTCGGTCACGACGCACCTCCCGGTAACGCGCCGGTGTACCGCAGGTAATACCACGCCGCGGCCGTCCGCCACCAGGGATGCCGGATACAGGCGATGACTCCACGGGACGCCGGAGCACGCGGAACGAGGATTCGTGGGCCGGCAGAGACGCGGCGTCGACTCACGCGGCGGCGTCTGCGGCGGCGGCGACGCGTTTTTGATGAACTCTCAGGTTCAGGGCGGCGAGGTCGAGCAGCGGGGTGTTCACGCCGAGTACCCGCGCTCGCGCGGTCAGGTCACCGAGGATGTGCTCGACCTCGGTGGGGCGGCCGGCGGCCACGTCGCGGTACAGCGATGCGGTGTCCGTCGATCCGGCCTCGGTCATCCCCGCTGCGGTGGCGGCGAGTTCCTCGGCGGGGACCGGATGTCCGGCCGAGGCCGACACCGCGGCCGCTTCGGCCAGGATGGCAGGGCCGAGCAGCTCCCCGCCGGGGACGGCGACGACGTCGCCGACCGTGCCGCGCATCAGGGCGGTGAGCGCGCCGAGGGTGCTGATGAACACCCATTTGTGCCACATCGCCGTGATGATGTCTGTGGAGACGCTCAGGTCGAACCCGGAGCCGGCCAACGTCTGCTCGATCTCCCTCAGCCGAGGCGACGAGCGACCATCTTGCTCGCCGATCGCCATCGTCGCGAGTGGATCGAGCCGGACGATGTCACCCTCGTCGTCGACCATGGTGACGACCTTGACCACGCCGCCGAGTACGGCGGGTGCGCCGAAGCGGGTGTTCAGTATGCCCATGTGCGCGATCCCGTTGAGGAAAGGCACCACGGCGGTGCGCGGACCGACCGCTGGAGCGGCGTCGTCCAGTGCCGACGTCAGGGAGCCGGCCTTCACCGAGACGAGCACGAGGTCGTAGGGAGCGGCGATCTCGCCGGGGGTCACGAGCTTCGGCGCGAGCACCTCATGAGCGCCCAAGCCGGTCAGGCGCAGGCCCCGCTCGCGCAGGACCGCCGCACGGCGCGGGCGGACGAGGAACGTGACGTCCCGGCCGGCCTGGGCGAGCCGGGCGCCGAAGAAGCCTCCGGTCGCCCCGGCCCCGATGACGAGGATCTTCATGATTGCGGGTCTCCCCCGGTCGACGGCGGTTCGGTCGGGCGCTTCGCGAACCGGCGACCGGCGCGGCCGCAGGCCGAACGGGCCGCGGTGACGTTCATGACCAGCCCTGAGCCGCGTCCGCACCCCCGAACACCGGTTGAAGCGGTGTCATCATGCGACACCTTATGAACGGGTGTCAAACGGTAGGCTGGGGGGATGGCCAGCAGACCCGCGCCCGCTCGAAGGGATCCCGCCGACCCGGAGATGGCGTTCCCGTTCATCGGAGGGTGCCCCTGCCTGAACTTCGTCGCCACTCTCGGCAAGCGCCACACCGCTCCTGTCGAGAGGCTCCCCGACCCCGATGCTCTGGCCCGCTGGATCAGCGAGGCACGACTGCGGGCAGGGCCGGACCGTATGCGGATCACCGCCGAAGATCTGACGGCCGCCCGCGTGTTGCGTGAGGCGCTCCATCGGGTTCTGCTCGCCGCGATGGGCGGGAACACCCCGGATCCGGCCGATGCCGCACAGATCAACGAAGCGGCCGCTCACCCCGACCTCACACCCCAGTTGGCCCGCGCGGACACCGACGCCGACGACAGACGGCAGCCGGTTCTCCGCTGGCAGGCCGCGCATCCCGCGCAGGCCGCCTTGGCGACCGTGGCCCGCGACGCGGTACTGCTGATCAGCGGCCCCCGCCTGGCGCGAGTCAAGGAATGCGAGAACCCAGAGTGCTCGCTGCTGTTCCTCGACGACTCCCAGGCGCGCCGACGCCGCTGGTGCTCCATGGAACGCTGCGGGAACCTCGTGAAGGTCGCCGGCTATCGCACCCGCAGGCGAGGCGGATCCTGACCCGGAGCTTCGCCCTCGTCCTGTTTCACCCAGCAGCCCAGCAGAGGTCAGAGCCGGGCGACGTGGCCCCGGCGGGGGTCAGAGCCGGGCGACGTGTCCGGCAGGGGTCAGAGCCGGGCGACGTGGATCCGCACGCCCCGCGCGCTCAGCTCGTGAAGCTCCTCCGGTGAGGCGTCCTCTCCGGTGACGAGGTGGTCGATGCGCTCGGGCGGCACGGTCTGCACCATCGTGTCCACCCCGACCTTGGTGTGGTCGGCGAGCACCACGACCTCCTCCCCCGCCTCGGCGAGCGCCCGGTCGGTGCCCGCGACCTGCATGTTCGGGGTCGACAGGCCGCGCTCGGCGGTCAGCCCGTTGCCGGAGATGAACACCCGGCGCATCCGCAGCCCGGCCAGCGACCGCTCCGCCGCGCTGCCGATCAGTGCCTGCACCGGACCACGCAGCGTGCCCCCGGTCACCACGACCTCGATGCGCGGCGAGCCGGCGAGGGTCTGGGCGACCAGGAGCGAGTTGGTGACCACCGTGAGGTCGGTGTGGCCGGTCAGCCGCTGCGCGAGCGCGTGTGTCGTGGTGCCGGGGCCGATGGCGATCGCGTCACCGTCCTCGACCAGAGCGGCCGCCAGGTCGGCGATCGCGGCCTTCTCGTCGCCGGCGACCTGGGCCTTCTGCAGGTAGGTCGGCTCGCGAGAGAGCTCGCCGGGCAGGGAGGCCCCGCCGTGGTGGCGGTCCAGCAGGCCGTCGGCCTCGAGCGCGCGTACGTCACGGCGCACCGTCACCTCGGACGACTGGACGGCCTCTGCCAGCTGACGCAGCGACAGCGTGCCGTTCGCCCGCAGCAGTTCGAGGATGCGCTTACGGCGCTCGGCGGCGAACACCGGCTTGCGACCGTCCGACGGCCCTGGGACGTCGCTCACGGTCCCCCCTGAAGGCGAAAGCTCCCACTCTCTGAGATCGTAGCCACCCGCCGGGCCGACGGCGCACCCGATCAGCGAGTCCGCGGCGGCTTCAGAGCTGTTGGCCCGTCTTCGGGTCGTAGTGCACTTCGACGGCGGCGACCTGGTCGGTCGGCAGGACCTCGACCCACTGGTCGAAGATCTGGTACGGCGCGGCGGGCCGGAAGCCCCCGGCGAGCGGGTCGAACCCCGTCTCGAAGACCTCCTCGGCGGCCAGGATGTTCGCCACGTCGCTGTTGGCGTGCTGCAGGCCGGTGGCGACGCGACGCAGGACCTCGCCGACCGTCAGGCCCTGCCACTCCGGCGGATCGCCGGCCTGGAAGGGATACGGCAGGCCGAGGGCGGCCTCACCCTCGACGTCGTGGTCGGAGAGCCATTGCAGCGCGTCGAGTTCGCGGCCGGGCCGTACGGGCAGGACGGCCTTGGCCCAGGCGGCGTTGAGGAACTCGTTGCGGCGTTCGTCGCCGTCGAGCTGGATCAGCCAGCCGAGCGAGCTGCCCATCGGGGCGGGCGCGGTCTCCTCGGTGATGAGGTAGTCCACCCGCCACTCGTCGGCGGGATGGCCTTGGGCGTCGAGGCCCTTGGTGCGGTCCGTCTGTGAGTACCAGCTCGTGACCGTCTGCCCGGCGAGCGGCGCCGTCTGATCCGGTTCCCATGACGGCCCGGGCACCGGATACTTGCCGACGCTGTCCTGGCCGGGGTGCGGGATCGGATGGGGATCGGGGATCGCGGTGCGCGGCCGCCAGTAGTCGGGGGCGACGAAGTAGAGCATCTCGTCGAGGTCGAAGATCTGCTGGACCAGCTCGGCGTCGAGGTGCGGATCGTTGCCGAGCGAGAGCCTACCGATCAGCTGCCCGAACACCGTCTGGCGTTCCTCGCCGCGCAGATCGTTCGACGGCCGGGTGCGCATGGCGCTGACCAGTTTCAGGCGGTCTCTTATGGCGTTGGCGTAGGTTTCGCGCTGGAGCTGGTCGACCTGTTTCGTGTAGGCGGCGAGGTCCTGCTGGTACTGGTCCTGTGCCGGGTCGTGCGCCGGCGGCTGCCACAGCAGCTGGAAGGTCAGCGTGATGGCGGGGTTGCCGCCGAAGTTGAGGAACTCCGCGTGCGCCTGGAAGGTGCCCTGCGTCGAGTTCAGGATCGGGTAGGTCGCCGCGAACTTGGCCTCGCCGGACGGCGTCCGGGCGGACTCGAGGTGCACCCCGCTCAGCGTGTAGCCCGGGCCGGGGGGCGTGCCGACGTAGTCGAAGGTCGACACGATGTGGTCCTCGTTGTCGTGACCGTCCATCTCGTTGGGGTTGGCCGGTGAGAGGGTGTAGTCGTCCCCGAGGTGCGGGGAGTTGACCGTGCCGGGGTACTGCTTGGCCGGGAAGGTCCCGACGACGGTCGTCTCGCGGGGCAGCAGGGGCGGCGGCGCCTCCGGCTTCTTGATCGCGGTGAGGTCGGGCGCCGCGACGACGTTGACCATGTCCCCCAGGCCCAGGTCGCGACCAGGAGTGGGGAGGTAGACCTGCCAGCTCAGCCGGGTGCCGATGTGCTGGAGCTGCACCCCGACCTTCCGCATCTTGCGCCGCAGCTCGTAGTTGACCAGTTGGTTCGTGGTGTTCTGCACGACGTACCGGCGGCTCGAGGTGTCCGTGGTCTCGGTCACCGTCTTGAACGTGGTCTTGAAGTTGCGTTTGATCTCGCTGGTGACCTTCGCGCTCTGCGTGCGGGAGCGCTTGTGCGTCTCCTCGGAGGACTTCTTGACCGTGCTGTCGGTGCTGAAGCTCGTGCTCGCCTCGCCGTGGTAGATCCCGGCGTTCACGCCGCCGGTCGCGCTGACCCCGAGCTTGGTGTCGTTGGCGTTCTCGTCCTTGACCGCGTCGGCGACGTCGTCCTGTTGGGTCAGGCTCTCCTCCGTCTTGCGGGAACTCTCCTCGGACTGCTCGGCGGTCTTCTCCACCAGCGTGCGCCGGGTGCTCGTCTCGACCACCTCGACGGTGCCGCCCGGGCTGATCCACAGATGACCGGCGGGTGGGCCGAGGAACGTGTCGAACTCGAAGAAGTACTCCCGGAAGAGGCTGACCAGCCCGACCGGTGACAGGATGGCCTGCGCGCCGGCGCTGAAGCGCTCGGCCAGTGCGGCCAGCGCCGGGTCGTCGAGCGTCCGGGCGGCCTCCCCCGCCAACGTCTCGCGGCTGAGCCCGTCGCCCGCCGCGCGCAGCGTGCTCTGCGCGCCGAACCAGCCGATCAGCGGCTGGTAGACGCCGAACACCTCACTCGCGTACGGGAACGTGCCGGCGAAGTCGGTGACCGGGCGTCCGTTGAACACCGGCGGCCCGGGCAGCGGACCGGCCAGTACCTGGACGTTGGCCGCCGGTCCGCCCGGCGCCGTGGCGAACGGCACGGACGTCCACGACTGCCCCTGCGGCGCCTTGACCAGCAGCATCTCGCAGGTCGAGTCCGCAGTGGGCGCGACGAAGGAGATGACCTGCGCGCCCGTGCCCGCGATGACGCGTCCCACGTACTGCCGGCTCGCCCCCGCGTCCCGCTGCAGGAAGGTCCCCGCCAGCAGAGGGACACCCGGGTAGGAGTCCGGACTCTGCACGTCCACGCCGGCCGGCAGGCCGAGCGCGATCCGCTGATTGGGCTGGAGGTCGCCCGGACCCGAGTCGATCTTGTACGACCAGACCCGGTATCCCGTGTCCGGCCCTGGGAGCGAGGTCTTACCGGTGAAAGTGACGACCAGCGCCATGGTGTCCCCCTGCGCGGCATACGGCGGTCAACCGGCAATCTGTCACGGTTTTCGGTCGGATGACGGTAAGTGGCCGGAGTCGGCCTCTCTGTAGCGGCGATGTGGCCCACAGGTCAGGCTCGGAGTGTCCGCCGGCGCCGTGGGACCGGAGGTCCGCATGCCGATCAACTGCACGGTCTCCGTCGTCGACGTCAACGGCCGGCCCCTGGCGGGGGCGAGCGTGAGCCTCGGCGCCGCCCGGGGTGTCACCGATGCGGCCGGAACCTGGACGACCGTCATCGCCGACCCCGGCGCGCCGATCACCCTGGAGGTCGACGACTCGTACCACGTCAAGGAGGTCTGCGCGTTCGAGGGCGACCCGCGCACGGCGATGTGGAACAACGCGCTGGTGAGCCGGACGATCAACGGCGCCGATCTGCTGCTCAGCGTGCGGCTCGGGCGAATGGACACCTCGCCGACCACGAGCCGATCGGACGCGGAGCTCGCCGCCCTGATGACGACGAAGGCCCGTGACCCGGGAGCCGTCCTGTTGTGGAAGCCGCCGCGTTTCCCCAACGTGCTGTCGTACCGAACGCAGTGGAACGACCAGCGCGAGGTACGAGTGCCGCGCCCGCAGCTGCTGCCGTCGACGGCGGTGCCCCCGGGCACCAAGGGCTGGAACAGGCTGCAGAGCGACCCTGCGGTCGCGGACCTGGCCGCCTTCGGGCGGTTCTACTGGCTGGAGTACTCACCCCGCCCGAGCCGGCCGCGCTGGGTCGTGGCGGTCTGGTCGCCGAATCTTCCGGACGAGAGGCCGCCGGCCACGCTCGACTACGTCGTCTTCTACAGCCCGACCACGGCGAACGAGGAGTACACCGCCGCGACCTATCCGTACGGTCTGGTCTATGCGGCCGCGCCGTTCCAGAAGTACCTGGAGCTGGCGAAGAAGTACCTGCTCGACGAGTTCTTCTTCGCCTACGAGATGGTCGCCCAGCGCGACCGCGCCGTCCTGGTCATGCCGATCGGCGACGCGGGCGACATCGGCCCGTGGGCCAGCGGCGAGGGTCTGCTGCGGCTGCTCCGGGAGGTCGGGCTGTTCCTGCACCGCCAGTGCCGCACCAGCCGACTGGGACTGCGGCCGCCGACCGCCTCACCGGTCGAACTGGCCGGCCCCAACATGCGAGGAGCGACCGTCCCGGTCGTCGCCGGCTCCTTCGGCGACGCGCCGGCCGTCGGCAAGGTGGCGGTGGCCGGGTTCAGCACCGGCATCGGCCCGGTGAAGGGGATCATGCCCGACGGCGGCTGGAACACCTCCCTGGGATCGGTGCTGTGGGGCGTGCCCGCCGGAAACGGCGCGGATCCGAGAAGGCTGTGGCGTGAGTCCTGGCGCGAGCTGTGGGACCTCGACGGCTTCCATCCCGCCACCGGGGGCTGGCCCACCTACCTGGACCTGCTTCAAACCTGGGCGCGGGCGAACGAGTCCCGGGTCGTCCGCAGCTACCACACCTCCGGCCGGGTCCCGCCCGATCCGCGCAAAGACCCGCACCCCGTGTGGAAGTACCTGCGCGGGCCGGGGCTCGACATCGACCTCAGCCTGCCGGCCGTGGCGGGCATCGGCCGTGCCCAGCAACTGCAGAACGCCCGCTGGACCAGCGTGACGATGGACGACTCCTATCTCGATGGCGGCTCGGTCGACCTGCCGGGCTGGCTCGACCCGCATCACACGACCCCGCGCGTCGGCTTCCCGCACGCCCTCAAGATCACCACCGTCGGCCGGTAGCCCTCCCCCGTGTCACCCATCAGGCCACCCCGGCCACGATCGCGCGGCGTCAGCACGAGACCCTGCGGCGGCCCGCAGCGAGGCGCTCCCGCAGCCGTACGGCGTCGGCGGCCAGGGCCGTCACCAGGACACCCGGCCCGGCGAGCGGCAGGACGGCCAGCCCCTCCTCGGCGTACGGATCGGCGGTGGCGCCGGTGACCAGCAGGGTTCCGACGGCCCGCGCGTCGCCGAGCACGGCGCCGCTCGGCGCGTCCTCGTCGATCCGCAGCTCGTGGCGGAGCAGCGGCGTCCCGCCGACCGTGACGTCGAACCGGCCGGTATAGCGGCCCGGCGGCTCGCCGTGGCGGCCGAGGATGATCTCCTCCCGCCACACCAGGTCCGCGCCCTCGGCCAGGGTCGCCTCCGCCAGCGCAAGGTGGTCGCAACCGGCCGCCGCGATCACGGGTTCGGGAGTGAAGGCGAGCCGGCCCCCGGCCGCGACGTCGGCCCGTACGACGAGGCGTGAGGCACCGGCACCCCGGCGTCCCGGCAGGACGAGCGTCGCCGCGGCCGAGCGCACGTCCAGCCGCGCGCCCGGCCCGACCTCGACGGTCAGCTCGAGGTCGTCGCCGCCGAGCGGTCCCGCGCCCGCGCCGACGAGGTAGACGGCCCCGTCGGCCTCGCGCAGCGCCAGCGGGCCGTCCGACCGCAGCCGCGTGATCCGCGTCCGCCCGCCGGGACCGCGCTCGGCGCGCACCGCCGCCCGCGCCGTGAAGCCGGTGCCGGTCGCGGCGGCGTACGAGGGCAGGCGGACGGAGGTCACGCGGCGGCGTGCTCGGCGAGGGCGGCGCGCACCCAGCCGAGGACCTCGGGGACGTCCGGGCGTTCCCGGAGCGAGGTGAAGGCGATGGGCAGCCCGGCCCGTACGCGCTCGGCGTCGCGCGCCATGACGGTCAGGTCGGCGCCGACCAACGCCGCGAGGTCGGTCTTGTTGATCACCAGCAGGTCCGCGGTGGTGACGCCCGGACCGCCCTTACGGGGGACCTTGTCGCCGCCGGACACGTCGAGAACGAAGATCTGCCGGTCGACCAGCCCGCGGCTGAACGTCGCGGTGAGGTTGTCGCCGCCGCTCTCCACGATGACCAGGTCGAGCGGACCGTGCCGGTCCTCCAGGGCCTCGACGGCGTCCAGGTTCGCGGAGATGTCGTCGCGGATCGCGGTGTGCGGGCAGCAGCCGGTGCGGACCGCCGCGATCCGGTCGTCGTCGAGCACGGCGTTCCGGCGCAGGAAGTCGGCGTCCTCGGTCGTGTAGATGTCGTTCGTGACGACGGCCAGCGCGGCCTCCTCGTGGAGCAGCCGGCACAGCGCGGCGACCAGGGCGGTCTTGCCGCTGCCGACCGGGCCGCCGATGCCGACCCGCAGCGCCCGGTGGGGGCGCGGCTCGTGCGGGTCGTGGCCGTGGTGGAGTCCCAAGGTTTCCTCCGATCGTCAGGATTCGAACAGGCGGAGGCCGGCGCGGTCGTGCAGTTCGGCGAACACGTCCAGGGCCGGTGCGGAGACCGCCGGCAGATCGCCGGCGCGGACGGACTCGACCGCCTCCGCCGCGACGCCGTCGACGCGCGCGGTCAGGCCCGCCAGGACGCGGTGCACCCCGAGGGGGTCCAGCCCGAGCAGGCGGACCGCCGCCGAGGCGGGCCCGGTCACCGAGCCGTACGCCGCGATCTGCGCCGCCCGTACCGGAGCACCGCCCGCGGCGGCGACCGCGGCGCCCAGGACGATCGGCTGGTGCGGACCGCCGGCCGCTCCGGTCAGGAGGTCGAGGACGGAGCCGGGCCACAGGCCGCGGGCGACGCGCAGAAGCGCCCGCCCCTGCGCCCGCGACGCCCGCCGCTGCGCGGGCGACGGCGTACGCGCGTCCGCCTCGCCGTCAAGCCGAGCCCAGCCGAGGTCGGGTCCGGACTCGTGCGCGGTCGACGGTGCGCGCGCGTCCGCCTCGACGTCGAGCCGGGCCCGGCCGGTGTCGGGTCCGGACTCGTACGCGTAGGCGCAGGCGGCCGCCGCCAGGCCGGCCGTGACGAGTCCCGTGGTGGCGAGCCGGCCGCGCAGGAAGGCGGCGAGCGTGGCGAGGTCGTGGACGACGCCGGTCGCGGCGGCCGTCTCGAGGCCGCCGGAGTGTGCGTGCCCGCCTGCGGGCAGCCGCGAGTCGGCGAGCAGCAGCAGCGCGGCGTCCGTCGGCGCGTCCATCAGAACAGGAAGTACCGACGGGCCATGGGCAGTTCGGACACGGGCGCGGGTTCGACCTCGTCCCCGTCGACGGTGACCGTGAACGTGTCCGGGTCGACCCTGATCTCCGGCAGCGCGTCGTTCAGCGGCAGGTCCGCCTTGCCCAGCCGCCGGGTGTCCTTGACCGCGACCAGGGGCCGCCGTACGTCGAGGCGCCCGGCCAGCCCGTCCTCGAGCGCGGCGGGCGCGACGAAGTACACCGACGTCGCCGGGGCCGCGGTCGCGCCCCACATCGGGCGGGGGAACACCGGTTGCGGGGTCGGGATCGAGGCGTTCGCGTCCCCCATCGCGCCCCAGGCGATCACGCCGCCCTTGAGCACGACGTGCGGCCGGACGCCGAAGAACGCCGGGTCCCACAGCACCAGGTCCGCGAGCTTGCCCACCTCGACCGAGCCGACCTCGGCGTCGAGGCCGTGCGCGATCGCCGGGCAGATCGTGTACTTGGCGACGTACCGCCGGGCGCGCAGGTTGTCGTCCAGGCCGCCCCGGCGGGCCTTCATCACGTGCGCGGTCTGCCAGGTGCGGATCACGGTCTCGCCGATCCGGCCCATGGCCTGGGAGTCCGAGCCGATCATCGAGATGGCGCCGAGGTCGTGCAGGACGTCCTCGGCCGCCATGGTGGTCGGGCGGATCCTCGACTCGGCGAAGGCCAGGTCCTCCGGCACCGCCGGGTTCAGGTGGTGGCAGACCATGAGCATGTCGAGGTGCTCGTCGAGCGTGTTGACCGTGTGCGGCCGGGTGGGGTTGGTCGAGGACGGCAGGACGTTCGGGTGCGCGGCGACCGTGATGATGTCCGGCGCGTGCCCGCCGCCCGCGCCCTCGGTGTGGTACGCGTGGATGGAGCGGCCGCCGATGGCGTTCAGCGTCGACTCGACGTACCCGGCCTCGTTGAGGGTGTCGGAGTGCAGCGCCACCTGGACGCCCGAGGCGTCGGCGACGCGGAGGCACGCGTCGATCGCGGCGGGCGTCGACCCCCAGTCCTCGTGCAACTTGAAACCCGACGCGCCGCCGCGCAGCGCCTCCCACATGCCCTCCTCGGACACCGTGTTGCCCTTGGCGAGCAGCGCCACGTTGACCGGGAACGGGTCCATCGCCTCCAGCATCCGGGCGAGGTACCAGGCGCCGGGGGTGACCGTCGTCGCCTTCGTGCCCTCGGCCGGGCCGGTACCGCCCCCGATGAGCGTGGTGACACCGGCGCCGAGGGCCTCCTCGACGAGTTGCGGGCAGATGAGGTGGACGTGCGAGTCGACCGCCCCGGCCGTGAGGATCCGGCCGTTGCCGGACAGGATCTCCGTCGACGGCCCGATCACCAGGTCGGGATGGACCCCGTCCATCGTGTCCGGGTTGCCGGCCTTGCCGAGCGCGACGATCCGGCCGTCGCGCACGCCGACGTCGGCCTTGACGACGCCCCAGTGGTCCAGCACCACGGCGCCGGTGATCACCAGGTCGGGCGCGCCCTCGGCGCGCGTCGCCGTGCCCTGGCCCATCGACTCGCGAATCACCTTGCCGCCGCCGAACACCGCCTCGTCACCGGCCCCGGCGCCCTGGCTCAGATCCTCGGTGACCTCGATGAACAGGTCGGTGTCGGCCAGGCGTACGCGGTCGCCGGCGGTCGGGCCGTACAGCCGGGCGTAGCGGTACCGGGAGATGTCAGTCATGGCGCAGCCCCGGTACGACCGCGCGTCCCGCGAGCGGCACCAGCGACACCTCACGCGTGACACCCGGTTCGAACCGCACGGCGGTGCCGGCCGGTATGTCGAGCCGGTGGCCGCGCGCGGCCTCCCGGTCGAACGCGAGCGCGTCGTTGGCCTGCGCGAAGTGATAGTGCGAGCCGACCTGCACCGGGCGGTCGCCGGTGTTGACGACCGTGACGGTCCGTCGCGTACGGCCGGGGTTCAGGCGTACGGGGCCGTCCCCGGCCACGATCTCGCCCGGGACGATTCCGGAGCTCATCGCGTCCCCTTCGCCGGCGTCACGGGATCGGCCGGTGGACGGTGACGAGCTTGGTGCCGTCGGGGAAGGTCGCCTCGACCTGCACGGAGTCGAGCATCTCCGGGATGCCGTCCAGGACGTCCTCGCGGGTGAGCACCGTACGTCCCGCCTCCATCAGCTCGGCGACGGTCCGCCCATCGCGGGCGCCCTCTAACACGTACGAGGCGATGACCGCGGTGGCCTCGGGATGGTTGAGCCGCAGGCCGCGGGCGCGCCGGTCGCGGGCGAGCCCGGCCGCCACGTGGATGAGCAGCCGCTCCCGCTCATGTGGAGTGATCAGCACATACGGACGCTAACTCCGCCCGGAGCCGCTGGGAACGGGCCGGTCATCGATGTAACAGGAACTTCACAGGAATCGGAGGCGGACCATACGACGTGGCGCCGGAACCCGGCGACGCGGCCACGTTCTCGGGGCCGCCGCGTTCGCTACGCTGGCCGATCATGTACGACGTTTCCAGGATGGCCGGTTTCTATGCCGCCCACGGCATCTGGAGCGTGTCCGGCGGCGACACGTTGATTCCCCTGCTGGGCCACGCGGACGCAGCCGGCGGTCAAGGCATGAACCGCCTTATGGCCGACGATATCGCCGACGCCGCGAAGGCCGGCCAGGAAGCGCTGGAGGCGGGCCGGCCCGACTGGGTCCGCGCGGTGTTCGTCGCGGACGCCTACCTCAACCTCGACGGGAGACGGGTCGACGCGCTGGTCGTCGACGCCGTCGAGTACCTCCCGGCCCGGCGGTCGATGAAGATGGCCGTGCCCTACCGGCCGCAATCGACTCCGCAGGGCTTCGCGGTGTACCGGCCGAAATTCATCGAGGTCACGGATGTCGTGGAACCGGACTACGCCGGATTGGCCGATGCCTTCTTCGCCGGCGTCGACTCCCACGAGCAGGCGGCGGCCGTCTGGAACGCGCATCTCCTCGATGAATCCGTCTGACAGTCGATAGACGAGGATCCCGGCCCTTCACCCACCCGGAGGCTCCCTTGCTCCGTCCTCAGGAGACGTCCAGCCGCGAACGTGTCAGCCTCAACGGGCTGTGGGCCTTCGCCCTCGACCCCGGCGACCGGGGCCGGGCCGAGCAGTGGTGGCGCGGCCCGCTGCCGGACACCGTGGAGATGCCGGTTCCGGCGAGCTTCAACGACGTGCCGGCCACCCGGGACGCCCACGACCACGTCGGCGACGTCTGGTATCAGCGCGAGGTACGGCTCCCGGCCGGGTGGGCGGGGCGGCGCGTCGTGCTGCGCTTCGACGCCGCCGCGCACCGCGCCGTGGTGTGGTGGAACGACGTGGAGGTCGGACGGCACGAGGGCGGCTACACGCCGTTCGAGTGCGACGTGACCGAGCACGCCCGGCCCGGCGAGACCGGCCGCGTGACCGTCGTGGTCGACAACCGCCTGGAGCCCTCCACGATCCCGCCCGGCATCGTCGACGTCCTGCCGGACGGGCGCCGCCGGCAGCGGTACTTCCACGACTTCTTCAACTACGCCGGGCTGCACCGCGCCGTCTGGCTCTGCGCCACCCCCCGCTCGTACGTCCGCGACATCACCGTCACCACGGAGGTGGCCGGCGCGGACGCCCGCGTGCGCTACCGCGTGGACGTCGTGGCCGGCCAGGTCGCCGAGGTCGTACTGCGCGACGCCGACGGCGCCGAACGCGCGCGGGGCACGACCGCCGCCGGCACACTGGAGGTGCCGGACGCGACCCTGTGGCGCCCCGGCCACGGCCACCTCTACCGCCTCGAGGTCCGTACGAGCGGCGACGACGCCGACGAGTACGCGCTGCCGGTCGGCATCCGCGACGTGAAGGTGGAGGGCGACCGCTTCCTGATCAACGGCGAGCCGTTCTACTTCCGCGGCTTCGGCAAGCACGAGGACAATCCCATCCGCGGCAAGGGCCACGACGACGTGCACATGGTGCACGACTTCGCGCTGCTCGACTGGATCGGCGCCAACTCCTTCCGCACCTCGCACTACCCGTACGCCGAGGAGGTCCTGGAGTACGCCGACCGGCACGGCATCGTCGTCATCGACGAGACCCCGGCCGTCGGGCTCAACTTCGAGATCGCGCACACGCTCGTGCCCGGCGATCCCCCGCACATCTGGGCGGCGATCGACGACACCACCCAGGCGGCCCACCTGCGCGCCATCCAGGAACTCGTGGCCCGCGACAAGAACCACCCGAGCGTGGTCATGTGGAGCATCGCCAACGAACCGGACTCGGCCCGCCCCGAGGCGCGCACGTACTTCGAGCCGCTCGTACGCGCCGCGCGCGCGGCCGACCCGAGCCGCCCGGTCTGCTTCGCCCAGGTCCAGTTGCCGCCGGACAAGGACGTCATGAGCGACCTGTTCGACGTCATCTGCCTCAACCGCTACAACGGCTGGTACATCGACACCGGCGACCTGGTCACGGCGGAACGCGAGCTCGAGGCGGAACTGCGTGAATGGGTACGCCTGCACGGCAAGCCGATCATCGTCACGGAGTACGGCGCGGACGCGATCGCCGGAGTACGCTCGGTCGCGGCGGGCACCTGGACCGAGGACTACCAGATCGAGCTCCTGGAGACGTTCCACCGGGTCTTCGACCGCGTCGACTCCGTCATCGGCGAGCACGTCTGGAACTTCGCCGACTTCGCCACGGGGTACGGCGTCAACCGCGCCGACGGCAACAAGAAGGGCGTCTTCACCCGCGACCGCCGCCCGAAGGCCGCCGCCTTCGCCCTCCGCCGCCGCTGGCACCCGAAGGTCGACTGATCCCCGGCCGGACAGCGCGCGTCGCCCAGGCTGTTGTGTGCGGGTACCGCCGATACCGCAAGCCCGCTCAGCCACTGGCGCACCCCACTTCCGTGAGGACGGCCCACCGCCGACCCGACCGTCCTCGGCCGCCCGGCCCGGCGGTGCGCTCAACCCAGCAGGTCGAAGGCGTAGAGACCACCGCCGCCTGCGGCTACGACGATGTGGTCGTCGATCCAGCGGCCGACCTCCAGCCCGCCGTCCACACGCATCGCGCATAGCAAACGGCCGGTCGGCGCGTCCCATATCCGCAGCCGGGCGTCGGCCGAGGTGGTGGCGACCCGGTCGCCCTGAGGCGAGAACATGATGCTCGTGACCGGGCCTTGGTGGCCGTCGAGCACGGATACGACGTCGCCGGAGCGGACATCGAGGAGGTAGCTGGCAGACCACTCGGCCAGGGCCACCGCGAGGCGCGTTCCGTCCCGGCTGAAGTCGATCGCGGCGGCCTTGCCGGGCATCTGGACCCGGACGTCGGCCTTGCGGCCGCTCAGATCGTTGATCGTCACCATACCGTCGGCGGATCCCCAGGCAAGGGAGCTCGAATCCGCCGCGAAGGCCAGGCAGGCCACCCGCTTGCCGCCCGGGTCGACCGACTGGGCCGGCCTCCCGTCGTCGGCGAACCGGATCACGATCCGGCCGTTCTGGACGTAGGCGAGGCGGCTGCCGTCGCCGGTGAACGTCGGACGGCAGGGATCCAGGATCACGCCACCGAGGTGCATCACCTGACCGGCGCGGTCGCTCGGGGCGTCGGCGGGCCGGGAGGTGCCGTCCCACAGGTCCCAGACCCGGACCGACTCGTTCATGTGCACCGTCGCCATCCGCCGGCCGCTGGGATCGACCGCCAGGTTCCGGATGTGCAGACCGTGGGGCCGGAAGTCGGCGACCAGCGCGTCGTTTGAGAGAGTCCAGCAGGTGATCCGGCCGTCCTCGTCGAGGGCAATGACGAAGCCGCCGGTCCTCGTCGCGTCCATGGCCCGCATCGACCGGCCGCGCGGTGGCGACTGGACCGAATCGTCGGCCTGGAGCAACGACACCCGGGCCGTCCGGTCGACGCTGGCGCTGATCGTGAAATCGCTGCCGGCCGGCGCCACGAGGGTCGTGATCGCATCGGAGTGTCCGGTACGCAACGGGTGCGACACCTCGGACGCGACGTCCGTCACCACGACGGCGCCCTCCTGGTCACCGGTGAGGATGCAGGTGCCGTCGCGAGCAGCGGCCCCGGCGGTGATGAATCCACTCAGGTTGAGGTGGAGAAGGTGCCGTCCGTCCGGAACGGTCTTGACGTACACGCCACCCCCGCCGGAGGAGAAGACCGCCAGGGCGTCGGGGGACAGGGCAGCGAGCGAGGTACCCCACAGCCCGGTCGGCAGGGTAGCGGCCTCGTTCCAGGTGGCGAGGCTCCACACCGTGACGGCGGACTTTCCGACGCAGGCCAGCCAGGCGCCGTCGGGCGAGATCGTCATGTCGGTGACCGGGCCTTCGAGGCGCAGGATCCGTTCCGGCGCCCCGGTCGCTACCGACCAGACGCGGACGTCCGCGCCGGGACCTGCGCCGATGACGGACCGGCCGTCTGGGGTGAACCGCAGCTGGCTGAGACCGCGCCGGGGCCCGCGGACCATGCGGGTCACATCACCGGTCGCCGGGTCGAAGAGCACGAGGCGGCGCCGCGCGCCGGCGGCGGCGATGATTGCGCCGTCCGGCGAGATCGCGACCGCGCGCAGGCTGAACCTGGCCGTGTCCAGCACGATTCGCACCCGTCCCAAGGGCTCCCACACCCGTAGCGAGGCTCCGTCGAGGCTCGCCACGATCGACCCGTCCTCGGTGACCGCCAAGCCGTACACCTGCCCGTCGTGGTCCAGTACTCGCAGCAACGTGCCGCGTGAGGTATCCGGGAGCGGCCAGTGGTTCACCAGGACTGGATGCCCGAGAGCGCGCTGCAACGCGGACACCGACGTCGCGGCGGCCGGCACATCCTGCAGGCGGCTGAGAAGGACGTCCACCTCGCCGTGCTCCGGGTCCGCCGCGCCGAGGAGGTGTGACGACGCGGTGACCGCCTTGCGGACGGGGTCGGCCTCAGGCGCCCGCACCATCGCAAGGTCACGCAGGACGGCGTTGACCCCGTTTCGGACGAGCCGGAACGACAGCCAGCGGGCATCGCAGACGGTGGCGGCGGCATGCCTCTCCCGCCCGGACTCGCAAAGGTGGAACACCATCCGCTCGGCGGCGTAGCCGTTCTCCCGGGCGGCGTTCAGCTCCTGGCCCACGAGGTCGGCGCTGTTCGGATCGACGTGCAACGCTGTCAAGAGCTCCTCGTGCAACCGGCGCAACCGGCCGGCGCCGAGCTCGGCGCTGAGATAGGCGTGGATGACGTCGTGGACGAAGAAGCCTCCACTGTCCGCGTCGAGTATCAGCAGTGATCTGTCCGCGAAGGCGTTCACGAGCGCCCTGGCCTCGAGCGGCGCCATCCCCGAGGTCCGGTTCCAGAGCTCACCCGCCAGCGCCGCCGGCACGACATACTCGCTGCCGAAGACGGCCAGTTCTTGCAGACGGTCGAGCTGTTGCCCCGGCAGGAGGTCGGTGCTCGCCCGGATGGTCGCCCGGATCGCGTTCCGCCGTTGCTCGGCGTTGGTGGGGTCGATGATCGCCCCGCCGGTGGACAGGTCGTCCACTCCGGCCGGGCCCGTCTCCCGCAGCCGGTCCAGCACTTGACGCGCGGCAGCGTTGACGTCGTCCGCTGCTAGGGTGAGGAACCCGTTGACCAGTCGCAGGAGGATCGGCCAGCGGCCGGTGGCGGCGAGCAGCGCCGAGACGATCTCCGGGCGTAGACCGCCGACACCGACCGTGAGGACGTCGCGTGCTTCCCCGGTCGTCATCTGCTCGACCGGGATGCGGACTGCGTACTCGGGGAGCGCCCGGGCCTCCCGTGAGGTCACCAGGCGGGCACACTGCACCGCCCCAAGGGTGAACGGTGTGAGCTGCTCCTCCGTCCAGACGTCGTCGATTACCAGGAGGATGCGACCCAGCGACCCCAGCGCTTGGCCCAGGTGGGCGCCGGCGAGGCTGGGGTCGTCGTAGTCGGCATTCTCTCCACCGACCAGTTTGATCAGGTCGTTGACCTTCGACACGATCGCCGCCGCTCCGGTCACGCCCGGCCCCATCCGGACGGTGAGGATACGGCCGTCGAAGTGGTCCCGCACGGCGGGCTCGCGCGAGACCAACGCGGCGAGTGTCGTCTTGCCGAAGCCCCCGGCGCCGTGCAGGGCGGTCACGCTGCCCACGGTGCCGTTGGGCCGCCGCAGCACGGCCTCGACGCAGTCCCGGATCTTCGCCTCGCGCCGCACCGCCCACGGGCGGGGATCGGGCAGAAGCAGAGCGCCAGGAGACGTGGCCGGCAGCCGGGAATGCTTTCCGGACCGGAGAGTCAGCAGCTGCACGCCGAGCGCGACCAGCCCGGCCAACCCGCCGACGACGTTGGCATTGTCCACGACCGACTCGTGAGCCCCACGCCCGAAAAGGACCCACACGGCCGCAGCCACCAGGGCAGATACGAGGAGCACCCGCGCGACCTTCAAGGGGAGGCTCATAGCCGTATTGTGGTCAATCTGAGCTGGAGCGTGTCTGGCCACGACTGGCCGCGTTTCGCCTCCGATCCGCGCTTTCCGGCTCTCGCCGGTGCTCTTCAGTCTCGGGCAAGCGTGCCCCTCATTCCGCACCCCGATGCCGCAAAAATCGCATGCGATCTGCGGTGGCGCGCGGTGCCCATCTCCTGGATGGCGGCGTGACCGATCCGCCATCGGGAGGCGGCCGATCGAACATCTCAGACGCCAAGCCGTTGTGGCGGTCTGAGAATCGGTGGACTCTGAGATCGGCAGCGACGTGTCCCCTTAGGTGCGGGGAGTACGCCGCCTGCATGTCCGACCTCGAGGAGCCCGAAGGACGGTGCCATGAGCTATCTGCAGGCACCCGCTGAGACCAACGCTGCAGACCAGACCGGTCGTATGTATGAAGCCGACCGCGCGGCACTGGGGTATGTCGCCAACTACACCAGGGTGTTCGCGCTGCAACCTGCCGTCTACGAGGCCTGGCAGCAGCTCAACACCGCAATCAAGGCGGACATGGACACGCGGCGCTACGAGCTGGTGACGTTGGCGGCCGCGCGGCGTCTGCGGTCCAGTTACTGCGCTCTCGCGCACGGAAAGGTGCTGCGGGACCGGTTCTATGATGCCGAGACGGTGGAAGACATCGCCACCGACCACCACGATGCCGGCCTGGACTCCGCCGACGTCGCGCTTATCGACTTCGCCGAACGCGTGGTCACCGATGCCACTGCCATCACCGCCGCCGATATCGATGGGTTGCGCCGTCATGGACTGTCCGATACTGACATCTTCCAGGTGGTGCTGGCCGCCGCCGCCCGGTGCTTCTTCAGCACCGTCCTGGATGCTGTGGGGACAGAACCCGACTCTCAGTACCGAGCCTCGATCGAACCCGGCCTCCAACTCGCCCTCACCTTCGGCCGCCCCATTGCAACGGCGGATATTCCAGATGAGACACCCTGAGAGAACGCGCTCTTTGCCGCGAAGAGTGCGTTTGAGCGGTTGTCAAATGCCGGCCACCGGAAACACGATCATCGTCAGCGACGGCGGGTTTCTCGGCTGAACAGCGGCTTCCGACTGTCATCACGGGTGGATACTGTGCGTCCGTGGACACCCCCGCATCGACCTCGGCGCCCGTCATCGCCAGGGATGAGCCGGTCCGCCCGCCGATCGCCTGGCTGCCGATCGGCGGTGCGGCCGCCGCGGCCGCCGCCGTTCTGGTGGCCACCAACAACCGGTACGACTACCACCGCGACGAGCTGTACTTCCGGATGCTGCGGCCGGCCTGGGGCTACGTCGACCAGCCGCCGCTGACTCCGCTGCTGGCCCGCGCCTCGGTGGCCGTGTTCGGCGACACGGTCTGGGCCATGCGCCTGCCGGCCACCGTCTGCGTGGTGGCGGCGATCGTGCTCACCGCGCTGATCACCCGCGAGTTGGGCGGTGGCCGTCGCGCGCAGACGCTGTGCGCCTGGGGATACGCGTTCGCGGCGGTACCCCTGCTGTTCGGTCACGTCATGCTGACCGCGACCGTTGACCTGCCGGTCTGGGCGGCAGTGATCCTGTTCGCGCTGTGTGCCCTGCTCCGCGGTGAGCCGCGATGGTGGCCGGCGGCCGGCGCGGTGACCGGGATGGCCCTCTACAACAAGCATCTCATCGTGCTGCTGTTGGTCAGCCTGGCGTTCGGGCTGCTCTGGTTAGGCCCGCGCTCGGCGCTGCGTTCGCGCTGGCTGTGGACCGGTGTGGGCCTGGCCGTGCTGATCGGATCACCCAACCTGATCTACCAGGCCACGCACGGGTTCCCGCAGCTGGATATGGCGGCCGCCCTGTCCGAGAACAAGGGCGGCGCGACCCGGGTGCAGCTGCTGCCGTTCCAACTGTTCCTGCTGGGTCCGCCGGTCACCGCGATCTGGGTGGCCGGCCTCGTCGCCCT
Source organism: Actinoallomurus sp. NPDC052308 (assembly GCF_040679195.1). Classification (NCBI taxonomy): domain Bacteria; kingdom Bacillati; phylum Actinomycetota; class Actinomycetes; order Streptosporangiales; family Thermomonosporaceae; genus Actinoallomurus; species Actinoallomurus sp. NPDC052308. The sequence goes on along the minus strand of NZ_JBFAUM010000008.1, from coordinate 143,427 downwards.
GTTCCGCCGGCCGGCCTGGCGCCCTGCCCGGGCGCTCGCCGGCGCATACCCGGTGCTGTTGGTGATCGTGCTGATCTCCGGCGGGCAGATCTACTACCCGGTGGGCTTGGTCGGCTCTCTCTTCGCCGCCGGGTGCGTGCCGACCGCGGACTGGGCTGCGCGCCGACCCCGACGGCGGCGGGCGCTGGTCGTCGCCGGACTCGCCCTGAACACCGCGGTCACGCTCATGCTCGCACTGCCGTTGCTGCCCGTCGACGTGCTCGGCGACACCCCCATTCCGGCGATCAACCAGGCCACCCGCGACCAGATCGGCTGGCCCGCCTACGCCCGAGAGGTGGCGGCCGTCTACGCGGCGCTGCCGGAGGCGGATCGAGCCAAAGCCGTCATCGTGACCGGCAATTACGGCGAGGCGGGCGCGTTGGAGCGGTACGGCCCGGACCACAGGCTGCCGCTGCCGATCTACAGCGGACAAAATGAGCTGTACCGGTACGGACCGCCCCCGGAGGCGGCGACGGTGGCCGTGGTGATCGGGTTGCCGCTGCCCTACCTGCAGGCCCGGTTCGGCAGCTGCGCCGTGGCGGGCGTACTCGACAATGGCGTCGGCGTCGGCAACGAGGAGCAGGGCCGCATCATCGCGGTCTGCCGCGACCCAGCGGGCGGCTGGACAGCGGCCTGGCCCCGCTTCCAGCATTTCGACTGAACCCGGCCAGCCGGGCGGGCAGAGGGTCGCCGCCCGCAGGCCAGAAGCTGAGAGACTTCCTCGAGCCGCTTTCCGTGGCGTCTTTCCGCTCAGGCGGCCATGTCCTGGGCCAGCGCGTCGAAGGCCGTCATCGCTTCCTGGTCCAGCTCGATTCGGGCGACCGCGACGTTGTCGGCCAGGTGCGCGAGGTCACGGGTGCCGGGGATCAGCAGCGTGGCCGGGCTGTGCCCGAGCAGCCAGGCCAGCCCGGCCTGAGCCGGGGTGATGCCGAGGCGCTCGGCGTGCGCGATGACCACCGGGTTGTCGGTGACGCTGGGCAGCCAGTCGAAGGCCGATCCGAGCGGGCAGTACGGCACCCAGGCGACGCCCTGCTCGGCGCACTCGGTCAGGACGTCCTCCTGGTCACGGGTGAGGACGTTGTACATGTTCTGCACGCAGACGATTCCGGCCGGAAGAGCCTGCCGCAGCTGCGTAAGGCCGACCTGGCTCAGGCCGATGCCACCGATCTTGCCCTCGTCGCGCAGGGCGATCAGCTCGGCCAGTTGGCTGTCCAGGTCGACCACCTGGTCGCCGGTGGCGCTGATACCTGGCGGCATGTCGAGCCGGCGGAGGTTGACGACCGCAAGGTGTTCGGTGTCGAGGGTGCGCAGGTTCTCCTCGACCGATGCCCGCAGTTGCGCCGGCTTCTGGGCGGCGACCAGTCGCTCGGTCGGGTGGGTCACCGCGCCGACCTTGGTGACGATCTGCAGGCGGTCGGCGTACGGATGCAGGGCGGTCCTGATCAGGTCGTTGACCGGGCCGTAGAAGTGGGCCGTGTCGATGTGGTCGACGCCGAGTTCGACCGCGCGGCGCAGAACCTTGACGGCATCCGCGGGGTCGCCGTGTTCCAGCTGCATGGCGCCGAAGCCGACCCGCAGGACATCGTGGTCGCCCAGCTTTCCGTACGCGTACGCATGCGATGTGGTCATGGTCGTGACCCTCCAGATACGATGACCATAAGCGGAACCGATTCCGCTTAGCCTGGTTGGACTCTAGCAAAAGCGGAACCGGTTCCGCTTGTGAGGTGATCGCGATTTCCGAGCTCGAGCGACGCCCCGGCGCGCGAAGGGACGCCCAGCGCAACCGGCAGCGCATCATCGACGCTGCCACCCGCGCCCTCACCACCGGCCCGGACCCTGTCAAGATCGAGACCATCGCCCGCGAGGCGGGAGTCGGCGTCGGCACGCTCTACCGCAACTTCCCGTCCCGCGAAGCCCTGGTCGAAGAGGTCTACCGCAGCGAACTCACCCGCCTCTGCGCCATGGCCGCGCAGCTGGTGGCCGACCACGCGCCGGCCGACGCCATGCGCGAATGGATGCGCCGCTATCAGGACTTCGTCGCCACCAAACGCGGCATGGCCGAAGCCCTGCGCGCGGTGATCGCCAGCGGTGCGATCAGCTCCGGCCAAACCCGCGAACACCTCAACGGCGCCATCGCCACCATCCTCGACGCCGGCCGAACCGACGGCAGCCTGCGCGCCGACGTCCAACCGGCCGACGTCTCCGCCAGCATGGCCGGCATCATGCTGACCGCCGCCGACGTCGACCAGGCCACCCGGATGCTGAAGCTCCTCGTCGATGGCATGCTCGCCCGCGGCCCCTCCTGAAGCAGCCCCGTGGCCTGAAAGCCGTGACGCACGCTTCTGCCGCCAAGTGCGGCTACGCCCGGGTGAAGCGGGATGGCGGCCGGCCGAAGGTGCGGGTGAAGGCGGTGGTGAACGCGGCCGGTGAGGCATAGCCGAGGCGGGCGGCGACCTCGGTGACGGTGGTGGTGCGCAGGAGAGGGACCGCGGCGAGGAGGCGGGCGCGGGTGCGCCAGACGGCGGGGCTGAGGCCGGTTTCGCGGCGGAAACGGCGGGTGAAGGCGCGTTCGCTGGTGGACAGGTGGGCGGCCCATTCGGTGTTGGTCACCCCGGCGTCGGGAGCGGCGAGGTAGGCGCGGCAGAGGGCGGCGAGGTCGGCGGAGGCGGGAAGGGTGACGTGCAGTGGGAGAGGGGTGAGTGCGGCGATCTCGTGGAGGAGCAGGGCGGCGATGCCGCCCTCCCGGCCGGCCAGGTCGTACTCGGCGGGGAACGCGACGGCGGCTGAGAGGAGTTCGCGGAGCAGCGGAGTGACGTCCGCGACCGTGCAGACGGCGGGCCACCATGGGACGGCGCCGGGCTCGATATAGAGGCTCTGAGTGCTGACGTCGAGCATCCGGACGCGGTGGCGGGTGGCGGGCGGGATGAGGACGGCGCGGTCGGTGGGGACGGTCCAGGCGCCGTCGCCGGTTTCGACGATCATGACACCGGTGGCCCCGTACAGGAACTGCGCGCGGCGGTGTTCGTGCCAGTCGAGCACATGCCCGGGCGGGTAGTCGGTGCCGATCGGGAGGACCGCGCGGGGGATGTGGTCGACCTCGGCCAGCGGCACGTTCTTCACCCGGCCAGACTAGTGGCCGAGACGCGAAGGAATCACGCCGACCTTCGAATGCGAGTGCCTGGTCTTGCCTGATGGGCTTGAGCCCGTGGAACTCGTCGTACTGATCGGAATCGGGCTGATGACCGGGGTGACGACCGTGCTGTTCGGCTTCGGGGGCGGATTCGTCACGGTGCCGGTGGTGGTGTGGTCGGACGCCGCCCTGGGGCCCGGCGCGATGCGGGTGGCCACGGCGACGTCGGCCCTGGTGATGGTGGTGAACGCGGGATTCGCCACGGCCGCCACCCGCCGGAGCCTCTTGGCGGCGCTGCGCGGCCGCGGCGTCCTGCTCGTGCTGCTCGCGATCGGCGGGGCGGCCGGCGCGCTGCTGACGCGGTTCGTGCCATCCTTCCTGACCCGATGGGCCTTCATCGGGTATCTCGTGCTGACGATCGCAGACCTGCTGGTACGCCCCGGATTCCTCCGCCCACCCGCACCGGGCGAGGCCGTGCCGCGCGGCCCGCGGCCGATTCCCGCCGCCCTGGGCGCGCCGATCGGCGCGGTCGCGGCGTTCCTCGGGGTGGGCGGCAGCGTCATGACCGTCCCGATGCTCCGCCGCGCCGGGCACTCCATGCACGCGGCCACCGCGCTCGCCAACCCGCTCACCCTCGTCATCGCGGTACCGGCCGCCCTCGTCTCCCTGCCTGCCGGCCCGGTCGCGGGCGCCCACTTCATCGGTCTCATCGACCCGATCGCGGCCGCCTGCCTGCTCACCGGCGCGATCCCGGTCATCGTCGCACTGCGCCGCCGTCCCCCGCGCATCCCCGACCATCTGTATGCCCGGTCCTACCTTGGCCTGCTCGTCCTCGTGACGATCATCATGCTCGCGGCGGTGTGATGCTCTCGCGGGGTCGAAACAGCCGACGGACCTCCGCCGGTCGTATGCGGCCAGGTGGCCACCTCGGACATTCGCGGGATGACGCAGCCTCCGGCTTCGTACGCTCATCGCACGGCGCCGGAACGGATCCGCACCACCGAACATCCGCTCATGCCGCTGGTCGCGTACGGAGAGCCTGAGCCGGCGAGCGGACATCCAGCCTCCGGACGCAAGCGCCAGACGGCTCGCCTTCAACCGGGATGCGGTCTGATCAGACCGCGGTCAATCCCCGGCGCCTCGGACCGTTATCTCGATCGCGGCCGGGGCACTCGCCGCATCGAGTTCGACATGGACGGGGAAGAACCCGTCGCCCACGGACGTCATCGCGAACATGACGCGGGCACCGCCGACCTCTATCGAGGCGGCCTCGTTCTCCGACGCGCGAACATCGGCCATCACCCGCCAGTGGTGTGAGTGCGGCCGGAAATCGAAGGCGAACTTACGGTCCGATGCCGTCTTCCGATCGTTCAACGCGATCGCCTTCGCGTACGCGTCGCGGACCGGCAGGTTCAGCCAGCCGTAGTTGTCCTCGCCAGGCGTGCCGGTACGGGTGGCACCGAACTCGGCCGCGATCTCGGTCTCGTGCCTGCCCCAGAAGACGACGTCCGCGAGCCCGTCGATCGGCTCCTCGTGTACCCACGCGTTCAACGCGTCCGCGTCGGCGAACACGAAGCGGGCATAGTCGACGCCGATCTTGCCCAGCGAGCAGGTACTCATGACCGGTTCGTCACTGATCACGATGCGGATGCGCGTCCAGCCCCAGTCGCTGTGCGGTGTCGCGGTGACCGGCAGCGGGCGGTCGGTCGGCAGGCCTCCGATGGCGATGACCGGCACGCCGCTGATCAGAAAGTCCGGGTCGTTTCGGGCGATCGCCCGCCGGACGCGGTCACGGTGCGGGACCTGCCGTGGGAAGGAGCGCAGCGACGCCTGGTAGCCGCGCTCACGGCACTGGTCATCGAAGTGCGAGGTGAACTCTGCGACGGCGTGGTGCGGGATGTCGTAGAGGGTGCGGCCGGACTGCCGGTCGAACGACCGGGCCGCGGCGTCTGCATCGCGGCCGACCACCTCAAAGTCGACGGCAGGCGCGTCGTCGGGCCGCTCCACGTCGTCCGGCGCGCGGTCGCCGGACCATAGCCCGAGGTAGCCGCCGTCCATCAGCACCAACTCGCCCGACGGACAGGTCACCTCGCCGAGCAGCACGACCTCTGCCACGGTCGCGTAGTTTACGGCGATCAGTACCACCGCATCCGCTTCTACCGCGGAGAGGCACACCTGGCTGTCGTTGAAAGATCGAGCGCCGTGCGAGTCCACATACGATTCTGAGGTGATCCAGATCGGCTCGAGGGCCCGCAAACTGCCGGCGCCCCCGTCAGTGGTCTGGGAGTCGCTTGTGGAACCTCATCGGCGGGGAGCGCGGCCATGGCTGAACCTGCTCTCCGATGAAGTAGAGCCGAGGGTCTTGGAAGCCGAAAAGCCCAACCGGGTCGTCTGGTCATCGCTTTGGCCAAGTAGACCCAACGACCAGGTCCATTTCGAGCTGACGGCCGTGGGCGGCGAGACCTCGCTGAAGTTCACCTTGCTCACCCCGGATGAAGCTCCTGATCAGAGCAAGACCGGGCACCTTCGGCGGCGACTCAACCACCTGCTCTTCGCCGACCTCCGATTCTCTTACGGTCAGTGACCGCATGCCACGGACGCCCGGATCTGCCGCGATCCGGCCGCCTCGCCGACAATGGGCCACGATCTTTGATCGATAGAACAGCGCGGCTAACGATGTCAGGAGTGTGCCGACCGGGGGCGCCTCACCGGCGAGTTCCCGTATCTTGTCGGCATGCCGGGCGATGACAGCATAATCGGGGACGATCCGCTCGCTGGCGGAATGGCCCTGTCCTTGCGGCTGCGGCGCGATTTCACGGTGACCGACGCCGTCGCCCGAACCCAGGGCGGTGACGTCTTCGCGCTGCCGCCCAGCGACGGACTACGGTGTCTCCCGCAACGGCCAGACCTCGACGACACCGTGTGCGACCGCGCAGGGAGTTCCTGATACGAGCTGGATCGCTTCCTCCAGGGTCGCCGCTTCGATGATGGCGAACCCGGCGACCGGGAGAGCCGATGACATGAATGATCCGCTTTCCACGCTCATGCCGGCACCGTCGGGATTTCGCACCTGTACGGGCGACTCCGCGATCCCCATCTCGGCTCCGGCCGCTCGCAGGCGAGTGTCGTGCGCGTGCGCCTGGTCGCGGACCGCCGCGTCGGTGCGGTCATAACCTTCCTGGTCGCCGTACCCGATGGTCACGAACTTGGCCATGACAGGCCCTCCCTTGGTCGCCCGGACTACTCGCACGTACTGACCTCCATCGCGCCCGCAACTCATCGGTGCGTCCGGCACTCCACACACCCGGCTCGACCTCCGATGTCGACGTACCGGATGCTCGGAAAAGACCCACCCACGGTGCCGACATGAGGGTTTTGCCCCTTCCCTGGATCGCGGTTGCCGAGCATTCGGCACGCATCCGCCCGCGAATCGGAGGAACGGCGAAGATCGACAGCTTGAGCAGCCTTTACGGGACGCTCCCAGGAGGCCAGACCCGGAGAAACGCCGCCTTCCGGGTCTCGCCTCCCTCAGGGCGCGGTGGCCTCGGCGTGTGGCGCACGCGTGAACGCGAGGATGCTGCCGGCCACACCGATGAGGATGATCGCGATGGCGACGCTGATCCCACCCGCGCGGTTCCAGTACACGTCCTTCAACTCGATCAGCAACGCGGCTTCGTCGATCACAAGGGCCAGCCCGATCCCGAAGGCGAGGCCCATCCAGGTCCGCCAGAGAGAGGACCTCTCGACGAGCCCGCACGCGCCGACGGCGATCAACAGCAGAATCCCCCAGATGTAATGGTGAATATGGACACGACCGACGTGGACGTTGCCCAGTCCCGCGACGTGAACGTGGATTGCCCAGGTCAGCAAACGCAACCCAGTGAATGTGGCGGTGAATCCCCACCACGAAAGGATCAGGCCACGCCGTGTCGGATGGACCTGCCGCAACCGGCGTGGACGCGGAGGCGGGTTCTGGGCTGACCGATCATCCGGGGAATTCGACGCTTCACCGCTCACCCGATGAGCCTACTTCTCACCGGACCGGCGGGCCGGCCTACCGGTAACCCCGCTTGAGCAGGTATTTGGCTCCTGCCTCGAACCCCTCCGGGCTCAGCAGTACGAACCCGAAGGCGTCGGCCAGCCGGTCGGTGGTGTTGAAGGCGACGCAGACCGCCAGCGCGTCCTGGACCTGCTGGGGTGAGACACCGGCGGCCAGCACCTCCCGCATGTCCTCGGCGTCGACCTTTCCCTCCCGGGTCAGCTTGCCGAGCATTCGCAGCGTTGCCCGCAGCGGCTCGGCTACGGGAGCCGACTCCAGGTCGGCCAGCACCGCCGCGACCCGCGGCCCGTCCTGGCACGCCCGCTCTGCGGTCGCGGTGTGCGCGCCGACGCAGAACGCTGACTCGTTCACCTTGGACACGTAAGCCGCCATCAGCTCCCGGTCGCCCACCGACCAGGCGGACGGCCCGCGCATCGCCTCGTGAGTGAACTCCTTGGCCCGGGCCCCGTAGAAATCGGGCCGATAGAAGACCAGCTTGGCTGCGTCCGGTACGGGGTGCCCGGAGAACAGTCGGATGAGCGCGAACAGCAGCTTGGTTCTGCGGCTGTAACCGTGGTTGAGGATGTCAAGTCGCATGATCCGGCCTCCCCTTGCCGGTCGCTTCGGCCAGGGCCGCCAGTCCGGCTTCATACAGCCGGGCGGACTGGCCGACCGCAGCGCATATCACCAGTTCGAAAAGCCGGTCCTCGGTGCAGCCCGCCGCCTTCGCCGCGGCCAAGTCCGCCTCGGTGACCTGCGCCGGCCTTTCGACGACCTTGCCGATCAGCGCGTCCAATGGCGGGGAAAGTCCGTCGTTGCCGAAGGCACACGCTCGCTGCTCCGCGGATGCCCTGCCCTCCCCGTTCAGTAGGCGATCCACCAGGTCTCGATGGGCTGCTCGCTTCTTGTCCGCATCCGGCACGGCGCCCTCCGCCCTCCCTTACAGCTCGACCATCTGCCCTCATGCACAAGACGATCGGCACCCGCCGAACGTGACAGGCTGCCAACGAAATACAACCCTGTCATGTCATCTTGAAGAAATGGCAGACACGCCATTAGGCCGCCTGGTTCGCTGATCGGCGACCTTGATAAGGCGGGCTGCCGGTAGGTGATCCGGTGTGATGACGCAACTGGTCGAAGAGCATCCTGGCGGCCCGCCGAGTGCGGGAGGGACACCGCTCCGCCCGATCACCCGAGGGCTGTACGTCCTGACCGACGCCGCCTAAGCGTCTGTGTTCGGTGATGGCGGCGACCGCCACTCCGCCGAAGCGCTCACCCCGACCCGGCGCGGTTCAGGCGTCAGTGGCAGGTTGTCGTCGGGTCGTCGTGGGTGAGGGCGCAGATGATGCGGTCGCCGCGACCGGGATAGGCCTGGCGCACCGCCGCGGCGAAATCGTGCCACTGGCGGCGGGTGTCGTCGATGGCCAGGCGCACCGCGCGACTGAAATTGTCCTGGACCTGGCCGCGCGCGGTGCAGACGTTCTTGCCGCCCTCGGTGCAGGAGGTGACGCCCGTACGAGGGTCGATCACTCCGTGGTCCTTGTTGATCCAGGCGTGCTTGAGCCGGGTCCGGCCGCCGTCGGTGCACCCGGCGCGTTCGCCGGTGATGGCGGACTGGGCGTCGAAGCAGCCGGTGGTCAGCCAGCCGGGGACGTTCGCGCCGGTCGGCTCGGCTCCGAACAGGGCGAACAGCGGGCTGACGCCGCCTTGCCGGCCGCCGGGCGGGTTGTGCACGCCGACCGGCCCGGCCGCGGCCTGATCGGCCCAGTTGCTGTGCGAGTAGAAGTCCTGGACCGCGTGCAGCGCACGCCCGAATTCTTCGATCACATTGCATTTGGCCCGGCCGGACACCCGGTTGAAGGTGCAGTCGCCGTTCGGGCGCGGCGGGAACAGCGAGGGTTTGAGGCTGACCTCTCCCGGTTTGATACGGCCGTCGCGGTCGAGCAGGTCGGCGGCTCGGCGGAGGCCGGCGCGTACTCGGGCGCGGGCGTGATCGACGCACTCGATCAGAGCGGCGGTCGCTCGCTGCCGGTCCTGCGGCCGGTAGTCGGGGCCGTCGACGTAGTCGGCGTTGTCGCAGTGCGCCGCGGAGGTCAGGATCTCCCCTGTCAGCGGGTTGTCCGGGGAGCCCACCGCTCCGAACGTTCCCTTCTTGCCCGCGACCTGATCCAGTGACCGCGGCTCGAAGCAGTCGGCGCCGCCACCAGAGGCGCAACCCAGCGCGGCACGCGTGATCCGCTCGTGCTCGGCCAGGTGGCCGACCGTGCCGAAGGCATGCGCGCGTGGCGCGGTTCCCACCAGCAGGACGGTGGCGGCTGCGGCCGCCACCGTCGCCGCGGTGATCGCGTTGGGCATGACTCTCCGGGAACGCCCGGTATGAGCGGTCGATACGGCGGGCGGGACGGTCGTCGGCATCCGGTTCTCCTTCGTTGGCCATGTGCGCAACACAGTGAAACAGATCGACTACTCAACGTGAACTCATCCCGGCGGCGCGTCGTCGCGTCATGGCGGGGCTCATCCCGGACGCGCGCATTCGCGTCTACCCCGACTCGGCACGCGCCTCGCTGTTCCAGTACCCGGCCGAGGCCGCCATGGACATCAACGAGTTCCTGGGCTGAAGGGCAGAGACAGTCCGACCTGCTCGACGAGATCATGGCCGCGTACGGCGGCCGTAAGGCATGGAACGAGGCCCGGCGGATCAGCGCGCGGCAGTTCTTCGGTGGTGTGCTGTGGGCAATGAAGGGCCACCCGGGCGCGCTGAACGCGCAGGTGACCGTCGACCTGTCCTGATACATCGCGGCGAAGTAACGCGCGGGGACGGACGCCGGGACGCCCGTACTCCGCTCCCCGCACTGTCGTTCCCGGCGGATCGCCGATGTAATGGAGCCCGACCATCATGAGGAGGCGCCACATGGCCATCGATCGGATCGCGACCTTGGTCGAGTCGCTGGCCTCTCACGGCGCGAACCAGATCCCGCATCCCGGCGGCACCTTGCTGGCCCATCTGGAGCGTGTTCACGCGCTGCTCACGGAGTGGGGCGCGCGACCGGCGTTGCGGCTCGCCGGGCTGTGCCATGCGTACTACGGCACCGATGGCTTCCCCACCGCACTGGGCGACGTGGCCGAACGGGACGAGTTCGCCGCGCTCATCGGCGCGGAGGCCGAACGGCTCGTCCGCTTCTACGCCGGCTGCGACCGCGGCTTCTCCTACCCCCATCTCGCCGAGCCCGAAGGACCGTTCAAGGATCGGTTCACCGGCGCCGTGAGCCGCCCGCCCCTACCGCTGCGACGGGACTTCGCCGAGCTCACCGCCGCCAACGAGCTGGACATCATGCGGGTCAACCCCGACCTGCGCGCCCAGCATGGACCAGGTCTCCTCCGGCTGTTCACCTCATGGCGGGGACTCCTCAGCGCCCCCGCCTGGCAGGCCGTCCAGACGACTCTGCCCTGACCGGCATCGACCGTACGGCGGGCGCCGCGGCGGCGCCCGCCGTACGAGAGCGGTGAGGGTGGGGCGGTCAGGCGGCGGCGCGTTCGCCGACGGGTCGGCGGCGGAGGGCCGGGCGCTGGAGGGCCGGGGGCACGTAGGCCATGTCGAGCGTGCCGACGTCGGTGCCGGGCGGGACGATCTCGTCGATCCGGTCGAGGATCTCGTCGGTGAGGGTGACGTCGACACCGGCGAGCAGGTCGTCGAGCTGCTCCATCGTGCGCGGCCCGATGATCGCGCTGGTCACACCGGGATGAGCGATCGCGAACGCCATCGCGAGGTGCGTCATCCGCAGGCCCGCCTTCTCGGCGAGCGGAATGATCTGCTCGACGGCATCGAGCCGGCGCTCGTCGCTGAGATGCTTGAAATAGGCGGCGCGGCGGAGGTCGGTCTGCTGTCCCTTCCGGATTCGCCCGGTGAGCAGCCCCTGCGCGAGCGGGCTCCACACCAGCGTGCCCATCCCATGGCGTTGGGCGACGGGCAGCACCTCGGCCTCGATGCCGCGGTTGAGGATCGAGTAGGTCGGTTGTTCGGTGCGGAACCGTTCCAGACCGCGCCGCTCGGCCACCCACTGGGCTTCGACGATGTCGGAGGCGGGCATCGTGGACGACCCGATCGCCCGGACCTTACCGCTGTGGATCAGATCCGAGAGCGCGGAGAGCGTCTCCTCGATGTCGGTGTCGGGGTCCGGCCGGTGGATCTGGTAGAGGTCGAGGTGGTCGGTCTGCAGGCGACGCAGCGAGTTCTCGACCGCGGTCATGATCCAGCGCCGCGAGTTGCCGCGCTGATTGGGATCGTCCCCCATCGGGAGATGCAGCTTGGTCGCGAGGACGACGTCGTCGCGACGCCCCTTGAGCGCCTTTCCCACGATCTCCTCCGACTCGCCGTGGGCGTACGCGTCGGCGGTGTCGATGAAGTTGATCCCCGCGTCCAGCGCTTTGTGGATGATGCGGATCGAGTCGTCGTGGTCGGTGTTGCCGTGGGCTCCGAACATCATCGCGCCGAGCGCGTAGGGGCTGACCCTGATGCCGGTCCGGCCGAGGACGCGGTACTGCATACGGTTACTCCTGAGGTCGAGGCGTGGTGAGCGCTCGGTCGATGCCGTACCCTGAACGTAAGTGGAACGCTCTTCCGGAACTATACGGAAAGGCTTTTCGGTTAAGCAAGCGAAGGAGTGTCGTGACGGAGAAGACGGCGCCGACCGGTGTCGACTCGACCGGCTCCGCGGGCCCGGGGGCATCCGAACGCGCGCCGCGTCGGCGGCGCGCCGACGCGCAGCGCAACGTCGGCTCCCTGCTCGAAGCGGCCAAGACCGTCTTCGGCACCTCGGGCGTGGACGCGCCCGCCAAGGAGATCGCCGATCTGGCCGGCGTCGGCGTCGGCACGCTCTACCGGCACTTCCCGCAGCGCTCGGACCTGGTCAAGGCCGTGTTCCAGCGCGAGGTGGACGCCTGCGCCGACGTGGCCCCGGCGCTGGCCGCGGCGCACGAGCCAGGAGCGGCACTCGCCAAGTGGCTCCACCGCTACACCGAGTTCCTCGCGACCAAACGCGGACTCGCCACCGCCCTGCACTCCGGCGATCCGGCGTTCGACGCGCTGCCCGGCTACTTCATGCAGCGATTCGGACCCGCCCTCGGATCCCTGCTGGAAGCCGCCGCGGCGAGCGGCGAGATCCGCGCCGACATCAGCGCCAAGGACCTCCTGTACGCCGTCGCCAATCTGTGCATGCCCGCGGCGGACGAGGGAGCCGCCTACAGCCGGCGCATGGTCGCGCTCCTCGTCGACGGACTGCGCTACGGCGCCGATCCGGGCCGCTCTCACTCCTGACGCCGTCGGCCGGGCCCACCGGCGCCGCCCCCAGGGCGGAGAGACACGCTGGGGGGCTCGCGGCACGCGATGGCGCCGCAGGGTCAGGCCTCGGCGGCCTTCTTCTTCCGGGCCCGGCCGAACTCGGCCACGACGTGGAAGGCGGCCTTGGGCTCCCACCCCAGCTCCGCGTACGGCCCTTCGGCCGCGCCGGGCGGCAGGACCCTGACCACCCCGAAGCTGGCCGCGTCGAAGTCGAACTCCGAATCGTGGCGGGCCGTGGTCGCCAGATCCCAGCGGGCGAAGGTGTAGACGAACGCGGCGTCGACGCCGGCCGCGTCGTAGATGTCGAGCATCTCCCGGATGTAAGCGGCCTGCTCCTGCTCGTCGCGCACCGTCCCGGCGGCCAGCCGCACCGGCTGCGCGTTCTCACTCCACTCGACGATCGAGTCCCCGCGTCCGCCCAGATCGAAGGCGCCACGGAACGTTCCACAGCCGAATTCGGTGACGCCGAACGGCTTGCCCCGCGCCACCTGCGCGCGCAGCGCGTCGGGGAGCGCGTCGGCGTTCGTCGCGTCGCGATACCCGGAATCGGTGGCGGCGATGTCGAACGGCGTCCAGTCCACGCCCTCGAAGGCGACCGACGCGTAGCCGATCGGGCCACCGAAGCGGGCGCGGACCTCGGTGACGACGCGACCGAGGAACGCATTGAGCGTGGCGTGCAGCCGGGGAAGCAGGGCGCGGAACGCGGCGGGATCGGCCAGGTTCGCCGACCGCTCCTGCAACGTGTCGCCCGGCAGGAAGCCGTCGGTGAACAGGGTGATCTCGGAGCCGGTGAGGAACACGACGCGCGCGCCGTCACGGCGCAGGCGCTCGGCACGTTCGGCGGCGTCAGAGAGGAACGCGAGGAGTTCCTCCTGGGTCAGGCCGTTCGTGAACGGCGAGTACCAGACCTCCAACCCCGCGTCGGCCGCGGCCCGCGCGGCGGTCTCCAGCCGATCGGCGTGGCCGCCGGTGATGCGGACCGCGTCGCAGTGCAGGTCCTCGCGGATCACCCGCATCTCACGCTGGACGACGTCCGGGAGGAACGGTTCGTGGGTCGTGGTCCCACCGGAGGTGAAACCGGTGTCGTAATTGATGCCGAAGGCGCGCATCGCCGCTCCGATCCGTGATGGATTTAGGGTACGGAGCGTACCTTATGCGGACGATGAGCGGTGCCCCACAACGCGCGGATATCGACAAGGAACGCGATCTACCGGCGCCGGCCCGCGCACGGAATTCTCTTCGCATCGGGGCCGGCTACGAGGATGTCTCGTCCGATTCGCCGATACCGAGCCTCGCGCGCAGACGGGTGACGCCGGCGTGCAGGACGGGCGGCACGCTGATCAGGGTGACCGTGGCGTCGACGACGCTGGTCCGGGCGGTCTCCACGATCATCCAGCCGACCAGCAGTGTCAGCGGGACCCACGTGCGCAGGTCCGTTCGCAGGATCCAGCGGAGGACGGCGAGGAGCCGGTGGGTCGGGGTGGCGCGCGCCGGGCGGCGCAGGGTCAAGGCCAGCGCGGGCATGCCGAGGATGAGCCGTAATACGAAGCGGATCCGGTCAGGTCGGCTCGGCAGGGCATCGAGCTCGCCGAGCCATTCGTCCAGATAACGCGACCTGGCCGTGGCCGGGAGCAGCAGCGTGCCGAGCGCGAGCGCCCGGCAGGTGGCACCAGTGTCCTCGGACAGGACGGCCAGGTGATCGCGGGCGATCGAGGCGAGCTCGTCGGAGACGTCGCGCAGGCCGAGCCGCCGGGCGAGCGGCGCCATCAGGTCCAGCGTGTGCCGGCACTTCAGCCGCTGCTTGTCCTCGTCGAGGTATCGCAGGGTGCGCATGTTGTGCAGCCGGTCGAGCACCTTCAACGCGAGCACGCGGTCGTCGGCGGTGTCGATGGCCGTCTCGTCGCGCCGGCGATCCAGCTCGGTCACGCTCTCGACCAGGATGGCGATCTCGTCGCCGAACTCCTCGCGGAGCCGGGCGGCGTCGCATCCGGTGTCCTCGATGACGTCATGGAGCAGAGCGGCGCAGACGGTCGCACCGTCCAGGCCCGAGCCGGCGGCGATCTCCGCGACCGCCAACGGATGGGTGATGTACGGGTCACCGCTCTTGCGGAACCGGCCTTCGTGGCAGCGGGACGCGAACTCGTACGCGCGCCGGATCCTGTCACGCTCTGTAGCCAGAAGATCGTCGGGCAGCCGGGCCAGCAGTGGTTCCAATACGGCGTTCACGGGGTCGCCGTCCAGAGGCCGGCGGCCGCTCCGCGGGATCGCCGGGCCCGTTCGAGGGCGGCGCGGGCACGCACGGCGCCCTCGTCGGTGAGCGTGTAGTAGTAGCGGGCGCGTCGCCCCTCGGCCAGATGCTCGGCCGGGGACTCCTTGCGGCCTTCGATCCAGCCGAACTGCTCCAGCCGGGCCAGGATCGGATAGATCGTGCCGCTGGGCTGACCGGTCTCCGCGCACAGTTCGAGCCCGAAGCGCCGCTTCGCCGGATCGGCCAGCATCACGTTCAGGACCAGCATCGTCTGCAGGGTCATCCGAGGACCATCGACCATGTATCGAACTCTAGACATCCAATGCGAAGCGTGACATTCCCCGAAAGGCCACACCCGCCTGACCCGTCCGACCGGATGCCTGGCGGACATGGCGGGCTACTCGCCCCCCCGGTCGTGATCAAGAGCGTTGTAGGGTCAACTGTGATCACTTGTGTCGTTGAGTACGTGATCGATCCGGCGAAGATCGACGCGTTCGAACGCTTCAGCCGCCGCTGGATGGAACTGGTCGATCGCCACGGTGGCACGCACCACGGGTACTTCCTGCCGGCCGAAGGCGCCAGCGACAGAGCCCTCGCCCTGTTCAGTTTTCCCAGCCTCGCCGCCTACGAGGAGTACCGCACGCTCTTCGGCGTCGACCCCGACTTCGTCGCGGCCGATCGCATCAGGGACGAGAGCGGGTGCGTGCTCCGCTACGAACGCACCTTCATGCGCCCGCTGCTTCCCGAACACGGAGAAGAGTGACCGTGGGCCCTCTCTGCTGAGCGGGCAGGGTGGCGTCGCATATCCGCCAGCCTCGGCGGCGAGGACTGCGCACACTGGGTCATATGGTCGACGCCTCCGAAGAGTTGATGGATCGGTTCCTTCTGGCCGGCAGCGAGTTCGAGAAGAAGCTCCGCGAGGTCCGGTCCGAACAATGGGCGTGGCCGACTCCCTGCACGGAGTGGAACGTACGCCGGCTGGTCAACCACATGACGCGGGGGAACCTCAACTACGTGCTTCTCCTGCGGGGCGGTACGAGTGCGGAGTTCCTCCGGCTCCGGGACGCCGACGCGCTGGGCACGGACCCGGTCGGCGCCTACGTCCGGTCCGTGCGGGAGTGCGCCGAAGCGTTCGCCTCGCCGGGGGCGTTCGATCGTGTTCTCGACTACCCCCTGGGGAAGGTGACCGGGCGTCAGGCGCTCTCGGTACGGACCACGGACGCCACCATCCATACGTGGGACCTCGCGCGGGCCATCGGCGTCGATGACCGGCTCGACGCCGGCCTGGTCGCCTGGATCGACGACTCACTCGAAGAGATCTACGCCGGTCTGGCGGAGACCCCCACCGCGGCCGAGACGACTCATCGATTCTTCGCCGCCCCCGACGGAACGGTCGCGCACGACGCGTCCCGGCAGGACCGGCTGCTGCACCGCATGGGCCGGACGCCGGAACCCGGCGCTTAGCACCACTCGTCCGCTCATACGGCAGGTGCTCCCTCACCCGCTCGGGCAGAATGTCGATCTCCGGTCGACGCGAACGCTTACTCGAGTCGCGAGGCCACGGCGATGTGCGGCCGGCCGGTGATGGGGTGGGAGCCGATGTGCGCGCGGACCCCGAAGACCTGTGCGATCAGCTCGGGGGTGAGGACCTCCGGTGGCGGGCCGCTGGCGGCGATCCGGCCGTTGTGCAGCACGACGACGCGGTCGCCGTAAGCGGCGGCGTGGTCCAGGTCGTGCAGTGCCGCGAGCACGGTCAGGCCGAGGTCGCGGACGAGGTCCAGCAGATCCAGCCGGGCGCGGATGTCCAGGTGGTTGGTGGGCTCGTCCAGGATGAGGAGCGGGGCCTGCTGCGCCAGCGCCCGCGCCAGCAGGACACGCTGTCGCTCGCCGCCGGACAGGGTCGAGAAGAGCCGTCCGGCCTGTGCCCCCATCCCGACCCGTTCGAGCGAGGAGCGGACGATGGCGCGGTCGGTGCCGTCTTCGCGTTCGAGGAGTCCCTTGTGCGGGGTCCGGCCCATGGTGACGACCTCGGCGACGGAGAGTTCAGCGTCCACGTCGCCGTGCTGGGTGACGACCGCACGGCGGCGTGCGGCCTCGCGGGGCCGCATCGCCCACAGGTCCTCGCCGTCCAGGCACACGACCCCGCCGGCGGGACGAAGCGACCGGTAGACGGTGCGCAGCAGGGTCGACTTGCCGCTGCCGTTGGGACCGATGAGGGCGACGAACTCTCCGGGTTCGGCGGTCAGCTCGATGTCGGACAGGATGGGGTGGTCGTCGATGCGGGCGGACAGGCCCGCGATGGTGAGTCGCATCAGATCCTCCCTCCGGCGCGCCGTCGCAGCAGCCATAGGAAGAAGGGCACGCCCAAGGCGGTGGTGAAGATTCCGATCGGGAGCTCCTCCGGGCGGTCGACAGTGCGGGAGGCCAGGTCGACCAGGACGAGGAAGACGGCGCCGAGGAGCAGCGCGACGGGCAGGACGCGCCGGTGGTCACCGCCGACGATGAACCGGGCCATGTGGGGGACCATCAGTCCGATGAAGGCGATCCCGCCGGCGACGCTCACCACCGTGGCGGTCAGCAGTGACGCGACGATGAGCAGTGTGACGCGCAACGTCTGGACCGGCACCCCCAGTCCGGTGGCTGCGTCGTCGCCTCCGGCGAGCGCGTTCAGGTTCCGAGCCTGCGACAGCAGGTAGATCAGGCAGAGCCCGATCACGGCCGCGGGCAGGCCGAGGCTGTGCCAGGTACCGCCGGCGACGCTGCCCATGAGCCAGAACATCAGGCCCTGCAACTGCGTAGGGTCGAGCTGGAGCTGTACATAGCTGGTCATCGCCGAGCACAGGTAGCCGACGGCGACACCGGCCAGCACCAGCCGGGAGTCCAGCAGGCGACCGGCACGCTGGGCCAGCAGGTAGACGACCAGCACGCTCAGCAGGGCCGTGCCGAACGCGGCGCCGGTGACCCCGACTCCACCGAGCGCCGTCGTCCCGAGCGCGGCGACCAGCACCGCGCCCAGCGAGGCGCCCGAGGACACGCCGAGGACGTACGGGTCGGCGAGCGGGTTGCGGACCAGCGCCTGCAGGGCGACGCCCGCGACGCTCAAGCCCGCACCGACGACCGCCGCGAGGAGCACCCGTGGGGTGCGGATCTGCCAGACGACCTGGTCGCGGAGCGGATCGATCCCGCGGGTCCGGCCGGTCAGGTGCGCGCCGACCACGCGCCACACCGCGCCGATCGGCAGCGTCACCGAGCCGATCGAGATCGCCACCAGGGACGCCATGAGCACGGCCGCCGCCAGCCCGGCGATCAGTACGCCGGTCGCGCGGCCGGAGACCAGATGCGGCCGGTCGAGTCGCTCAGCCATCGGAGTGGATCACCTTCGCCAGCTTCTCGACCGCCCAGGCGTTCATCGGTCCGAGGTACGCGCCGTCGGAGACGACCGCGTAGGTGCCGGTCTTCGACGCCTGCCACTGCGGATAGGCCGCGAACAGCCGCCGTGCCTCTTCGGCCGGCTTCTCATCGGGGGTGAAGACGCCGACGACGAGGACGTCCACCTGCGCGGCGGCCAGCTGTTCGGCGTTGAGCGTCCGGGTCGTGTCCTCTCCTCGTCCCGCGAAGGAGTTCTGGCCGCCGGCGGCCTTGATCACGTCGTCGTAGATGCCGCCCGTCATGACCGCGGGCAGGCCGTTGGCGTTCATCATCGACATCCCCGGATACGCGATGAGCACCTTGCGCGGCGGCGCCCCCGCGACCTTCGCCTGGACGGCTCGCACGCGGGCGCGGAGCCCGGCCACGACCTGCGCCGCCTTGGCCTGCGCGTCGAAGATCCGCCCGAGCAGGGTCATGAACTGGAACGACGACTCGATCGACGCATGCCGCAACACTTCCTTCTCCGCCGAAGACGCGTTCGGCCTCCCCATCGCGCAGTTGACCGGGTTGACGAGGGAATTGATGCCCGCGGCGGCGAGCTGCTCCCGGGTGGCGAATCCGTTCCTGGCGTCGAACCCGCCGGACCAGGTGGAGACCACCAGATCGGGTTTCGCCGCCAGGACCTGCTCGGCGGGAACGTCGAAGTTCTTGTTCGTCGTCAGGCCACGAGTGGGCAGCGCCTTGATCGCCGCGACCATCGACGGGTCGTCCGACACGCCGTAGTGCTGGACGTTCGCCAGGATGCGCCCGGTCAGCCCGAGCATGATGAAGCTCTCCACCTCCCCCACCGACGTCCCGTTGAGGATCAGCACGCGGCTCGGTGGCCGGGTGAAGCGGACCTTCTGGCCGCAGTTGTCGAAGGTCAACGGGTAGGCGGTCCTCCCGGGCGCCGCCTCGCGTGTCACGGACGTGCCGCCTCGGGCGGGGGCCTTCCCGCATCCGGCGGCGGTCAGGGTGAGCGCCGCGGTGACGGCGCACAGGGCCGTCAGGTTCGGCCTGCGTACGAGCATGGTGAGTGATTCCTTCGCGAGATGATGGGGCGGTCTCGAACGTCAGGACGCGGCGGGTCCACCACCCGGAGGGGCGACGACGGCGGTGACGCGCATCGTGCCGCCGTACCGGAACGCGAGCGTGAACGGAACTCTCCGGCCGACGGGCAGTGGCCCACGTGGCCGGATCATGACGTTGGTGGTGTAGGGCGTCATGCGCACGTCCGTATGGGCGGGAAGGGCCAGGCCGGCGAGCATGGTCATCCGCCCGACCCCCGCCGCGTACGAGTGACGGGTGAGCATCGCCGACGAGGAGTCCGGTGTGCTGACGCTCAGCAGTTCGTCGGCCTGGTCGCCGGTGTTGGCGATGGTGAAGTAGGCCCCGGTCCGCGCGGCGGTGGGCGCCATCACCCACGCACCGGAGACCCGGATCCGCGCGGGGCGCCCGGCCAGGCCGGTCAGCGCCCAGGCCGCCAGCAGCGCCAGTGTCACCGCGCTCGCCAGGACGGTGGCCCGTACGGTGCTCATGTCCTCCTCCCGCGCAACAGGCGCAGGCTGTTGCCGGCGACCAGCAGCGAGCTCAGCGACATGGCGGCCGCCGCCAGCATCGGGTTCAGCCGCCCGAGTGCCGCCGGGGGGATGGTGATGAGGTTGTAGGCGAACGCCCACGCCAGGTTGACCTTGATCGTCGTGCTCGCGCGGCGGGCGATGACGATGGCGTCGGCGATCGCGCTGACGTCGGAGCGCATGAGTGTGACGTCGGCGGCGCCGATGGCGGCGTCGGTGCCGTCGGCGACCGCGATGCCGAGGTCCGCGTTGGCGAGCGCCACGGTGTCGTTGACGCCGTCGCCGACCGCGGCGACGACACGGCCCTGTCCGCGCAGGTCGGTGACCAGGTCGGCCTTGCCGGTGGGGTCGAGTTCGGCGTGCCGGTCGTCGATGCCGAGCCGGTCCGCGACGGCGCGCGCGGGTGCGGGGCGGTCTCCGGTGGCCAGCACCGTACGCAGTCCCATTCGGCGCAGGCGGGCGACGGCCTCCCGGGCGCCGTCGCGCAGATCGTCCCCGATCGCGAACACCGCGATCGGCCGGTCCTCGATCCGCAGGAGGACGCTGGTGTGGCCGTCGTGATCAGCCCGGTCGACCGCGGCCCCCAGCGATGTGGGCAGCGGCTCGCCGGCCCAGCGGCCCACACTGATCGACCGGCCGTCCACCACGCCGCAGACCCCATGGCCGGCAGTGGCGCGGAATCCGTCCGCCTCGGGCAGCGAGCCGCCTGAGCGTGCCGCCTGCGCGATGGCGCGGCCGATCGGGTGCTCGGACCGATCTTCAAGGGCGCCCGCCAGCCGCAGCGCTTCGTCGGCGTGCACGCCGTGCGCGGTGGTGGTCTCCAGCAGCGTCATGCGGCCTGTCGTGAGCGTGCCGGTCTTGTCGAGGAGGACCGTGTCGATCCGGCCGAGTCGTTCCAGGGCGTCCGGGCCGCTGATCAGCACGCCGTGGCGAGCGCCCGCTCCCGTGGCGGCCAGCAGCGCCAAGGGGGTGGCGAGCCCCAGCGCGCAGGGGCAGGCGACCACGAGCACGGCGATGCTCGTGCTGATCGCCGCCCCGGGGTCGGCACCGGCTCCGAGCCAGAACCCGAGCGCGGTGACCGCGATCGCCAGCACCATCGGCACGAAGACCCCGGCGAGCTGGTCGGCGCGGCGCTGTGCCCGTGCCTTGCCGAGCTGGGCGTCGCCGACCAGCGCGGTGATCTTCGCGAGCCGGGTGTCGCCGCCGACGGCGGTGGCGCGGACCACGAGCGCGCCGCCGACGTTGGACGTCCCGCCGGTCACCGGGTCTCCGGGACCGCACTCGGCCGGGACCGCCTCGCCGGTCAGCAGGCGGGTGTCCAGGGCCGAGGCTCCCTCGACGATGACACCGTCGGTGGCGACGGTCTGTCCGGGCCGGACGATGAACCGCTGACCGGGCCGCAGCTCGCCGATCGGGACGCGGCGGCCGTCGGGCAGGTGCGCCTCCGTGGGGGCGAGCGCGTTCAGGGTCGCCAGCGCGGATCCGGTACGCCGCCGGGCGCGGGCTTCGAGGTACCGGCCGATCGAGACGAACAAGGTGACGCCGCCGGCGGCTTCGAGGTACAGGTGCGCGCTCGCGCCCTCCGGGGTGGCGGTCCAGGCGAACGGCATCCGCGTCCCGGGCGTGCCCGCGCCGCCGATGAACAGCGCGTACACCGACCAGGTGAACGAGGCGAGCACGCCGAGGCTGACGAGGGTGTCCATGGTCGCCGTGGCGTGCCGAAGGCCGGCCACCGCGCGCCGGTGGAACGGCCACGCGCCCCAGGTGGCGATGGGGGCGGTCAGTGCCAGGCACAGCCACTGCCAGTCGCGGAACTGCAGCACCGGGATCATCGACACGACGAGGACGGGAACCGCGAGCACGGTCAGCACGATGACGCGGTCGCGGGTGCGCCGACCGGTCCGATCCTCCTCGGGAGCCTGTGCCGGAGTGTGGCGTACCAGGCGGCTGCGGTATCCGGCCCGCTGCACAGCGCCGATCAGGTCTTCGGTGGTGACCGAGGCCGGGTGGGTGACCCGAGCCTGGCCGGTGGCCAGGTTCACCGCCGCGCTCACCCCGTCGATCCGGCCGAGCCGCCTCTCCACCCGGGACACGCACGAACCGCAGGTCATCCCCTCGATGGCCAGGTCGGTGGTCTGGGCACTCACCGGTGTTCTCCCGGCATGGTCATGCCGCCCGTGTCACGTCCGTCGGGTGCGGTGCCGGGCGCGGTGCGGTGCATGCCGGATGCGACCGGCCCGACCAGCCGCCCGGCGGTGAACGAGATCGCGAACAGCGCGGCGAGCAGCGCCGCGAAGCACAGGACCAGCGGGGACGGCAGTGCCGCCGGCCGCTCGGTCGATGGGTGAGGGGTCACATCATGTCCTTGAACGTCATGGGATTTGCTCATGGCAAAAGGCATTCAGGTGGCGCGCCGACGGCTGCGGGGCAGGCGGCGTCGCAGGCGGTGCGCAGAACACCGGCGGGCAGGCGAACGCGAGCATGCGGGAGCGCCGCCCGGCGGACCTGGCCGCCGGGCGGATGTGCGGAGTCCTCAGGCGCCGGTCGGCCTACCGGATCGACGCAGGGCGACGATGGCGACGCCGAGGGCGAGCAGGCCGGCGACCAGGCCCGCGGCGCCCAGGGCGGTCCCCGTGCCGTTCTCGGTCTTCTTCACGATCGGCTTCGCCTGCGGCGCGGTCGCCTTGGCCAGGGTGAGGGACGGCGCCGGGTGCTCCGGCTCGGGGCCACCGGTGGGCAGGTCGATCCAGCGCACGACGCTGGTCTTGCCGCTGTGGTCGGTGTAGGTCTGCAGGGCCTTGAAATACAGCTTCGGGGTGTCGGTCGGCAGCGCCCCCATCGATACCCAGAACTGCTGGAACTGTCCGGGCTCGATCTTCCCGCCGGACCAGGTGATCGCGGTGACCGCCTCGGTGAGCTCGCCGCCTTCGACCTTGATCGGCTTGGGCAGGCGGCTCTTGGTGACCTCGGCCGTCCAGCCGGGCAGCGGCTGCACCGACACCGACGCGATCGGGTGGTCGGTGGGCAGATACAACTGCACCTTCGTGGTGTCGGCGTCCGGCTCCTCATTGGGGACCCGGATGTTGAACGCGCCGTAACCGCCCGGCTCGGCGGTGCTCGGGTTGATGGTGACATGCGCGGACGCGGGCACGGCCAGGGCCACGACGGCGGCCGTGGCGACACCGACGCCGGTCAGCAGGCGCTTGGCGACATGGAAGGACATGGGTACTCCTCGGGGGAAGGGCGGGCGAACGACGTGCTGGTGACCACGGCCCGTTCCTCGCCCCACGAGGCATCGCGAAGCGCCCCGGCCGCGCGTGGGCGGGGACCGGGTTCAGGGCGCGAAACGACCTGGGTGAGCGTGCGGCGAGGAGCCGTGAATCACCTGGCGGCGCGGAGAACGCCGCCGCTGCCCCGAGGAGGGCCGCGCCGGACCAGAGAGTGCCGCAACGCGGCCACGGCCGGGGGCGTCTGGTCCGCGCCCCACCGACGCCGCACCCCGGTGAGCCGCCGTGAGGCCGCGAGATCGACGCACGCCAGCAGGAGAAGGACGCGCAGGGCGCGGCCGAGCACCGCCTCGGCGAGTACGGCCAGCACCCGCCAGGCGGCCCGCTCCCCCGCGTACAGCCACAGCGCGACCAGCGCGCCGGCGAGCGCGTGCGCCCCGGCCATGCCCAGGCCGGACGCTCCGGAACCGTGGTTCATCGACACGGCCGCACCGGAGTTCATAGCGGTGTGCATGCCGCCGTGCGTGGTCATGGCCAGGTGCGCGGGCGTCGGGCCGGGATCGGCGGAAGTGGTCCAGGCGAACCACTCGTGCAGGCACAGCTGAGCGGCCTCGACCGCCAGCAGGATCCACCACGCGGACCGGCGCCGGTCGGCCAGGTGGTAGCCGACCGCGGTCACCGCCGCGACGGCGGTCAGGCCCGCCCACGCCGGTGCCGGGCGGGAGGTCATCAGGTCATGCCCGACCAGGGACAGCACGCCGCACACCACGGCGAAAACCGCGGCGCGTATCAAGCGGAACCAGCCCGGCGGACGCATGACCTCACCAACAACTACGACATGTAGTACCGGGAGACTACACCGCGCGGCTCCGCCGACCCAGCCCGGTGATCTTCTCGGGCCGATGCCGATCCGGGCCGGCCGCGTTCGTCGATGGAATCGAGTCTCCGAGGGTCAATCGGCGAAGGCATTCCAGCGGTCGTGAAGGGCCCGCTCGCCGTCCTCGGTCAGGTCGCCCCAGACGCGGAGCCGGCCGATGCCCCCATCGGGGTAGATGTCCAATCGGACGTGCGTCAGCTCGGGGGCAGGAGGCAGCCGGAAACGGTGACGGCCGTCCGGCTGGATCCTCGTCGGCGGCAGCACCGGCGTCCACTCCCCTGACGTCCGGGCGTCCTGGCCGGAGAGCGCGACCCAGCCCGGAGCGTTGAACTTCAGGTGCGTCGTGTCGATCTCGACGAGCCTGGGCACACCCGGGGCGGCCAGCTCCACCACCACCCAGTCGTTGCCGTCGTCGCGCCGGCGCGCGGTCTCCCAGCCCTCGGCCTGGTCGCGCGGCAGGCCGGGGGCCAGGATGTTCTCCGGCCGGGAGTAGAACAGGTTCGAGCAGCCGGTGACCCGCGCGCCGTTCTCCAGGGCGGCCAGGTCCACCGTGAGGCCGGTGAGCAGCCGCGGATCCGGGATCACCTCGCCGTGGACCCGGAGCCGCGCGACGCCGCCGTCCGGGAAGATGTTCAGCCGGACGTGGGTGAACCGCCGCGCCGCCTCGACCGGGAAGCGGTGTCGCGCGTCCCCGCGCAGCGGGCTGCGCGGCACGATCTCCGTCCAGTCCTGGGCGGCCAGTTCCGTGACCGACGGGTACCCCTCGGCCGCGCAGGCCTCGACGGACGCGTACGGCGGGAAGTTCCCCCGGAACCAGGCGGTGTCGACGACGACGCCCCGGATCAGGCCCGGCAGCCCGAGCCGGATGAGCGCCCAGTCGTGGCCGCGGTCGTCGACCGCCAGGCCGAGCGCCGACGGCCGCCGCCGGGCCGTCTCCCAGCCGTCGTACACCTGACCCTTGCGCCCGAAGGTCGCCGCCCGGTGCTCGGCCGCCCAGGGATTGATCAGGTTCTCCCGCTCCGCGAAGGACTCGTCGCTCGCAGCCGGCACGGAGCCGCCGAGGCTCCGGACCGCCAGATCGGGCAGCGCGGTGAAGTCGGCCACCCGTCACCTCCTCAGGAGGCGCCCGCGCGGCGTGTCGTCGACGACCTCGCCGCGCAGCCAGGTGGCCCGTACGACACCGGTCAGCTCGCGGCCCTCGTACGGGGTGAGGCGGTGGCGCGTGCGCAGTGCCGCCGGGTCGACGGTGAACGTCTCGTCCGCGGCGAAGGCGACCAGGTCGGCGTCGTTCCCGACCTCGATCGCGCCCTTGCCGGTGACGCCCGCCAGCGCGGCGGGCGCGGCCGACATCCACCGCACGACGTCCGCCAGCGCGTGACCGCGCCCGCGCGCCTCGGTCCAGACGGCGGGCAGACCGAGTTGCAGAGAGGAGATCCCGCCCCAGGCCTCGTCGAAGCCGCCGCGCTTCAGCTCGGGCGGGCACGGCGAGTGGTCCGACACGACGCAGTCGATCGCGCCGGCGGCGAGCGCGCGCCAGAGCCCGTCCCGATTGGCGGCGTCACGGATGGGCGGGCAGCACTTGAGCCGCGTGGCGCCGGGCCGTACGTCCGCCGCCGACAGGGTCAGGTAGTGCGGGCAGGTCTCGGCGCTCACCCGCACTCCCCTGGCCCGTGCCCGGCTGAGGGGTTCGACGCCGTCGGCGGCCGACAGGTGCAGGATGTGGGCCCGTACGCCCGTCGCCTCGGCGAGCCGGATCACCTGCTCGATCGCCTTCTGCTCCGCGCTCGGCGGCCGCGAGGCCAGGAACGCGTCGTACGCCCCGCCGACCGGGACGGACAGGGACCCGGGGTCCTCGGCGTGCACGATGACCAGCCCGTCGAAGGAGGCGATCTCGGTGAACGCCTCCTCCATCTCCTCGTACGACAGCGGCGGGAACTCGGGCACGCCGGAGTCGGCGGTGAAGCACTTGAAGCCGAACACCCCGAGGCCGTGCAGGGCCCGCAGTTCCGGCGTGTTGCCGGGGATCGCGCCGCCCCAGAAGCCGACGTCCGTGCGGCACCGGCCGGCGGCCGCCTCTCTCTTGACGGCCAGCGCGGCGGCGGTGGTCACCGGCGGGAGCGAGTTGAGCGGCATGTCCACGATCGTGGTGACCCCGCCCGCCGCCGCCGCGCGGGTCGCGGTGGCGAAGCCCTCCCACTCCGTACGGCCCGGTTCGTTCACGTGGACGTGGGTGTCGACGAGGCCGGGGAGCAGCGCGACCTCGCCCAGGTCCACTCGGGTACCGGCCGGCGGAGCGTCGTCGTGGCCGGTGACGGCGGCGATCCGCCCGTCCCGTACGGCCACGGCCGCGGGCCGTTCCCCGTCCGGGAGGACCGTGCGCCGCGAGCGTACGACCAGGTCGTAGCCGCTCATGGGGCGGTTCGCCGGTAGGCGGCCCAGCCGCCGTGGTCGGTGATGTCGAGCAGCTGCGGAAAGGACGTGGGCGGGCGCCGCAGCACCATGGCGAGGGACGACGTGCCGTCGGCGAGCTCGATCACGCCCAGTTCCAGTTCGGGCGGCTCGGCGGGCAGCAGCCGGTCGCGCAGGACGTCGAGGGCCACGTCGTAGACCTCGCCGGTGACGGGGGCGCCGCCGTGCGCGACCGGGAGAAGCGCGGGGAACCGGTCGGCGACCGAGTAGAGGCGGTACCGGGGCGCGGTCGTCGTCGCGGCGACCATCGGGGCGCCGTCGAGGAGGTGGTGCAGCGGTCCGCCGCGCATCCCCCCGCCGTTCAGGAACATCAGCGGCATATGTGCTCCGGTCGGATCGGTACCCGGTTCAGCGGGCGGCCGGTGGCGTCGCGGACGGCCGCGACGATGGCGGGCGTCGAGGAGAGGGTGGGCGGTTCGCCGGCGCCGCGCAGGCCGTACGGCGCGTGCGGGTCGGGGCTCTCGAGGATGTCCAGCCGCATCGGCGGCATGTCGAGGATGGTGGGGATGAGGTAGTCGGTGAAGGACGGGTTCCGGACGAGACCGTCCTGGACGACGATCTCCTCCATCAGCGCGAGCCCGAGGCCCTGCGCCGTGCCGCCGTGGATCTGGCCCTCCAGCGAGAGCCGGTTCATGATCTTGCCGACGTCCTGGACGGCGGCCAGCTCGACGACCTTGACGAGGCCCAGCTCGACGTCGACGTCGACCACGGCGCGGTGTACGCAGAGCGCGAGCTGGACGTGGGTGTCGCCCTGCCCGGTGACCGGGTCCATCGGGACGGTGGGCCGGTGCCGGTACTCACGGGTCTGCTCGACGGCCCGGTCGCCGAGGACGTCGGCGATCGCGGCGACCGCGCCCGCCGACGCCGACACGACCTTCCCGCCGGCCAGCGACAGGTCGCCGTCGGTGCCGAGCCGGGTCCGGGCGAGGGCGAGGACCTCCGCGCGGACCGCCGCGCAGGCCGCCCGCACCGCGCCGCCGGTCATGTACGACTGGCGCGAGGCGGAGGACGACCCGGCGTCGCCGACCCGGTCGTCGGCCGGGGCGACGGTGACCCGGTCGACGCCCAGCTCGGTCCGGGCGATCTGCGCCTGCAGCGTGACCAGTCCCTGGCCGACCTCCGCGGCGGCGGTGTGCACGACCACCGCGGGCTCGCCGCCGGCGACCTCCAGCCGTACGCGGGCGGTGGAGTAGTCGTCGAAGCCCTCGGAGAAGCAGATGTTCTTGATGCCCACGCCGTAGCCGACGCCGCGGACGACGCCTTCGCCGTGGGTGGTCTGGGAGACGCCGCCCGGCAGGTTCCGCAGGTCGGTGCGGTCCGGCCCGGCCGGCATCGGCATCGCCGCCAGCCGGGTGAGCATCTCGGCCAGAGGGGCCGGCGAGTCGATGACCTGGCCGGTGGCCAGCTTCGACCCCTGGCCCGCGGCGTTGATCCGGCGGATCTCCACGGGGCCGAGCCCGCAGGCCGCGCCCAGCCGGTCCATCATCGACTCGTAGGCGAAGCACGCCTGCACCGCCCCGAACCCGCGCATCGCGCCGCACGGCGGGTTGTTGGTGTAGACACCATACGCGTCGATCTCGAGGTTCGGGATCTCGTACGGGCCGAGGCCGAGCGAGGCGGCGTTCGCCACGACGTTGGGCGTGGAGGAGGTGTAGGCGCCGCCGTCGAGGACGATCTCGGCGGTGGCGTAGCCGATCCGGCCGTCGCGGGTCGCGCCGTACTCGTAGCGCATCAGCGCCGGATGCCGGTGCACGTGGCCGAAGAACGACTCGTACCGGTTGTAGACGATCCTGACCGGCCGGCCGGTGCGCAGCGCCAGCATGCCCGCGTGGATCTGCATCGACAGGTCCTCGCGGCCGCCGAACGCCCCGCCCACCCCGGCCAGCGTCATCCGGACCTTCTCCTGGGGCAGCCCGAGGCACGGGGCGATCTGCCGTAGGTCCTGATGCAGCCACTGGGTGGCCACGAACAGGTCGAGCCCGCCGTCCTCGGCCGGGACTGCCAGGCCGGACTCCGGCCCGAGGAACGCCTGGTCCTGGATGCCGACGGAGAACTCGCCGGAGACGACGACCTCAGCCCGCGCGCGGGCGGCGGCGACGTCCCCGACGCGGACCGGCTGGTGGCGAACGACGCCTCCGCGCTCCTGCACCTTGCGGCCGTCCGGGTCGGCGACGACGGCGCGCGCGTCGGTGATCGGCTCGAGGACCTCCCAGTCGATCCTGATCCGCTCCAGGGCGCGGCGGGCCGTCTCCGGGTGGTCGGCCGCGACGATCGCGATCGGCTCGCCCTGGTACCGGACCTCGCCGATGGCGAGCACGGGCTGGTCGGCGTGGTCCAGCCCGTACACCTTCGTGCCCGGCACGTCCTCGTGTGTGAGGACCGCTTCGACGCCGGGCACGGCGAGGGCGGAACCGAGGTCGATGGCGCGGATCCTGGCCCGCGCGTACGGGCTGCGCAGCGTCGCGCCGAACAGCGTGCCGTCGATCCACAGGTCGGAGGCGTACGCGAACTCGCCGGTGACCTTGAGCGTCCCGTCGGGCCGGAGCGCGCTGTCGCCCACCCCGCCCCGGCCCGGGGCGACGACGTTCCCGCGCGCGGCCGACGTCGTCACAGGACCTCCTTCGCCAGCTCCATCAGGCGGCGGTGCGCGTCGGCGCCGGCCCGGCCGATCTCGTCCTGCGGCGCGGAGACGAGCACGTCGTCCTCCACCACCGTCCGGCCGCCCACGAGCAGCCTGGCCAGCGGCGGGGCCTGCCCGTGGACGAGCGCGACCAGGGGATCCTCGACGGCCGCGTGGAAGCCGTCGACCCGCCAGACGGCGATGTCGGCGAGCTTGCCGGCCTCGAGCGAGCCGATCTCCTCCGCCCGGCCCAGGAGACGGGCGCCGCCGAGGGTGGCGAGCTCCAGGGCCTGCCGGGCGGTCAGCGCGCTCGGGCCGTACCTGGCCCGCTGCAGGTACACGGCCTGCCGCAGCTCGCCGATCAGCGGGACCATCTCGGCCGACGCCGGACCGTCCACGCCCAGGCCGACCGGGACGCCCGCGCGGAGCAGGTCGCGGACGCGGGCGATGCCCGAGCCGAGCCGCGCGTTCGAGCTGGGGCAGTGCGCCGTGCCGGTGCCCGCGCCGGCCAGCGCGGCGATGTCGGAGTCGCTCAGGTGGACCGTGTGCGCGAACCACACGTCGCCGCCGAGCCAGCCGACCCGCTCCATGTACTCGACCGGGGTCCGGCCGAACCGCTCTTGGCAGTACTCCTCCTCGTCGAGCGTCTCGGCGAGGTGGGTGTGCAGCCGCACGCCCTTGGCGCGTGCCAGCTTGGCCGACTCGACCAGCAGGTCCTCGCTGACGGAGAACGGCGAGCACGGGGCGACCGCGATCCGCAGCATGGAGGAGAACGAGTCGTCGTGGTGGGCGTCGATCGCGGCGGCGGTAGCGTCGAGGATGTCGTCGAGCGTCTCGACCACCTCGTCCGGCGGCAGCCCGCCGTCCGACTCTCCCCGGTCCATCGAGCCCCGGGAGGGGTGGAACCGCAGGCCCACCCGGCGGGCGGCGTCGATCTCGGCGGCGAGCAGGTCGCCGCGGTCCTTCGGGAAGATGTAGTGGTGGTCGGCGACGGTCGTGGCGCCCGACCGGGCCAGCCAGCCGAGCCCGGCGGCGGCCGCCCCGCCGACGACCTCGGCGTCCATCTTCGCCCAGGGCCGGTAGAGGGTGACCAGCCAGTCGAAGAGCGTGTCGTCCGCGGCCATGCCCTGCGAGGCCCACTGGTAGAGGTGGTGATGGGTGTTCACCAGGCCCGGCGTGACCAGGCAGCCGCGCGCGTCGATCCGCTCCACCCGCTCCGTGCCGGGGAGTGCGGGCGCCGGACCGGGGCCGATCGCGGTGATCCGGTCTCCGTCGATGACCACGTGGCCGTCCGGGATCTCCGCGCCGACCACCGGCGCGAGGTAGGCGTGGTCGATGACGATCATCGGGTCGCGGCCTTCAGCTCGGCCGCACGTCGTACGGCGTCCAGGATCTTCTCGTACCCCGTGCAGCGGCACAGGTTGCCCGCGAGCGCCTCGCGGATCTCCGCGTCGGAGGGCTCGGGCACCCGCGTGATCAGGTCGTCGGCCTGCACGAGCAGGCCGGGCGTGCAGAAGCCGCACTGCACGGCGCCGCACTCGGCGAACGCCCGCTGGACGGGCGCGAGCCCGTCCGGGCCGGCCAGGCCCTCGACCGTCCGGACCTCGCGGCCCTGGGCCTGCCCGGCCGCGACGAGGCACGCGCAGACCGGCAGGCCGTCGAGGTAGACCGTGCAGGAGCCGCACTCGCCCTGCTCGCAGGCGTTCTTCGCGCCGAGCAGGCCGAGGCGCTCGCGCAGGACGAACAGCAGGCTCTCGCCCTCCCACACGTCGTCGGCGACCTGTTCCCGGCCGTTGACGGTGAACGTCACGCGCATTCGCGGGCTCCTCTCCGATGGTCGTGCCACGCCCAGGTCAGCGCCCGGCGCGCCAGCACGCCGAGCGCGTGCCGGCGGTACTCGGCGGTGCCGCGCACGTCGTCGATCGGGCTCGCGGCCGTCCGGACCAGCTCGCCGAAGCGCTCGGCCACCGCGTCGTCCAGGTCGGCGTCCCAGTCCGCCTCGGCGGCCAGGAACTCCTCGGCCGCGTACGCGCGGCGCGGCGTCGGAGCGGCGGAGCCCAGCCCGGTGCCGACCCGCCGTTCGGCCGGGAACAGCGCGACGGCGAACGAGCAGACCGCGATCACCATGGCGTTGCGGGTGCCGATCTTGGAGAAGTACTGCGGGCCCACGGCCGGCGTCGTCCGGAAGGCGCGGATCAGCTCGTCGGGCTCGAGCGCGTTGCGCTTCACGCCGAGGTAGAACTCGGTGGCCGGGATCAGCCGGACGCCGCGCGCCGCCGACTCGACCTCGTAGACCGCGTCCGTCGCCAGCAGCGGCGGATGCGCGTCACCGGCCGGCGAGGCCGCGCCGAGGTTGCCGCCGGCCGTGCCCCGCGTCCGGATCTGCGGGGAGCCCACCGTACGGGCCGCCTGGGCCAGGCCGGGCAGCCGGTCGCCCAGCTCGGTGATCAGCCGGGCGTACGACACCCCCGCCCCGACGCGGACGGTCCCGTCGGGCAGCGTCTCCCAGCGGGCGAGCTCGCGGACCGGTCCCAGGTCCAGCAGCGCCGGCGGGCGGCGCAGGTCGAAGTTCAGCTCGACCATGACGTCGGTGCCGCCCTGGATCGGCAGGGCGTCCGGGTGCTCGGCCTTGGCGGCGAGCGCCTCTTCCCAGGTCGTGGGGTGTAGGAAGTCCATCCGCTACTCCCAGGCGAATCCGGTGTCGGGGGCGTCCTCGGCGAGGACCGCGCCCTCGATCAGGCCGTACGGGCGGTCGGCGGCGAAGAACACCTCCTGCGGGTTGTCGAGGCCGAAAGGCGCCAGGTCGACCGTGAAGTGGTGCTTGTTCGGCATCGACAGGCGGATCTCGCAGATCTCCCCGCACTCCTCCAGTACCCGGCAGCCCATCGCGTACAGCGTCTGCTGCAGAGAAAGGCTGTGCGTCCCGGCGAAGGCCGCCAGCAGCGCCCGGCGCGCCCGCGCGTACGACGCGGCGTACCCGTCGTGCTCGGCTCGGTGCCGCCACGCGGCGCGGACCTCGGTGGCGAGGACGCGGTCGCGCGTCGGCGCGAGCGTCGTGAACTCGTCCTCGGCGAAGCCGTGGAACTCCGAGCCGGTGGAGTTCAGGACGGTCAGCCCCGTCAGGCCGGACACGACCGTGACCCGCCGCGACGGTCCGTCGTAGTGGACGACGCAGGTGCGGGTCTCGCGGCCGGAGCGGACGAAGGAGTGTCCCGTACCGGCGGTGCCGTCCTCGCCCGGGATCCGGTCCCAGAAGTACTCCTCGACCGCGACCCGCGCGCGGTGGACGCTCGGCCGCGAGTCGACGAAGTGCCGCGCCAGCAGCAGCGCGAACTCCTCGATCTCGGCGATGCCGTACTTGCGGGCGAAGGCGAAGACGGTGTTCTTCTGGCTGTCCGTCGGCAGCACCGCCGCGTTGTCGCCGGCCAGGTGGGCCGCCGCCATGTCGCCGGACAGGGCGACGCCGACGTTGCAGTCCTTGATGCCGTGCAGATCGCCGTCCCTGGTGATCCGCACGACGCGGGTCTCGGCCTTGCCGTACCGGTTCGGGCCCAGCAGCATCGTCAGCTCCCCCGGTACGTGGAGTAGGCGAACGGGCTGAGCAGGAGAGGGATGTGGTGGTGCCGCTCAGGCTCGGTGATCCGGAACGCCACCGTCACCTCGGGATAGAACGCGGAGATCTCCTCGGTCTCGAAGATCAGCCGGTGGACGCCCGCGCCCGGGGCCGGCCAGTCCCCGAGCCGGCCGTCGGCGTCCGTACGGCCCGCGGCCACCGGCTGCCAGGACCCGTCGGGCGCGCGGCTCTCCAGCCGCACCGGCACGCCCGCGGCCGGCCGTCCGACCTGGGCGTCGAGTACGTGAGTGGACAGGGACATCCCTCAGCGCCCTTCTTCCGTGACCAACCTGGCGAGGCGGAGATCGACGATCTTCGACAGTTCGGCGCGGACGACCCGGCGTTCGGTCCCGATGTCGTTGCCCAGGCGGGCCCGCAGGGCGGCGAGCAGTTCGGCGGCGCGGCACCCGGTGGCGCAGGCCAGGAAGACGTGGCCGAAGCGCTTCTCGTACGCGAGGTTGCCTTCGGCCAGTGCCCGCCGGACGTCCTCGGCCGCGGTGTCCATCCCGGACTGCTCGTCGCGGGACCACCGGGCCTCCTGCCCGGACCCGGCCACGCGGTCCCCGATCCGGGGGTGGGCGGCCAGTGCCTCCATGACGTCCTCCCAGTCCAGCTCGGCCAGGGCACGGGCGGAGGCGGCGCGCAGCGCGGCCGGATCGCCGTGCCGTCCGGCCGCGACCGTACGGGCCCAACGGCGGGAGGCGCAGCAGGTCAGCAGGTCCGCCTCCCGGGGGATCCATCGCTCCGCTCCCACCATGTCTCCTCTCCCGTTCCGGCCAGTACACACACCGCGGTCTGGGTAGGTCGAGACGCAGGACCTCCGAAGCAGAATCGTCCGGTTTCATGGTCTTCTGTAGGTTCCTCCAGTCTCGGCCGCCGGCGTTCCCGCCGGGTGCCCAGCGATCGACGATGAAGGGAGCCGGGTCGTGCGGCTGCGAACCTTGCTGGCCATCCCGGATCTGCGGCTGGAACTGATCACCGGGCACGACGAGCTGGACCGGACGATCCGCTGGGTGGTCACGACCGACCTGAAGGACCCCGGCCGCTACCTGCGCGGCGGCGAGCTGGTCCTGTCCGGGCTCGTGTGGCGCACGCGGCCCGCCGACACCGAGATCTTCGTCCGGGCCCTGACCCGGGCCCGGGTCTCCGCGCTCGCCGCCTGGGACGCCGAGGCCGCCACCATCCCCGCCGACCTCGTCGAGGCCTGCGACCGGCACGGCCTGCCGCTGTTCCGCGTGCCGGAGGACGTCGCCTTCGCCAGCGTGACCGAACAGGTCATGCGGCGCCTGTCCACCGCCCGCGCCGCCGACCTGACCGCCGTGCTGGGCCGCCACCGCACCCTGGTGGCGGGCGTCACCGAGGGCGCCGGCCTCGGCCCCCTCCTCGACCTGGTCGGCCGCGACCTCGGCATGCGGTGCTGGGTGCTGGCGCCGCCCGGCCGGCTGATCGCCGGCCCCGGTGAGCTGCCGGGCTCGCTGTCCCCCGCCGACCTGACCCGCGGCTTCCTCACGGCGCCCCGGCTGCCGGCCGTGCTGCCCGGCCCCGGCCTCTCGATTTTCGCCGTGTCCCCGGACGGCACCGCGCGGGTCGCCGACTGGATCCTCGTCTGCGAGGGCGACTGCACCGAATGGCCCGCCGAGCGCCGGGCCCTGGCCGCCGAACTGACCGCCATCGTCGCCATCGAACGGACCCGCTCCGGCGAACGCTCGAACGCCGCCAGCCGGCTGGCCCGGGAGCTGGTCCGCCTCGTCCTGGCCGGCGCCCCCGCCGCCGAGATCCTCCCCCGGCTCGAACTCGCCGGGCTGGACACCGCCGCCACGCTCGTCGCCGTCGTCGCGGGCACCCGGGACACGGTGCGCCCGGCCGAGCTGCACCGGCTGTTCCGCGAGATCCTGCCCGCCGGGTCCGCCGTGGGCCTGCTCGAGGACGAGGTCGTCGCCCTGGTCCCGGCCGCCGGGCCCGACCACGACCTCGCCGCGCAGGTCCGGCGGGCCCTCTCGGTCCTGGCCCCGGGCCTCACCGGCGGGGGCATCGCGGTCGGCGTCGGCGAGCCGGCCACCGTGGAGGGGCTGCGCGGCGCCGTCACCGAGGCCCGCCACGCCCGCAGGCTGGCCGCCGACGGCACCGGCCCGGTCCGCGTCGTCGGCCCGGACGCGCTGGCCACGCACGCGCTGCTGCTCGCGAGCGTCCCCGACGACGCCCGCATCACGTTCCGCGACCGCCTGCTCGGACCGCTGCACGCCTACGACGAGGCCCACCACGCCGACCTGATCCCCACCTTGGAGACCTTCCTGCAGATGTCGGGCTCCTGGACCAGGTGCGCCGCCCGGTTGCACCTGCACGTCAACTCGGTCCGCTACCGCATCCAGCGCGTCGAGGAGCTCACCGGCCGCGACCTCGCCCGCCTGGAGGACCGCGTCGACTTCTTCCTCGCCCTCCGTCTGCGCTGACGCGACCTACGCTGGAGTGATTTCGCGGGCGAGGGCGACCGCGGCCTGACCGAGGCTGATGCCGCCGTCGTTCGGCGGCACACGGTGGTGGACCAGCACGGCGAAGCCCGCGGCCTCCAGGCCGGTGACCGCGCGCTCCAGCAGCAGAAGGTTCTGGAACACCCCGCCGGACAGGGCGACCGTGGTCAGGCCGGTCGCCTCACGCAGCCGTACGGCTCCGGCCACCACCAGGTCGCCGACCGCGTTGTGGAACCGCCCGGCGATGGCCGGGACGAGCGTGCCGGCGAGCAGGTCGTCGACGACCGCCTGGACGAGTTCGGCCCCCGGCACGACGAACGACGGACCGCCGTCTCCGGCGTCGTCGAGCCGGACCGGGTAGGCCGAGCGCTCCCGTGGGTCGGCGCGCTGCTCGAGTTCGACGGCGGCCTGGCCCTCGTAGTTGATCCGATCGCGCACGCCGAGCACGGCGGCGACCGCGTCGAAGAGCCGGCCCACGCTGGACGTCGGCGGCGCGCCCAGGCCGGCCCGGCCGACCGCGACGACCTGATCCCACGTGGCGGCGTTGCGCCGGGCGACGTCCAGCGTGGCCGGCACGCCGTACGCGGCGGCCATCCGCCACGGCTCCCTGATCGCCGTCGCGCCGCCCGGCAGCGGCACCGGCCGCAGGTGCCCGGCCCGCTGGAAACCGGTCAGGTCGGCGAGGAGGAACTCCCCGCCCCACAGCGTGCCGTCCGCGCCGTACCCGGTGCCGTCGAAGGCGACCCCGATCACCGGTCCAGGGTGCTCGTTGTCGGCCAGGCAGGCGGCGATGTGCGCGTGGTGGTGCTGCACACCGATCAGCGGCAGTTCCCGCTCCTCGGCCCGTTCCACGGCGTACTTGGTGGACAGGTACTCCGGGTGCAGATCGTGTGCGAGCACGGCGGGCGCGATGTCGAAGAGGCGCTCGAAGTGCCCGACGCCCTCGCGGAACGCTCGCAGCGTCTCATAGTTCTCGAGGTCGCCGATGTGGTGCGAGACGAAGGCGCGCCCGCCCTCGGCGAGGCAGAAGGTGTTCTTCAGCTCCGCCCCGCAGGCCAGCACCGCCGGACCGCCCGCGGGCACCGGCAGCGGCCGCGGCACGTAGCCGCGGGACCGGCGCACCGGCAGTTCCCTCCCCCGGAAGACCCGGACCACCGAGTCGTCGGTGCGCACGTGGATCGGCCGGTCGTGGGTCAGAAAGGCGTCGGCGATGTCCCGCAGGCGGGTGAGGGCGTCCTCGTCACGGTAGGCGATCGGCTCGTCGGAGACGTTCCCGCTCGTCAGCACCAACGGCTCCGACACCAGCAGGTGATGCAGCGGCGTGTACGGCAACATCACGCCGATCGACCGGTTGCCGGGAGCGACGGCCTCGGCCAGCGGCGCGCCGGCCCTCCGCCGCAGCAGCACGATCGGCCGGGCGGCGCTCGTCAGCAACGTCTCCTCGGCGGGCTCCAGGTCCGCGAGGAGGCGCACCGACGGCAGGTCGGGGGCCATCACCGCGAACGGCTTGTCCTCCCGGTGCTTGCGGGCCCGCAGGGCCGCGACCGCGGTCCGGTCCGCGGCCGTGGCGGCGAGGTGGTAGCCGCCCAGGCCCTTCACCGCGACGATCCCGCCGCGCCGGAGCAGCCCGTGTGCCTCCTCGATCGGATCGCCCGCCCGCTCGCGCCCCTCGCGGTCCCGCAGGACGAGCCGCGGCCCGCAGGCCGGGCAGCACACCGGCTGGGCGTGGAACCGGCGGTCGGCCGGGTCGTGGTACTCGGCGGCGCAGTCGGCGCACATGGCGAACCCGGCCATCGTGGTGTTCGGCCGGTCGTACGGCACGTCCGTCACGATCGTGAACCGCGGCCCGCAGCCGGTGCAGTTGACGAACGGGTAGCCGTGGCGCCGGTCCGCGGGGTCCCGCAGCTCCCGCAGGCACGCGGGGCAGGTCGCGGAGTCGAAGGACACCAGCGCGCTGCGCCGGCCGCCCGTGTCGCTCCCGACGATCGCGAATCCGCCGCCGCCCTCCGCCGGGAGCGGCCGGGTCGTGATCCGCTCGATCACGGCCAGCGGCGGCGGGGCGCGCAGCCCGCGAAGGAACCGATCGACGGCGTCGTCCTCCCCCTCGACCTCGATGAACACGCCGCCCGCGTCGTTTCCCACGAGCCCGGCCAGACCGAGAGTCGTGGCCAGACCGTGCACGAACGGCCGGAACCCGACCCCCTGCACGACGCCCTCGACCCTGACACCGGTCCGAACCCGCACTCCTCCGATTCTCCCATCCGGGGCCGGCGAGTCCCCTCTCCTACGGGAAGGCGGGTCGCCCGGCAGATCGCCCGGTGTCGTCTGCGACGATCTACGAATGCCGCCGATGAAGAGGACGGAGCCGTTGCCGCACCACACTCGATCCCGTACCGGCCGGCTGGTGTGCGTCGGCTCGTACACGAAGGAGGCCGGCGGGCGCGGGATCGGCATCACGACGTTCTGGCAGGACCCCCGGGACGGGACTCTCGAGCCGACGGGCTCGGTCGCCGTGCCGGCGCCGTCCTACCTGGTATGGCATCCCACTCTGCCCGTGCTCTACGCCGCCAACGAGCTCACCGAGGGCGCGGTCACCGCGCTGCGCGCCGAGCCGGACGGCCGGTTGCGGCCGATGGGCGTCCTGCCGAGCGGCGGCGCGACGCCGTGTCATCTGGCGCTGACGCCGGACCGGCGGTTCCTGTTGTGCGCCAACTACGGCGGGGGCAGCCTCGCCGTCTTCGGACTGAACGACGCGGGCCGGCTGGTCGAGCGGGTGGACCTGGTGCGCCACCGCGGTCACGGACCGGACCTGGAGCGCCAGGAGGCCCCGCACGTGCACATGGCCGTGCCGCATCGGGCCGGCGACTCGGTGAGCGCGGTGGATCTGGGCACCGACGAGGTCCGCACCTACCGGCTGTCGGCCGCCGACCGGCTCGAACAGGTCGGGTGCCTGTCGCTGCCGCCGGGGTTCGGACCACGCCAGCTGATCCACCACCCGTCGCTGCCGTGCGCGTACGTGGTGGGCGAACTGGCGTCGGCGCTGATCACTCTGAGTGAGACGGCGGACGGCCCGCGTGTCATCGGCACCGTGCCCGCGACGATCGCCGCGGCCGACGGCAACCTCCCCTCGCATCTCGGCCTGTCGGACGACGGTCGTTTCCTGTACCTGGCGAACCGGGGCACCGACCGGATCAGCGTGTTCGCCACGAAGCCGGACGGCCTGCGCCCGGTGGGCGAGTGGCCGAGCGGTGGAGCGTGGCCACGGCAGTTCGCGCTGGCCGGACGGTGGCTCTATGTGGCCAACCAGAACAGCGATCTCGTGACCGCGTTCACCGTCGACCCGGCGAGCGGCGCGCCGTCACTCGCGGCGCACTACCCGGTGTCCACGCCCACCTGTGTCGCGGTCGCGCCCCGGGAGCTCGAAGGTCACTGATCCCGGGGCGCCTGGCACGAGCCGATCACGTGGCGGAGCTGAACGCGGCGTCGAACGATGCGGCAGGAGGCTCGATCGCGGTGAGTGCGCGAACGTAGGCGAGGGCGTCGGCGGCCCCGACCAGGCGGTCCATGCCCGCGTCCTCCCATTCGACGGAGATCGGGCCGTCGTAGCCGATGCTGTTGAGCATGCGGAAACAGGCCTCCCACGGGACGTCGCCGTGGCCGGTGGAGACGAAGTCCCAGCCGCGGCGGGGGTCGCCCCAGGGCAGATGGGAGGCGAGGCGTCCGTTGCGCCCGTCGAACCGTTTCACGGACTCCTTGCAGTCGACGTGGTAGACGCGGTCACGGAAGTCGTAGAGGAAGCCGACGGGGTCCAGGTCCTGCCACACGAAGTGGCTGGGGTCGAAGTTCAGGCCGAACGCCGGCCGGCGGCCGACCGCGTCGAGCGCGCGTACGGTGGTCCAGTAGTCGTAGGCGATCTCGCCAGGGTGCACCTCGTGCGCGTAGCGGACGCCGACCTCGTCGAAGACGTCGAGGATCGGGTTCCAGCGCTCGGCGAAGTCGGCGAATCCGCGCTCGACCATCTCGGCGGGCACCGGCGGGAACATCGCCACCGTGTGCCAGATCGACGAACCGGTGAATCCAACGACGGTACGCACCCCGAGCCGGGCCGCGGCGCGGGCGGTGTTCTTGATCTCCTCGGCTGCGCGCTGCCGCACGCCTTCCGGCCGCCCGTCGCCCCACACGCGATCGGGCAGGATGCGCCGGTGGCGCTCGTCGATGATCGAGTCGCACACCGCCTGGCTCGTGAGATGGCAGGATATCGTCCAGACACGCAGGCCGTGCCGGTCGAGGGTCTCCCGTAGCCGGGAGATGTACTCGT
Organism: Actinoallomurus sp. NPDC052308; assembly: GCF_040679195.1. Taxonomy (NCBI): domain Bacteria; kingdom Bacillati; phylum Actinomycetota; class Actinomycetes; order Streptosporangiales; family Thermomonosporaceae; genus Actinoallomurus; species Actinoallomurus sp. NPDC052308. The sequence goes on along the minus strand of NZ_JBFAUM010000008.1, from coordinate 104,056 downwards.
CGTCGCGAAGTGCCGCTTCGACGTCGAAGTGGTCGCCCCAGCAGGCGATCTCCAGCCCGTCATACCCCCACTGGGCGGCGAGCCGGCAGACTTCGGCGAACGGCAGATCGGCGAACTGACCGGTGAACAGGGTGATCGGTCGGGGCATGGCAGCCTCCTGAGGTGCGTCAGCGGGACTCGGTGACGGGGGTGTGAACGCCGGATGCCTCCGCGCTCGCCTTGACGGCCGCGAGGACGCGCTGCACCTGGAGGCCGTCGGCGAACGACGGCCGCGGATCGGTTCCGGTGGCGACCGCCGTCACGAAGTCCCGGACCTGATGGGTGAAGGTGTGCTCGTAGCCGATGAGGTGGCCGGGAGGCCACCAGGCGTCCATGTACGGGTGGGTGGGCTCGGTCACCAGGACGCGCCGGAACCCGGCGGTGCCGGCGTCCTCGGTACCGTCGTAGAACGCCAGCTCGTTCATCGACTCGACGTCGAAGGCGATGCTTCCGGTGGATCCGTTGACCTCGATCCGCATGGCGTTCTTACGGCCGCCCGCGAAGCGCGTCGCCTCGAACACGCCGACCACACCGCCGCCGAAACGCGCCGTGAACAGCGCCGCGTCGTCCACGGTGACCTCGCCGCGTCCGGCGCCGCCCGTCGCCGACAGCCCGCTCGACCCGGCCGGCAGCGGACGCTCGGCGACGAACGTCGTCAGCAACGCGCCGACGCTGGTGATGGGCCGGCCGGTGAGGTACTGGGCGAGGTCGATGCTGTGCGCGCCCAGATCGCCCAGCGCCCCGGAGCCCGCATGCTCCTCGCGCAGCCGCCAGACGAGCGGGAAGTCCGGGTCGACCAGCCAGTCCTGGAGGTACTGGGTGCGCACCTGGCGGATGTCGCCGAGTCGCCCGGCGGCGATCAGCCGCCGCGCCAGCGCCAGGGCGGGGACCCGCCGATAGTTGAACCCGACCATCGAGCTCCCGGTGGCGTTCTCGGCCGCGGCCGCCATCGCCTCCGCTTCGGCCACCGTGTTGGCGAGCGGCTTCTCGCAGAGGACGTGCTTGCCCGCTTCCAGGGCGGCGATGGCGATCGGGGCGTGACTGTCGCCGGGGGTGCAGATGTCCACGACGTCGATGTCCTCGCGGGCCACGAGCGCCCGCCAGTCGGTCTCGTAGGACGCCCAGCCGTAGCGCTCCGCCGCGGCGCGCACGCGTTCCTCGGACCTGCCGCAGAGAGCGGTCATCTCGACGGCGGCGGGAAGATCGAAGAAGCGGCCGGCGGTGCGCCAGGCATGAGAGTGCGCCGCGCCCATGAAGGCGTACCCGACCATGCCGACTCTCAGTGGAGGTTTCACGATATTCCCCTCACGCCTGTTCGGGACGGACACCTGCGGCGACCGGCGCCGGGCGGGCGCACGTGCTGCCCACCTCGACGGCGGCACCGGCGTCGGCCGATGCGAGGAGCGACTCGATGACGTCGAGGACGTGGTAGGCGAGCTCGCCGTTGGCCCGGTGGGGGGTGCCCTCGGCGATGGCACGCGCCATGTCGGCCAGGCCGTAGCCGCGGGCCGCGCCGCGGTAGCCGCCGTTCTCGGGTACGTCGGTCCATTCCGACCGGCCCGCCTCGAAGATCCGCACCGTACCGTCGAAGCCGTTCGGGTCGGGCACCGACAGGCTTCCCCCGGTGCCGTAGACCTCGATCCGCGGCAGCTGCGCGCCCCAGACGTCGAAGCTCATCATCAGCGTCGACAGGACGCCGTCGTCGTGCTCGAGGACACCGGTGACGTGGGTGGCCACCTGGACGGGAAAGCGGGTGCCCTCGCGGGGTCCGCTGCCGATGACGCGCGTCGCACGCGGGGTGGCGGACATGCCGACGACCCGCCGTACCGGGCCGAGCAGGCTGACCAGCGCCGTGAGGTAGTACGGCCCCATGTCCAGGAGAGGACCGCCGCCCGGCTCGTAGTAGAACTCCGGGGCGGGATGCCAGCGTTCGTGCCCGGGAGTGACCATGAAGGCGGTCGCCGCGACGGCTCTGCCTATGTCGCCGGCGTCGAGGCTCGCCCGCGCGGTCTGGACGCCGGTGCCCAGCACCGTGTCGGGCGCGCAGCCGACGGCGACGCCCGCCTCGGCCGCGGCCGTGAGGATCGTGCGTGCCTCCTCGGTGGTCGCGGCCAGGGGCTTCTCGCCGTAGACATGCTTGCCCGCGGCGATCGCCGCGTGGGCGACCTCTGCGTGCGCCCGCGGGATCGTCAGGTTGAGGACGAGATCGACGTCGTCCGCCGCGTAGAGCTCTTCCGGGGTGACAGCCCGGACGTCGGGCAGCCGCGCGGCCACGGCCGCGGCACGGGAACCGTCGAGATCGGCGACCGTCGTCAGCGTGACGTTGGTCAGGCGCGGCAGCGTCTTCAGGTACGCACCGCTGATCTGGCCGACTCCGACCAGCCCCAGCCTCAGCGAGTCGCCCACGTCAGCCCCCTGGTGACCATCGCGTGGGTCTGCCGCACCTCGAGATCGGCCGGCGCGTGGCCGAGCGTGGTGACGAATACCCGCCCCGCTCCCCACCGCCTGGTCCAGGCGACCGGCACCGTGGTGCCCGCCGCGCCGGGCAGGTCCGGGTCGTCGACGAAGTCGGTGACCGCGAGCACGTCGATCGTGGGATCGGTATGGACGTAGTACTGCTCGGTGCACACCGTGAAGGCTTCGAGTCCGGCGGTGACGGGGTGCTCCTCCTTCCCCGGAACCGGGCGCACCTCGTATTCGACGAAACCCCTCGGATGGTGAACGAACTGCCCGCCGGTGATGAGCTGGTAGGCGGTCGAGTCACGGAAGGCGTCGATGACGCCCCCGTGCCAGCCGGCGAATCCGGTGCCGGCGCGGACCGCGGCGGACAGCCCGGCGACCTGCTCGCCGGTGATCGTGCCCATCGTCCAGCACTGGACGATCAGGTCGGTGTTCCGCAGCAGGTCGGCGTCGAGATAGCTGTCGAGGGTCTCGGACGTTGTCACGTCGTATCCCTCTCGCTCGAGTACCTTCGCGTACCGGTCGCTCGCCTCGACGGGGAAGTGGCCGTCCCAGCCGCCTCGCACCACGAGCGCCGTCTTGTCGGTGGATGGGGTCATGCTGTGCCTTTCGTCGTACGCCAGGCGTGGACCGGTGTGAAGCCGAGCAGTTCACGGCTGCGCCGGGTGGAGAAGGGAACCTCGAAACCGTCGAGCGGGGCGTCGACCCGCGTGGCCGGGTGGTAGCGGCGCAGCAGTTCGGCGGTCGGGACGAGCGCGGTGGTGTCCGGAGCGGCGACGTTGATCAGGACATGACCGTGCAACGGGCGGGTCAGCGCCGCGGCCACCGCACCGGCCGCGTCGCGGGTGTCCAGCCAGCCCCAGAGCGTGGCGGCGTCGGCGCCGGGATCGGCGTGCACCCGCGCGAGGTGATGCCGAAGCCGCTCGCCCGTACCCAGAAAAGGGAAACGCAGGCTCGCCACCGTGGTCCCCCAGCGCCGGCTCACCGTCGCGGCAATGAGCTCACCCACGTATTTGGACAGGCCGTAGACGTCTTCGCCGACGTACTGATGGGCCTCGGTGACCGGCGCGGACTCCGGCGAGACGGGACGCCGCGCCCACGCCAGCCCGATCGCGGACAGGCTGGAGACGTTGACGATCCGGCCGATCCTGGAACGGCCGGCCGCATCGAGCACGTGGTAGGCCGACTCGACGTTGTTGGTGAAGACGCGGTCTTCCGTGTCGCTCAACGGCGATGGCAGCGCCGCGGCGTGGACCACGGCGTCCACCCCGCTCAACACCTCCGCTAGATGCGCGTCGTCCCGCAGGTCGCCGACGATCACCTCGTCGGCCTCCTCGGCCTGATCCGTCACCGCCACGCGGTCGTGCGCACGGACGCTGTGCCCGTCGGCGACCAGCCGGACCACCACCTCGCGCCCGAGCATTCCGGCGGCACCGGTTACCAAGATCTTCAACTGGACTCTCTCCCCGATTGAGAACCGCCCCGACGCGCGGGATTCACCCCTTCACCGCGCCCTGCAGCCCGTTGACGAAGTACCGCTGGAGCAGGACGAAGAGGATGATGACCGGCACCACGATGATCAGTGACGCGGCCATGAGCACGTTCTGCTGCGGAGACGTGGTCGAATTCAGACTCTGCAGGGCGATCGGCAAGGTGTAGGTGGACGGGTTGTTGAGGGAGACGCGGGTCAGGACGTACTCGTTCCAGGTGGGGATCGCTGTCAGCACCGCGATGGTGATCAGCGCCGGCCGGCAGCACGGCAGGTAGATCGACCAGAACGTGCGCAACTCCCCCGCGCCGTCGCACCGCGCCGACTCCCTCAGTTCCCGCGGCACACCGCGGAAGCTGTTGGTCAGCAGGAGGATCGACAGCGGCGCCGTACCGTTGATGAACGGCAGGATGATCCCGAGGTGGGTGCCGAGCAGGCCGAGCTTGCTCTGCAGGAGGACGATCGGCAACTGCACGGTGACGCCGGGCACGAACAACAGCGCGATGAAGAGGCCGTAGAGGGCTCTGCGGCCGGGAAATCGCAGCACGCCGAAGGCGTAGCCGGCCAGGGAGTAGATCACCAGCACCCCGATCGTGGTGAAGGCGGTCACCTCCAGGCTGTTGCCGAAGTACCGGAGGAAGTGCAGCTCGGTCCAGGTGTGGCCGAGCGTCGACAGCGACGGGTGGTGCGGGACCAGATGGCCGCTGAGGCGGATCTCCTTGCCGTTCTTGAACGCCGCGGAGGCCATCCAGAGGAACGGGTACACGCTGACGACCGCGTACACCAGCAACAGCAGGTACGTCACCGTCCGAGCGGAGAAGCGCACACCGCGGCGGGTGGACGAGGTCCGGACCGCGTCGGCCGAGGGAGCGGTCCGGTCGGCGGAGAGGGTGGGGGCGGTCATGTGCGCCTCCGTAGTACGCGAACATTGATCCCCGCCAGCAACAGGGCCGCGACGAACAGCATCCAGCCCAAGGCACTGGACAGGCCGAGCGTGGGGGTCAGGTTGGAGAAGAAGGCGAGTTTGTACGTCTCCAGACCCAGCACGTTGGTGTGCCCGCCGGGCCCGCCGAAGGTCATGACGAGGAAGATCTGGAAGCCCTGCAGCGCGTCGCGCATGTTGAGCATCACCACTGCCGCCGTGATGGGACGCAGCAGTGGCCAGATGATCGCCGTCGCGGTGCGGAGGTTCCCGGCACCGTCCGTGTGCGCCGCGTCGATGATCGAGGGGTCGATCGCCTGCAGGCCGGTCAGGTACAGGAGCATCGCGACCGGGATCGCCCCCCACGACATCACCACGATCAGGGTGGGCAGGGCCGTCGTCGGGTTTCCGAGGAATCCCTGGGGCTGTGAAAGGGTGCCCAGCCCCAGGTGCCTGAGGATGTAGTTGAGCGACCCGTCCGGCTGCAGCACGTACGTCCAGGCGTAGTACACCGCGATGCCGGTCGTGACGTAGGGCAGGAAGAAGACGGTGCGGAACGCCGATCGCAGGAACGTGATGCGGTTGAGCGCGACCGCCAGCGAGAAACCGACGGCGACCGTCAGCAGCGGTACCGCGATGACCACGACGAGGGTGTGGACCGCGGCGCTGTGGACCGCCGGGGCATGGGCGGGATCGCGGTAGAGCAGGTCGAGGTAGTTGCCGAAGCCGACCCAGGTCCAGGTCGGGCTGAATCCGTTCCAGCGGGCGAAGCTGAGCGCGAGGCCGTAGCCGACCGTGTAGACGCCCATGAGGGCGAACAGGGCCAGGGCCGGCAGCACGAACGCGTAGCCGGTGACGGCTTCCCGTACGCGGCGCCCCCGGATGAGGGCGGCGGACGAGGCCGGCCGGTTTCCGCCGGAGGTCTTGCGCGGCGTCACAGTGTCACTTCCACGTGCTGGCGGCGTACGTGCCCAGTTGGGTGTTGAGCGTGGCCGGGCTGAGTTCCTTCAGCGGTGACATCTTGACCAGCAGGTCGCCGGCCTTCTCGATGTCCCAGGACGAGCTCGAGAAGGTGCTGTCACTCGCGTCGTAGGCGTTGTCACCGGTGCCGAACACGGCCTCCAGCGAGCTCAGATCCTTGCCGACGAGCCTGCTCGCGTCGGCTCCCAGGTCCGTGGCGGGCAGGTCGAGCGAGGCCTGCGCGAACGCCCCGGCCTGCTCCTTGCCGGCCAGATACCTGACCCACTGCAGCGCGGCCTTCTGGTTCTTGCTCTGCGCGGAGATCCCCAGGCCGGTCAGCGCGATGGGGGCGAGCTTGAAATCCTTCACCGTGCTGTCCTGCGCGGCGGGCAGCCCGAAGGACACGATGTTGCCGGGGTCCATGCCGTCCTGCTTGATCGAGGCCAGGGTGAAGGTGCCGCCGATGTCGAAGGCCGACTTGCCCTGGGCGAAGGCCTGGTCGGCGTCATCGATCCCGAGTGTCTGGCTGCCGGCCGTCCAGTACGGCGTGATCTCGTCGTACAAGGTGAGCGCGCGCTGCCCGTTCGGACTCCCCCACGCCTTGGAGCGGTCCTGGCCGAACAGCGCCTGGTACGCGGGCTTGCCCAAATAGGCGTAGGTGAGCGGCTGCAGTGCCCAGTCGAATCCGGTGGAGGTGGACTTCAGGCCCAGGGTGATTCCGCCGGCGGCCGGGTCCTTGTCGTGGGTCGCCTTGATCCAGGAGATCAGCTCCTCCCAGGTCTTCGGCGGCTTCGTCGGATCGATCCCGGCCGCTCGCAGCTTGCTCTTGTTGGCAAAGACGATCCCGAACGTGCCCGCAGTGAACGGGACGTCGAACACCTGGCCCTTCTTGATGCCCTTCCAGGGCGACTTCGGCTTCTGGGAGGCCTGATAGACCGAGTCGGTGATGAGACCGGCGTCGGCCGTGCCGTTGAGGTACTGGCCCTTCCAGCCGGCGTCCACGCTCGGCGCGAGGTCGGTCAGGATTCCGGCGGCGCCGAAGACGCGGTCCTCACCGGCAGCATGCACTTCCAGCACGTCCGCGAGGTTGTGGGCGGCCGCCGCGCTCTGCACCTTGCTGGTGAACGTGTCGTCCGGCGTGTACGCGGTGATCTTGACCGTGATGCCGGTATTCGCCTTGAAGCCCGCGGCGGCGGCCTCCAGTGCCTTGACGTGAGTCTGCTTGAACGTCCACATCGTCAACGTCTTGCCGCCGCCGGTGCCGCCGCCACCGCCGCAGCCGGCGGTGGCCGCCAGCAGCGTCGCGACCGCCGCGACCGCGTGTACGACTCGTCTTCTGCTTGTACGCAGCCCTGTGCCCACGCGTCCTCCTTGCATCACTGCCGTACGAAGGTCGCCCCGAAAGTCCCTCGCTGGCCAGGCCGATCTCGGATCGAGTGCGTTGACCATAGGTGCGCAAGATTTAACATGTCAATAGCTCAAAGTTAACCAGCGTCTACGAGGGGTACCGCCTCTTTTGACATGCTAAAGTCGGTTTCATAGCCGCGCGGGTCCGATATCGCGGTGCGCCCGGGCAAGGAGATCGATTGACGTCAACCAGCAACGCCGACGGCCCCCTGTATCAGCAGGTCAAGCGAGACCTGCTGGCGGCGATCGCAGCCGGTGAGTATGCCCCGGGGCGCCCGTTCGTGACCCAGCGGGAGATCTGCGAGCGCTTCAACGTCAGCCACGCGACGGCCGTGCGGGCCCTCAACGAGCTCGCCGCCGAGGGGCACGTCGTGCGCCGCAGAGGCCAGGGCACCTTCGTCGCCGAGCGCCCGCCGGAGCCGGCCGCCGACGCGGCGGACCGCACGATCGCGTGTGTGCTGCAGTTTCAGGGCCCGCACGTCGGCCAGATCCTGGCGGGCATCGAGGAGGTCTGCGCCGAGCTCGGCTACCGACTCTTCCTCTCCCACAGCGAAGGCGACCCCGGCCGCGAGGAGAAGGCCCTGCTTCAGGCGCTGGACCACCAGGTCCACGGGATCATCGTCTACCCCGCCGACGGCACCGACGTCCTGTCCCCCTACGCCGAGGTACGCCGACGCGGCGTACCGCTGGTCATGGTCGACCGCTATCGCCTCGACCTGGCCAACGACGCCGTGGTCGCCGACAACTTCGCCGCAGGCCGCGACCTGACGACCGCCCTGATCGACGCCGGCCACCGGACCATCGCCACGCTGTGGGACGAGACCGACGTCACCAGCGTCCGCGACCGTCTCGCCGGACACATCCAGGCACTGCGCGAGCATGACATCCCGGTCCGGCAGGATCTGACGGTGCTGCGCCGCTACCACGGCCAGTCCGATGAGACGCGCCGTACGCTCCTCGCCGAGCTGCTCGAGGGGCCGCAGCCGCCGACGGTGCTGCTGTGCGCCAACGGTTACACGCTGGCGACCGCCGCGGAGGACCTCATCGCACTCGGCCGGGAGATCCCGGGCGACGTCGACCTCGCCGGGATGGACACCGCCGGCCCGTTCAACGTGCTGCCGCTGACGGCTGCGGCGGTATCGCTGCCGTCGCGGGAGATGGGCGGACGCGCCATGCGCCTGCTGCACGAGCGGATCAGCGAGCCCGGCGGCGCGGCCGGACCCGAGCTGGTCGTGCTGCCGGTGACCGTCCAGACCCGCCAGTCCGCCATGGGCCACCTCCAGGTCATCGGAACCGGGCGGTCCGCCGGCCGCCGTACGGAACGGCGGGCCAAGTGACGGCGGCGCCGAAGCACGACGCCGACCGCCTGCTCGGCCCGTCCGGCGGGCTGCCGCAGGCGCTGCCACCGTGGCCGGCCCGCGACGGCCTGCGGGTCACCGCCGTCCGCGCGATCGTGACCGCGCCGGAGGGCACTCCGCTGGTCGTCGTACGTGTCGACACTTCCGAGCCGGGTCTGTACGGACTCGGCTGCGCGACGTTCACGCAGCGGTACGCCGCCGTGGCGGCGGCGGTCGACGATCATCTCGCCCCGCTCGTCATCGGCCGGCACCCGGCGGACATCGAGGACATCACGCGGCTGATCCACTACTCGTCCTACTGGCGAGGCGGCCCGGTGCTGAACAACGCCCTGTCCGGAGTCGACCAGGCTCTGTGGGACATCGCCGGCAAACGAGCCGGCATGCCCGTCTACGAACTTCTCGGGGGTCGCAGCCGAGCCGCCGTCGAGGTCTACTCCCACGCGGCCGGGGCGACGATCGACGAAACCCTCGAACAGGCCGAGGCGCTCATCGACCAGGGCTACCGCAACGTCCGGCTCCAGGTCGGCGGCCCCGGCCTCGGCACGTACGGAGCCCCGGGCACCCCCGGAGGTTATCCGCGGTCGCCGCATCCGGACGGCTGGGACGCCGAACGCTATCTGCGCGCGACACCCGGCCTGTTCGCGGCGGCACGCGACCGCCTCGGCGACCGCGTGAACCTCATGCACGATGTGCACAGCCGGCTGACTCCCAAGCAGGCCGTGGTGCTCGCCCGCGCGTTGGAGCCCTATCGGCTGTCGTTCCTCGAAGACGTCGTCGCCCCGGAGTACTACGACCGGCTCCCGGAGGTACGCGCCACCTCTCCGGTGCCGATCGCGGTCGGCGAGCAGATCGGCGCGGTGACCGACGCGGCGCGGTTGATCCGCGACGGCGGCGTCGACCTGCTGCGCCTGCACACCTCCGCCATCGGCGGGTTGACTCCGACGCGCAAGCTCGTCGCGCTGGCGGAGCTGTTCGGCGTGCGTACGGCGTTCCACTCCCCGGGCGACATCTCCCCCGTCGGCGTCGCCGCCAACATGGCGGTCGACATCTCGACCCCCGCCTTCGGCTATCAGGAATCGCACGACTACAACGACGCGACCCATGAGGTCTTCCCCGGGACACCGGTCGTCCGCGACGGCCACCTGTACCCATCGAACGCTCCGGGCTGGGGTGTCGATCTCGACGAGAAGGCGGCGCTCAGGTACCCGCCGACCAGATTCCTCCACGAGCGATGGGCGGCCCAGGTCCGCCGTCCCGACGGCGGCCTGGAACCTCCGTGATCGGGGCCGGCCCCCGCGACCCGCTCAGGTGGCGCGGACCGGATCGTTACGGTCCCCGCCGCGTTCCGCGGAGACGAGCCGGTCGGCGAGTATCCGGGGGGCGTGGGCGAGGACCATCCCGGCGGCACCGCGCACCTCGGCCTGGTCGCCGAGTTCTCCCGGTACGACGGTGACGGCCTCCGCGGCGGGCGCTAGGGCGTAACGCCGGATCGCCCGCTCCATCGGCTCGAACAGCTTTGGACCGACGGCCGCGAGCTCACCGCCGACGACGATGAACTCGGGATTCAGCAGGGTGACGAGGTCGGCCAGGACACGGCCGACGTGTTCGGCCGCGTCTTCCAGGGCGCGGACGGCGCCCCGATCGTCCTCGTCGATCAGCCGCAGGAGATCGGGGACGGTGACGCGGTGGCCCCGGCTGTGCTCCAGGAGCTCGGCGACGGCGGCCGGGCCTGCCACGGTCTCCAGGCATCCGCGATTTCCGCATCGGCAGATACGGCCGCGCGGGTCGACCGCGATGTGGCCGAATTCGCCGGCCAGGCCCCCCGCGCCGGTCAGCGGCCGACCGCCGCTGACGATGCCCGCGCCGACGCCGGTGGAGAGCCTGATGTAGATCATGTCGGCCGTGCCGCGCCCGGCGCCGTACAGGCGCTCGGCGAGGGCGCCGGCGTCGGCGTTGTTGGCGACCCAGGTGGTCAGGCCGGTCCGCTGCTCCAGCTCACGACCCGGCCGAAGTCCCACCCAACCGGGCATGATGCCGCGCGCTTCCAGGGCTCCGTCGGCGGTGCGGACCGGAGCGGCGATGTCGACCCCCAACCCCAGGACGTCGCCGATGGGGATGTCCTTCTCCCGGAGGGCTTGCTGGATCAGGTCGGCGGTGCGGTCGAGGGTCTCGTGAGGTGCCCGGTCGGTGTCGTTGGCCACGACGGTGTCCCAGATCGGGTGTCCGTGAAGGTCGCATACGGCGACCCGGACGTGCTGGTGGCCGATGTCGGCGGCGACAGCGTAGGCGGCGGAGGAGATGAGCGTCAGGGGCTGCGCCGGCCGGCCCGTCGGCCGGTCCCGGGAACCCGACGTGTCGGTCTCCTCCCTGATCAGGCCCGCGGTCAGCAGGTCGCTGACGATCGAGGAAACGGTAGCCCTGGACAGCCCGGTGAGCCTGGTGAGCTGCGAACGGCTCGTATGGCCCACGTGGTGCAGCGCCTCGAGAACCCGGAGCCGCCCCACCTCTCGAAGGTTCAGCGGGGTATCGATCACTGGCTCCTCGGCGTCGGCATGTCTCCCTCAGGTTAGCAACCATGGTCGGCGGAATCGCCCGCCAATCGTGCGCCAGGACTTGATTCAAGGCTCAAAATCGGAGAAATTCGTCCCGAGAGCCGCCACCCACCCCCTGCCGATCCCGCATTTCGTCCGACATCGATCAATACCGCGGTCTACGTGGTGACGCCTGCCGGCTGGGCGGTGGCCCGCTCTCGGGAACCGCACCGGCGCGTGCGGTGGCGCCTGCCCGACGGATCGTGACCGTGGAGGTCGACAGTGGCGAGATGGAACTTCGTACGTCGCCGGACACCCGCTCGGATGGCCTCCGGGACGGTGACCGAACGCGACACACCACCGAGACGCCCGCTCCGCGGCGCCCTGGCGGTGCTCTCGCTGATCGCCGCCGCCGCCGGCGTGGCGATGCCGACCCCGACCCGGGCCGCGACGGGTCCGACGACGGCATGGCGCCATGGTTCCTTCGCCGTCGACACCGCGAACGTGGTGCGCCGATCCGACGTCGTCCTCACCAGGGCCAACACCGACCCCACGCAGTTCGTGCCGGTGGGAAACGGGACCTTGGGCGCCGCGGTCTGGGCCGCGAACGGCTTCACCGCCCAGCTCAACCGCTCCGACACCTTTCCCGACCGCAAATCGCCGGGGCAGCTGGTCATCCCCGGATTGGCGAAGCTGACCGGCGCACCGGACTTCACCGGGTACCTCGACCCGTACGACGGGATGTTGCACGAGTCCGGCGGCGGGATGTCCCTCACCGCGTACGTGCGCGCCCGTACCGCCCAGCTGGTCGTCGACGTCACCGGCGCCGACCCGAACGGCACGCAGACCGCCGCGGTGAAGCTGTGGAGCGGCCGGAATCCGTCGGTGCGGGCGTCCGGTAAGGTCGCGACACTCGCCGAGACCTGGGTGGACGACACCGCGACCGGCGCGTCCGGCAGGACCTTCGGCTCGCTCGCCGGGGTGAGCGCCGGTGGGCGTGACGTCACCGCGTCGAACCCGGACGACCGCACCGCGCAGGTGTCCTTCACCCCCCACGCCGACGGATCCTTCCGAGTGATCGTCGCGGTGCCCGCCTGGACCGGGGGCGACGCGCTCGCCACCGCCGAGTCGCTGATCAGGCACGACACCACGAAGCCCGCCGCCGCGCTGACCGGCGCCCATCTGGCATGGTGGCACGACTACTGGAGAACCGCCGGGCTGATCAAGATCACGTCGTCGGACGGTTCCGGAGAGTACGTGGAGAACCTGCGCACCCTCTACCTCTATGACGCCGCGGCGGAGCGCGGCGGGCCACTGCCCGGTTCGCAGGCGGGTCTGGCGGACCTCTTCGACTTCTCGCAGGACCGGCAGGACTGGTACCCGGCCGGGTACTGGTTCTGGAACCTGCGGATGCAGGTCCAGGCGAACCTGTCGGCCGGCGAGTCGTTCCTCAACGACCCCGTCTTCCGCCTCTACCGGAGCAACGTCGCCGCGATCTCGGCCTGGACCGCAGCCCACATGCCGGGCAGGAAGGGCCTCTGCGTTCCCGAGACCATGCGGTTCAACGGCAACGGGTACTACGCGGGCGACGCCGCCGCGAGTAACGCCTCGTGCGACTCGACCATCGCCCCGAGCTGGAACTCGCTCACCATCACCAGCGGCGCCGAGATCGCGCTGTGGATCTGGCAGGAGTACCTGACCACCGACGACAGGTCGACGCTCAAGGCGAACTACCCGTTGATGAGCGGCGCCGCCCGGTTCCTGCTCTCCGCGGCGACCACGGGATCCGACGGATACCTGCACACCCGGGCCAACGCCCATGAGACGCAGTGGAACGTCAACGATCCGACGACCGACATCGTCGCGATGCAGGCGCTCTTCCCCGCCGTGGTGAAGGCGGCCCAGACCCTGGGCGTCGACGGTGGTCTGGTCGCCGAGCTCAAGGCCGCGATCCCGAAGATCCCGCCGTTCCCGCGCACCGACACCGCGACGAAGACCGAACTGCTGCCTCCCTCCACGGACGCCGACGGGGCGGACATGATCGGCCCATCCGCGGAGCCGGCCGCGCCCAAGCACAACTCGGAGAACCTCGGCCTCGAAGCGGTCTGGCCGTACGACCTGATCGGTGACAGCGGAGCCTTCACCGACCTGGCGAAGCGCACGTACGCCGCGCGCAGCTACGTCAACGCCAACGACTGGAACTTCGACTCGCTCCAGGCCGCCCGGCTCGGGCTTGCGAGCGAGGTGAAGGCCGATCTGCTCGCGGCGACCAAGTCGTACCAGATCTATCCGTCGGGACTGGCCAGCCTCAGCGGGTCCAAAGGCGGCGAACCGTACGTCGAGCAGGCGGGCGTGGTCGCGGCGACGGTGAGCGAAGCGCTCGTGCAGGACTATGACGGGCTGCTGCGCATCGCGCCGGCCTGGCCCGCCGGCTGGACCGGCGAGGGCACCGTGTACGTCCAGCACGGCACGAAGGTCGACGTGCAGATCACCGACGGCACGCCGAGCACAGTGGCGATCGTGGCCGGAACCGATCACCCGATCTCCATGCGGAACCCGTGGCCCGGCAAGGCGGTGACCGTCGCCGACGGCAGGACCGGTGCGAAGGTGGCGGCACCGGGAAGCGACGCGACGTTCAGCATCCCCGCCCACGCGGGCAGGACGTACCTGGTCGAACTCGCCTCTTCGCCCACCACGTTGCTTCCGTTCGCCCCGGTCGGCGGCAGCCCCGCCACCGCCGTGAAGCACGTGGGCGCCCGGAGCATCGGTGTCGACTCGGCCATCCCACAGGTGATCAGTCTACGGGCGCACGCCAACGGCGAGTACGTGACGGCGGAGAGCGCGGGCGCGTCGCCGTTGATCGCCAACCGGACGGCCATCGGCCCGTGGGAGCAGTTCGACGAGTTCGACCTGGGCAACGGCGGCATCGCGCTCCTCGCCCACGCGAACGGCGAGTACGTGACCGCGGACGACGGTGGCGCCGCTCCGCTGATCGCCGACGGCACCTCGGTCGGCCTGGGGCAGACGTTCACCTTGGTCCACAATTCCGACGGCAGCGTCAGCCTGCGGGCGAAGGTGAACAACGCCTATGTCACCGCAGGCGACGCTCCCCTGATCGCCGACAAGACGACCGTCGGCCCGTCCGAAGAGTTCGACCTGATCAACGACTAGAGGCCCGGCCCGCCGCGCCACGACGCGGCGGGCCGGCGCACCGACTTCTTCAGCAGGGCGGTCGCGGTCAGCCGACCGACCCGTCAGTCCGTGATCAGGTCGAACTCCTCCCAGGGGCCGATGGCGGTGCGGTCGGCGATCAACGGCTGGGCACCGGCGTTCTCGGCGGTGACGTACTCGTTGTCGGCCTGGGCGCGCAGGCTGATGCTGCCGTCGCTGTTGTGGATCAGCTGGAACGTCTCCCAGGGGCCGATCGCGGTGCGGTTGGCGATCAACGGCTGGGCGCCCGCGGCCTCGGCGGTGACGTACTCGCCGTTGGCGTGGGCGCGGAGGGCGATGTCGCCGTTGCCCCGGTCGATCTCGTCGAACTGCTCCCAGGAGCCGATCGCGGTGCGGTTGGCGATCAACGGCTGGGCACCGGCGTTCTCGGCGGTGACGTACTCGTTGTTCGCGTGCGCGCGCAGGCTGATCACCGGCCCGGATGACGGTGCCTGACCGAAGGTGCCGAGGTCGACGGCGTCGGCGATGGCCTGCAGGCCGGCCTCATTCGGGTGCAGATGGTCGCCGCTGTCGTAGGCGGGCAGGTAGCGGGTGGGATTGGCGGGGTCGTGGGTGGCCGTGTCCTGATCGACGACGGCGTCGCAGCCGCTGTTCGCGCCGCGGATGAAGGAGTTGATCGCCTCCCGACCGTTCTCGCCGGTCTGCGTCCAGTACGACGCGCCTTGGTAGGGCGTGAGAGTGGAGCAGATGAAGGAGATGCCCTTCTGATGGGCGCGGGAGATCAGCTGCTTGATGCCGTTGATGAGGTCGTCGGCGTTGGCCTGGCTGGATCCCAGGTCGTTGATCGGGTCGTCGGCGAAGATCACCCAGCGCACGCCGGGCTGGCCGAGCACGTCGCGGTCGAACCGGTTGAGCGCGCTCTGACCGGCTCCGTCCTTGAGCAGCTGGTTGCCGCTGATGCCCTGGTTGAGCACGCCGATCGTCCGTCCGCTGGCGTTCAGCCGCTGTGCCAGGTCGTTGGGCCAGCGCCGGTTGTCGTTCGTCCCGGAGGCGACGCCGTCGGTGATCGATGCGCCGAGCGTCACCACCGCCCCCTGGGCCGCCGAATTCTGCACATCCAGGTTGGCGAGGAAGGCATAGCTTCCGGTGGTCTGCGCGCCGCTCAGCGTCGCGGAGCCGCTGACATCACCGCCGGCGATGTAGTTGGTCTGGGTGCCCTGGGAGTGGCCGGTGGCCGGTCCGGTCGCCTGTGGCAGATAGACGCTGACGGCGACGTTGGACAGGGCGGTGACGGCGAAGGGGATGGAGTCGCTGACCGCGGTAACGCCGGCCGGGATCGTGACCGAGCTCTGACCGCCGAAGGTGACCTGCTTGTCGGTATTCGTCGAGATGCTAGAGCCCGACGTGGACTGGGCGATGTGCACGTCCGAGATCACCAGTGGCTTGCTGCCGAAGACGTTGGACAGTTGCACCCGGGCCGCGGTGCCGCCGATGCTGGTGTGCACGATCTGGCGCAGCGTCTGCTGGTTGAACGAAGCGCCGGTGCTCTGCGGCGAGGCGGACCAGGTTCCGGTCCAGGAGACGGCCGCGGGCTGAGCGGCGGGCGCCCGTACCGGAGCCGCTACCGCCGGCGCGGTGAACGTTCCGGCGACGAGTACTGCGGCCGCGACCCATACCGCCGACCGGTTCTTGTCGAGATTGATGTGCATCTTGATGGAATCTCCTCTGGCCAGGGGCGGCTGTGAGCGGTCAAGTGATCGTTTTCTCATCGCGATGCCCCGCTGCCGGACGTGGGTGATCCGGGGCAGAGATCGACCGGGAGGACGTTCGGGCCGCTGATCTTGGTCCGGACGCTGTGGATGGTGATCGGCGCGGATGAGCCGATGCGGAAGTCGGTGCTGCCGTTCTCGCGCCCGGCGAAGCCGGCGTCCTGCACCGTGACCGTCGCGGTCTTCCAGGTACCGGTGTTCTGGTTCGTGACGGACAGCGCGCGGGTGAACGCGCCGCCGCCGTCCGCGTCGTACTGCAGCGACCAGGATTCGGTTCCGGAGTCGTAGTAGGTGATCGTGAATGTGGCGGTGGTGTGCTGGTGGGACGCGATGCGGGGATCGACCCGGAAGTACATGTACTGGCCGCTGGTCACCGGGACGGTGGTGCGTCCGCTCATGCCGCCGACCGTGACCGGGCTCGTCACCCCGTCGCCGTTCTCCTCGATCTGGGAGAGCCCGCAGTCGGTTTTGGTCGTTCCCAATGTGGTGCAGGTCGTGGCCGTGTCGCCGGGACCGATGACGGTGACGGGCAGGGACAGCCGGGGCAATGCCACGGACGGGCCGGCGGTCACCGTGATCGGGATCGTCTCGAATCCCTGAGTGACGTTCGCCGCCGCGGAGATCGTGACGGTCGTCGTCGCCGTGCCGTCGGCGGACACCGGCAGCGTCCCGGACGCCGGGCTGATGGTGACGCCGCTGGGAGGCGAGGCCTTCCAGGTGATGGAGCCGACCCTGGGCGCCCGCGCGGGCCGCGCGCCGGCCCCGATCGTGAAGGTCAGCGTGCTCTTGGTCGTCGCCCCGGCGGTCACCGTCGTGGTGGCCGGGTCGGTCTCGATCTCGGTGGGCGTGAGGCCTGGCGGGAACCTCAGCGCACCGGCGGAGTAGGACGGCGGTTCGTCGCCGGGTGCCGCCCCCCAGCGGGTGTCGGGCTTGTCGGCGAGCCGGAAGTCGAGGGCGACATGCCCGGGGCCGCCGCCCGCGAGCAGTGATCCTGGCAGCCAGGCCCGGGACCACGGACGCCCGTTGACCGACAGTGCGTGCACATAGGTCGTTGAAGAGGCACCCGGCGCGGAGATCGTGACGGTCCGGCCGCCGAGGTTCATCCGTACGGTGGAGAACAGCGGCGCGCCGAGGGCCAGCACCGACGTGCCCGGCGTCTGCGGGTACATGCCGAGCGCGGCCCAGACGAACCAGGAGCTCATGGCGCCCAGGTCGTCGTTGCCCGGCTCACCGCCGGGGGTGTTGGAGTAGACGGTGGTTAGCAGCCGGTGCACGAGGTCCTGCGTCTTGTACGGCTTGCCGGTGTAGTCGTAGAGCCACGGCGCGAGGATGTCGACCTCGTTGCCGGCCCAGTAGTACGGCTGGTTCGGGCCGACGTTGAGCCGGGTGAAGAACTCGTCCAGGCGCCGGTCCACCTTGCCCTTCCCGCCCATGGCCGTGATCAGCCCGTGCGGGTTCTGCGGGACCATCCAGGCGTACTGGGCGGCGTTGCCCTCCTGGAACCCGGACTGACCGAAGTTGAGCATGCCCGCCGTGACCGGATTGCCGCCGGGGAAGGCACCATCGGAGTCGCGCGGCTGGAAGTAGCCGGAGTCGACGTTGAAGATGTTCGTCCAGTTCTGGGAGCGGTCGAGGAAGCGCCGGGCGGTGGCGTGGTCGCCGATGGCGTCGGCGAACCGGGCGATGGAGAAGTCGGCGGTCGCGTACTCCAGCGTGATGGAGGCGCCGTTGTTCGCGAGGTTGTTGTCGCCGACCGGTGTGTTGGGCACGTAGCCGCGCTTGAGGTAGTCGGCGAGCCCCGGGCGCTCTTCGTAGTAGCCCTGGCCGTACTGTTCCTTGCTCTGGGGAACTGTGGCGCCCTTGATCATGGCCGCCAGCGCCGCCTTGGTGTCGAAGTCCCGGGCGCCGAACGCGTAGGCCTCGGCGATCATCGCGTCGGCGGGGTCACCGCTCATTACGCCCGTATAGGCGCCGGCCACCGGCCACTTGGGCAGCCAACCGCCCTCCGCCGCGTCGTTGACCAGCGACTGCATCATCTGGCTCGTCTGATCGGGGGCCAGCATGGCCAGCAGGGGCACCTCCGAACGGTAGATGTCCCATCCGGAGTAGTTCGCGTACTGCGCCCTGCCCGGCGCGACGTTGTGCACCTTGCCGTCGAAGCCGAGGTACTGGCCGTTGGCGTCGCTGAACACGCTGGGCACGAGCAGGGCGTGGTACAGCGCGGTGTAGAACTCCACCTGCTGGTCGTGGGTGCCCCCGCCGACCTGTATGCGGGAAAGGAGCCGCCGCCACGCCGTCTCGGCCTGGTTCGCCACGGCCGTCACGTCCCACCCGGGGTTCTCCGCCTTCAGGTTGGCCAGGGCGTTCGCGGCGCTCACGTAGCTGATCGCCACTTTCATGCCTACCTGGCCGTTCTGGGTCGTGTCGAACCCGACCCAGGCGCCGGCTTTCGGGCCGCTGCTCCCCGCGGCCTGTGTGCGGTTCTGCGGCCCCTTGGCCTCCACGCCGGCGGGGGCGTTGGTGGCACCCGACGGCGTCTGCGGGGCGCGCTGCGCGCCGCGGACCGCGGCGGTCCTGGCGCCGGGGGTGACCGTCGTGCCGTTCCACGTCCCGTACGAGGTGAACGGGCGGTCGAACGTGGCCGCGAAGTAGACGATGTGCGTGTCCTGATGGCCGCAGAAGTGGCCGCCGCTGACCGACCCGGATATCTGGTCGTCGCCGGTGATGTCGACCGTCGCCGCGGTGTTCCCGCCCTGCGAGTCACCGACCTTGAACAGCAGGTCGGCCTGCGTGGTGGCGGGGTAGTCGAACCGGCCGATCCCGGTCCTCGTGGTGACGGCGAGCTTCGCGCCGATGGCCCCGTCCGTGCCGAGCCGCGTCGCGTAGTAGCCGGGCCTGGCCTGCTCGTCGGAATGGCGGAAGGGCTCGGTGGTCTTGGCCGGATCGGAGCCGATGGCACCCGTCGTCGGCAGGATCGGCAGGTCACCGAAGATGTTGCAGCCCGCGCCGGACGCGTGGGTCAGGCTGAAGCCCAGGGTGGAGGAGTCGTCGTAGTCGTAGCCGCCTCCGGCGGGGCGGGTGGGGGTGTCCGGGCTCCATGTCAGCATGCCGAACGGCATCGAAGCGCCGGGGAACATGTCCACCGGGCCCACGACCTCGCCGCCTTTGCCGGTGCCGAGAAACGGGTTCACGAGACCGACCGGGTCGTCCACCAGGCCGGCCGGGGCTTCGGCGGCACGTGCGGGGGACATGAGGGAGCCGGCCACAAAGAGCCCGATGATGATGGCGGATCCTCGCCGCCGTTGTCCTGCCACTGTCGACCTCCAGGGTCACAGGCCCATTGACTTCGGCACATGGACCTGCCACACGGCGAGATCGCCCCCGAGCATGTGCCACTACCGGCGCGACGCCTCACGCGCGCCGTTCGCGCTCCTCCTTCCTGC
Source organism: Actinoallomurus sp. NPDC052308 (assembly GCF_040679195.1). Classification (NCBI taxonomy): domain Bacteria; kingdom Bacillati; phylum Actinomycetota; class Actinomycetes; order Streptosporangiales; family Thermomonosporaceae; genus Actinoallomurus; species Actinoallomurus sp. NPDC052308. The sequence continues at coordinate 84,507 of NZ_JBFAUM010000008.1, read as the reverse complement.
CTGCGGCCGGTCTCCGAAGGAACCGGCGCGTCTCCCCCGCGCCGCCACGCGGCGTCATGCCTTCGTGCCGTAGAGGTAGAGCTCGTGGACCGAGAGGTAGTTGCCCGTCGTCGACTTGGTGTCGACGAACTTGATGTAGCGGGCCGACACCGAGTTCAGGGACACGGTCAGCACGCCCCCGGCGATGTACGAGGACGTGTCCGGGATGCTCAGGACCGTGGCGTAGGTGGTGCCGTCGCCCGAGACCTGCACGTCCAGGCCGCGCGGGCAGTCCCCCGGCGACAGCGACGAGTCCCAGATGACCCGCTGCAGCGAGTACGCGGCGCCGAGGTCGAGACCGTAGTACATGCCCGCCTGCTGCAGTGCGTCGCTGCTCCACCGGGTGGACGGGTTGCGGTCGTACGCGTTGGCCGCCCCGCCGGTACCCGGGTTCGTGAACGGTCTCCAGTCGGTCGTCGGGATCAGCCCGGATCCGCTGCCGGCCGTGAACGCCGCGCCCAGTCCGGCCGCGAGCGCGGCGGCGATGCCGGTCTGGGACGGCAGCGCCAGGTCGGCGGGCCAGCCGAGCTGGTCGATGACGACCCGCCCCTTGCCGACCGTCCCGACCCACAGCGCGCAGCCCGCGACGAATCCCCGGGTGCTCTCCGCCGCGATTCCGTACTTGTTCTGCTCGACGCCCTTGGTGAACGCCGTCCAGTCCACCGCGTGGCTGCGCGCCGCCTCGACGCCGCCGTCGCCCCGCACCGTGTACTGCAGCAGGTCCAGGTTCGATCCCGGCCAGTCGAGGTCCGCGTTGTTCAGGCCGTCGGTGACGGGCGACGTTCCGGTGACGACGGCGCCCCGCCTGTGCGCGGCGTCGACCGGGTTCAGGGTGAGGCCCGAGGGCAGCACCTTCGACAGTGTGGTCAGAGACGAGGGCTGCAGGCCGTTGACCCAGAGCGTGCCGCCCTGCCGTACCCAGTCCCGCACCACCCCGGCGGCCGCCGCGACGTCGGCCAGGGCCGGCTCGTTGCCCGCGGACGCGTCAACGACCGCGATGTCCACCGCGGCGAGGGCCGCCGCGTCGACCGTGGTGATGGCGGTGGAGGTCACCTGCGCCGCGGTCAGGGTCGCGGGAATCCGGCCGGCCTTGGCGATGACCCCGACTCGCGCGCGCGGCGCGGCCGCCCGGCCGACCAGGTGGTCGACGATGTTGCGCAGCAGGATCGCCGCGATCGGCTCGTTCGCGGCCGCGGCGATGACCGGAAACTGGCAGAGCAGATAGGTGCCCTTGCCGTACGGCGCCTCGGCCAGTGCGCTGAGCGCCAGGGCCGGCCCGACGTCGGCCAGTGAGGTCAGGCTGCCGAAGCGCGGCTTGACGATGGCGGCCGCCACGACCTGGTCCCCCGCGGTCTGCCACCACCGCAGGTCGTCGCGGGAGATGTCGGCCAGCACGGGGTGATGGGGCGCGGCGACGTGCGCCACCGTCTGCGCGGAGGCCGCCACCGTGGTCGGCCACGGCAGCAGTTGCGGCATGGTCTGCCGGGCCAGCACCAGTACCCGGCCGCCGTCCTCGACGAACTTGGTCACCGCGGCCGACTGGTCCGCCGTCGCCGACAGCACGGCGCCCTCCCCGATGACGAGGATCTCGTCCGCGGCGGGCAGGGCGCTCAGGTCGGTAATGGACCGTACCGTCACGCCGAGGGCGGACAGTGCGGCGCCGGTCGCGCCGCCGCTCGGTTCGAGGACCGTGGCGGCGATCCGGCCTCGCGCGGTGGGCTTGGCGACCGTAGCCGGATACAGCGTCAGATCGGAGCTGTCGGCGTACCGCTCCTTGCCGTCGACCGACACGCTCACCCGCCAGGTGGCCCGCACGGTGCGGGTCACTTTCGGCGCCGTCAGCGTCGCGGCCAGGTCGACCGGGCCGCCGGCAGCCGGTACCGTCACCTCCTTCGACGACTTCCGCACCTTGCCCCGGGTCCGCAGCGACCAGGTCACGGTCACCGTCGCGCCGTCGGCCGACGGGTGGTAGACGGCGAGGTTCTTGCTGATCGTCGACCCGGACCAGTAGTGGGCCCGGTAGTCGCGGGCCAGCGCCGCGGTGGGCTGCAACGCCCGGGCCGCGGCGTCGTGGATCGCGTTGGCCTGCCAGCGTGGCAGGTCCTCTTCGAAGCCGGGGTTGAGCGTCGCGGCGTACCGGCCGACCTGGGCGAGTTTCGGGCCCTCCGACTCGTCGGGTGGCAGCGACTCGCGGGACGGGTCGAACGGCAGCGGCCGCATTCCGTACCACACGATGTTCCACGGCGAGATGCCCGAGATCCCGGCGTAGCGGAAGCCCTCGATCTGCGCGCGAACGATCAAGGCGTGCGCCCGCCACAGGCCGTCCAGATCGGCATAGGTCTCCGGCCCGCCGATCGCGCTGACGTCCGATGGGTTCGCGTAGTACATCGAGCTGAACTCGCCGAACAGGAAGGGCTTCTTGTGGTCCCAGTCGCCCGCTCGGGACCGGCCGGGCGCGAAGGCGTACGCCGACTCGGGGATCGCCGTGTTGCTCTTGGTGATCTCCAGTGGGTAGTGGGTACTACGGAGATCGCCGGCACCCTGAGGGTCTTCGTCGCCCTCGAAGTAGATCGGTCGTGTCGTGTCGAGCGCGGCGACCACCGGCTTGAAGGCCGCCACTTGGGCCGACCATGACTGCCCGAAGGCGGCCAGCATCTCGTTCTCCGCACTCCACGCGATCACCGAGGGATGGTTGCGGTCACGCCGCACCCGCCGGGTCAGGTGCGTCGCGCAATTGGTCCAGAAGTCGTCGGCATGGAGCGCGTAGTTGCCCGAGGACCCGTAGATCCCGGACTCGGCGACCAGCAGCATGCCCATCTCGTCCGCCACGTCGTAGAAGACCGGCGGGTACGGCATCGCGTGCAGGCGCACGTAGTTCACCCCGGCGGCCTTGGCCATCGTGAACCACGTCTTGGCGTAGGCCCGGCTGTTCTCGATCGAGCCCATGTAGTGCCAGGAGTCGCCGCGCAGGAGGCACGGGGCGCCGTTGAGATAGAGGGTCTGGCCGTCGACCCACACCTCGCGGAAGCCGAACCGCACCGTTTTGGTGTCGATCACCGGCCCGTCCTGCGCGCTGCGGACGTTGATGGTAAGGGTGTAGAGGTGCGGGTCGTCGGGGCTCCACAGCCACGGCGAGTCCCACTTCCGGGTGAGCCGGACGACGGCCGAGCCGCCCCTCGCGACCTGGGCGGGCAGTTGGGAGCGCACGATCGTGCGGTGCCCGTCGGGGACCAGGTGCTCGACCCAGACCTGTGCCGCCTGCGGACCGGCGTTGGCCACGGTGGTCTCGATCCGGATCTCACCGTCGCGGACCGACGTCACGACGAAGGTGTCATCGACGTGGACCGGCGCGCGGGCGAGCAGCCAGACGTCCTGCCAGATTCCGGCGCAGGTCTGGCCCCACCAGGAACCGGCCGGGAAGTGGTACCCGTCGGACTGCCGCGCTCCCGCGTTCGGCGAGCGCACGAGGACGTGGATCGTGTCGGTACCGCCCCAGGTGACCGCGTCGGTGACGTCCGCCTCGAACGGCAGCAGCCCGTCGGTGTTCTGCGCGACCTGCGTGCCGTTCCAGTACACGGCCGACTCGAAGTTGACCGCCTCGAACCGCAGGATGATGCGCTTGCCGCGGGCGCTTGACGGCACCCTGACCGTGCGGCGGTACCAGGCGACGTCGACCTTGTCCCAGTCGGCCGGCGTCTTGAACAGGTCGTAGGCGCCCCAGGACGTGTTGAACGAACCCGAGGTCATGTTCCACTCGGCCGGAACGGGAATCGTCGCCCAGCCCGAGTCCGGTGGCGGGTAGGCGGGGGTGCCGGTGGCCGGCAGGAAGTCCCACGTACCGTTCAGCGACTCGAGGACCCGGCCCTCGTCGGGGCGGCTCTGGGGTTCCAATGCGCTGTCCGCCAGTGCCCTTCCGGACCGGGGAATGCTCCAGAGGGCGATCGTGGCGGCACCGGCGGTCAGCAGGTGCCGCCGGGTCGGCCCCGCGGGCGAGTGCGCCGATGCTCCGCGGGTATGTGCGGCATGCTTGTCCATCCGGGCTTCTCTCCTTGTGGTCGCCGCCTACGCGGGTCGCCGGGTGCCCATCGGGACGCCCGGCGACCCGGCAGGTCGGGTCCGGTATCTCGGTCGCCGCCGGCGTACGGGGACGGTTTGCCAGGTGGTGGGCCGCGACCCGCGCCGCCTCGGCCGTCAGGACACGACGAGGTCGAACTGCTCCCACTGGCCGATCGACGTGCGGTTCGCGATGAGCGCGGAGGCGCCCGCGTTCTCCGCGGTGACGTACATGTTGTCGGCCAGCGCGAACAGGCTGACGGTGCCGCCCGCATTGCGGATCAGGCGGAACGTCTCCCACTGGCCGATCGCCGTACGATTGGCGATCAGCGGGGACGCCCCCGCGTTGTCGGCGCAGACGTACTCGTTGTCGGCGTGGGCGCGCAGCGCGATGTCGCCGCCGCCCGCGTCCACCATGTCGAACTGCTCCCACGGGCCGATCGACGTGCGGTTCGCGATCAGCGGGGAGGTCCCCGCGTTGTCGGCGGTGACGTAGTCGTCGTCGGCGCGGGAGCGCAGGCTGATGACCTTGAGGGTGCCGCCGGTGACGACGGGCTGGGTGGGCCGGGTGGCCGTCAGGCCGATCTGGCCCTTGAGCATCCGGCCGCCGTCACCGGTGAGCCGCAGGTAGTAGTCCGACGAGCAGGCCGTACCGTCCTCGTCCAGCGCCCGCAGGCCGGAACCGGACGGGACCATGGCGGCGTTCTCGGCGGTCTTGGCGATCTGGTTGCCCTCGCCGTACTCATCGAACATGGAGATGTAGACGCCCTGCACCCCCGCCCGGACCATGTTGTAGAACTGGCGCCACATGAAGTCACCGTGCGCGCGCTGCTGCGGCACCGACACGTCGCCGGGCAGCACGCACGGCTGGTAGTCGATGCCGTGGGCGTTGCAGTACGCCTGGTCGGGCACGGTGTAGGTGGTGTAGGCGTTATCGGAGTCGGCGGCACTGCCGATCGCGCCGACCATCCAGGGGCTGATCATGTTCATCGCCAGGTAGACACTGTCGTACCCCGAGCGGCCACCGCTGCCGCCGACGTGCCATTCGCGCGGCACCCCGCCGATGACGTAACAGCCTTGGCCCTTGAACCAGTTGACGACGTCGAGGCAGGCCGACGCGCTCCAGGGATGGTTGGAGTCGTTGAAACCGAAGCCCCAGATGCACACGACCGGCTTGCCGTTCTGGCGCGCGTACGCCGACGAGGCCGTGTACGCGGACATCTTGTTCGTCCAGTCGGTCTTGATCTCCGACTGCATGTTCGTCCAGCCGGTGACGTCGTACATGATGTAGAACTTCACGCCGTTCGACTCGGCGGCGCTGCGCACCTTCTGCGCCATCGCGTCGCGCGTGGCGCCCTCGCCGCCGTTGGGGTTGAAGCGCTGCAGGGCGGCGGTGTCGCAGCCGTACTGCTTCATCCACGCGAAGTGGGTGTCGACGGTCTGCTGGTCGTAGGAGGAGAACAGCGTCGCGGCCCCGCCGCCGTTCAGGTCGGCGTACGCGGTCGGGTACGCCTTGGCGTACTCGCGCATGTCCGGCCAGGCCTTGATGTTGTTGTTGGACGGCGAGGGCGCCTGGCTCCAGTTCTGGCTCCAGTGCCACCAGCCGTTGATCGGCGCACCGTCCCCGGCGCAGGCGAACCACCCCTGGTAGCCGACGGTGATCTTGCCGACCACGTCGCCGGCCGGGCTGGCGGCGGCCGAACCCGCGGCGGCGGGTCTCACATCGATGCCGAGTGCGGCCAGGCCGACGGCGGCCGACCCGCCGGCGGCGAAGCCGCGGATGAACGCGCGGCGTGACATTCCCATGGCGACTCCGTTCATGTCACTTGTCGTCGGGGCAGAGGTGGAGGGCGAGGACGTTGTCGCCGGACACGGTCACGTGGACGCGCCCGATGGTGCCGGTGTCGCCGCCGTTGGCCAGGCGGAAGTCGGTCCCGGCGTTCTCGCGGTTGCCGAAGGCCGCGTCGTCGACGGTGAACGTCGCGGTCTTCCACGTGTCGGTACCGGTCTTGGCGACCGGCGGGCTCTGCTTGTAGGCCCCGTCGGTGGAGTCGTATTGCAGGCTCCAGCTGCCGGCGCCATGGTCGTAGTAGTCGATCGTCACGGTCGCCGTGTAATGGCCGCCGGGGACGATGGTGTTGTCGACGTCGAAGTACTCGTAGGGTGAGCCGTCCGTGGTGGAGCGCCCGGAGCGTCCGCCGACGGTGACGGGCGTGGTGTGGCCGTCACCGTTGTCGCGCAGCCGCAGCCCGCACTCGGTGTCGGTGGCACCGAGTGTGTCGCAGGCGGTGGCGGCGCCGTCGGCCGCCGGTACGGTCACCACGACCGTGCCGCCCGGCAGCGTCGTCCCGTCGGCGGCGTGGAACATCACCTTGACCGGGTGGTAGCCCGACGCCGTGCCTTGCGCGACGGCGATCGTCGCCGGCACGTGGGCGGTGCCGGCGTGCGTGAGGTCCAGGGTGCCGGACGAGGGGGTCACACTGACCCCGGCGACATCGGAGGTGGCCGTCCAGCGGACCTTGCCGGCGTGCCCGGCGAGCGCGGAGACGCCGACCGTGGCCGGCAGGCTGGTGCCGCCGCGGGTCACCTGGGTTCCGGTCGGGGTGATGTAGCCGATCGCCGGCACCTCGTGGGCCCGGTAGGACGGGGGCGCGGCCTTGTCGCCGGTGGCCCAGTGGGTGTCGGGCCGGGTGGACAGGTCGATGTCCAGCGCGCCGCCGCTCGTGGCGAACGACGCGGGCAGGGCGGTGGACTCATGCGGCCGGCCGTTCAGCCGCATCGCGGTGACGTACGGCGCGTCGTCGGCGGCCCGCGGCGCGTTGATGGTGATCTTCCGGCCGGTGCCCAGGCTGATCACCGCGCGTTTCACCAGCGGGCTGTTCAACGCCAGGGTCGGGGTGCCGGGGGTGGCCGGCATCATGCCGAGGGCCGCCCACACGTACACCGAGGACAGTGCGCCGAGGTCGTCGTTGCCGGGGAGCCCGTCCGGCGCGTTCGTGAACAGATCCGTCTCGATGCGCCGGGTGACCTCCTGGGTCTTCCACGGCTGCCCGACGTAGTCGTACACCCACGGCGCGGCGGTGTCGATCTCGTTGCCCGCCCAGTCGTACGGGTCGTTGCCACCGACGTTCAGCTCGCTGAAGAAGTCGTCCAGCCGCGGGATCACCTTGTCCCTGCCGCCCATTGCGGTGACGAGACCCGCGAGGTCCTGCGGGACCAGCCAGTTGTACTGCGCAGCGTTGCCTTCGTCGTAGCCGTCCTGGCCGAAGACCCCGGCCGGCGGTCTCTGGAAGCCGGGACCGGCGGGGAAGGCGCCGTAGTCGTCGCGCGGCCGCAGGTAGCCCGTGCTCGGGTCGAAGATGTGCTGCCAGTTCTGGCCGCGCTCGGCGTACTCGGTGGCGGTGGCGCGGTCGCCGATCGCCGCGGCGAGCCGGGAGATGGCGAAGTCGTCGATCGCCCACTCGAGGGTCTCCGACGCGCCCTGCAACCCGTGGTCGCCCTGGGAGTCGGCGTTGTTCGGCGCGTACCCGAGCCGGACGTAGTCCTCCACGCCCGGCCGTTCCACCCAGCCCCAGCCGATCTTCTGCGACCGGGTGGCGCCCTTCTTCATGATGGGCAGCGCGCCGGCGATGTCCACTCCCCTGGCGCCGAACGCGACGTACTGGGCGAACAGTGGCACGCCGTTGTCGCCGTTCATCACGTTGCCGGTCATGTTCTGCGCCGGCCACTTCGGCCACCAGCCGCCCTGCTGCTCGGCGTCGCGCAGCAGCGAGTTCGCCATGTCCCCGGCGCGGTCCGGGTACAGCATGGCCTGCAGCGGCGCCAGCGACCGGTAGATGTCCCAGTCGGAGAACATCTCGTACTGCGTGTGCCCGGCGGGCACCCGGTGGACGGCGTCGTCGAAGCCGATGTACCGGCCGTCCACATCGTTGAAGACGCTCGGCGCCTGGAAGCACCGGTAGAGCGAGGTGTAGAAGAGGGTGAGCTCGTCGGCGGACGCGCCGCCGACGGCGACCTTGCGCAGCAGGGTGCGCCACGCCGCGCGCGTGTCGTTCTGGACGCGCGCGGCGTTCCAGCCGGGGATCTCGGCCGCCGCGTTCTTCGCCGCGCCGGCGGTGCTGACGTACGACAGGCCGATCCTGGCGGTCACCGTGCTGTCGGCGGACGTGTCGAAGGTCAGGTAGGCGCCGGAGCCGGAGCCGGTCGCGCTCGACGAGCCGGGCGTGACCGTGCCGCCCTGCCAGGTGCCGTGCGCGGTGAACGGCCGGTCGAAGGCGACGTCGAAGTAGACCGTGTACTTGGAGTTGTTGCACAGCCCGTGGGCCGTCGCGGTGCCGGTCAGTTCACGGTCGCCGACCACCTTGACATCGGCGGCCAGGTCGCCGCCGAGGCTGGTGCCCGACTTGACGAGCACCTGGGCCTGGCTGCCGGCCGGGTAGCGGAACGACGCGATCCCCGTCCGTTCGGTGGCGCCCAGCTCGACCTGGACGTTGGAGTCGGTGAGCCGCACGGAGTACGAACCGGGCGCGGCGTGCTCCTCGTCGTGCGAGAAATGCTCGGTGCGCCCGGCCGGGCTCGTTCCGATCGCGCCGGTCACCGGCAGGATCGGGAGGTCGCCGAACGACGAGCAGCCACCCGAGAAGTGGGTGAGGCTGAAGCCCTTGATGGCGTCATCGGTGTAGGAGTAGCCGGTCGGCCCGGACGGCGTGTCGGGACTGAACTGCACCATCCCGAACGGCGCCGTCGCGCCGGGGAACGTGTTCTCCCAGTCAACGCCCTTCTTGGTGCCGATGAACGGATTGACGTAGTCGGTCGGATCGGGCACCGGCGTGGCCGGACCCGGTCGTACGGGCGTGACGGCGACCGCGGACGGGGCGCCCAGTACGCACACCGCCAGTCCCATCGCCGCGATCCCGAGCCCTCTCCATCTGCCGCTTCGTGGACGCACCACGAGCCTCCTGGTCTTTCGGCCGCGTCGCTCGCCGGGGGAGCACGCGAGGTGGTTCCAAAGAAAATGACAACGTTGTCACCGACGTGTTCGCTGAGACCGCGGTGACCGCGACGGGAACGATGGGGCCGGGCGGTCGGCGGTGACGCCGCCGACCGCCCGCCCGCCTTCAACCGCTATCAGTCGGTCGCGACGGCGAAGACGTGCATCGCGTTGGCGCCGCTTCCGCCCGTGCTGACGTTGGGCAGGGTGATGAACTGCACCTTCTTGCCCGCCTGCAACTTGACGGTGGACATGTAGAGGTGGACGGTCTGGTTCACCTTTCCGCTGTTCTTGCTGTTGATGTAGGGAAGGGTGGCGACGGTGTCCCCGCCGCTGGACCACCAGTCGGGGAAGGCGATCGAGAACGGCTGAGTGGTGCCGTCGGTGTAGGTGATCAGCCCGCTGCCCGAGGCGGTGCCGTTGTTGGCCGTCCCCAGGAAGGCGAGGTTGGAGCCCGCCCCGGAGAAGTCGAACGCCTGCCCGCCGGCAAGGACGTTCTCCGGCTTGCCCGCCGGGACGTCCGGCCAGGTGAAGGTGAACCCGCCGTGGGCGACCTTGCCGCCCGGCGTGATGCCCACGCCGGCGAGGGCCTGGGCCGACAGGCTGAACTCGCCGCCGTCGAGAGTGCCCGCCGACGGGTCGGCGTCGTCGGTGATCCCGACGTTGTCGTAGGCGGCGGCCAGGGACGCGTACGGGATTCCGACGTTGGTGGTCGCGGCGCCGCTTCCCTCGCCGCCCTGGGCGGCGTAGGTGACCTTGGCCTGCAGGTCGTAGCCGTTGCGCGGTGCGTCGGCCGGGACCTTGACCGTCCAGGTGGTCTTCACCGTCTGACCGGCGGCGACCTGGGCGAACGTGGCCGGGGAGGTGGCCTCCGCGGTCCAGCCGTCCGGCGTGGTGAGCGACATCGTCACGTCGCTCAGCGCGTTCGGGCCGGAGTTGGTGAACGTCGTCGTGGCGGTGAGGGTGTCGCCGGGTTCGACGGTCGAGGGTGCGGTGACCGAGTAGGGGTACTTGGCGGTGATGACCGCCGAACCGGTGACCCCGCCCACCTTCGCGGTGAGGGTCGTGACGCCGGAGCCGACCACCTTGACGTGCCCGCCGGCGTCGACCGTGGCCACGTGCGGGTCGCTGCTGCCGTAGTGGACCTTCGCGTGGGTGAGGTCGACGAAGGACTGGTCGTTGTTGACGGCCTCGACGATGTTGTCGGCCGTCACGTTGAGGTTGCGCTGCTCCTTGCTGTGGTCGGTGTCGTCCTTGATCCACTGGTTCTTGCCGGTCAGGTCGATGGTGTCACCGACCTTGTACTGCACCGATTCGGGCTGCACGGTGACGTACTGGACCTTCGGGGTGATCTGCCCGGTGACCTTCACCTCCGGCGCGGCGGTGATGTCGGCCGCGTCGGCCCCGACCTGGAACCGGTAGGTGCCATCCGGCACGAACGAGCGCATCGCCTTGGCGTCCCAGACGGCCAGGTCGGCGACGTTGACGGTGAGGGAGACGCGCTCGGTCGCGCCGGGCCGCAGCACCGCGGTCTTCTTGAAGCCCACGAGACGTTTCTTCGGCATCTCGAGGCCGGGGACGCCGAACGGGGTCGCGGCGTACAACTGGGCGACCGTGGCGCCGGCGACATGGCCGGTGTTGGTGACGTCGAACCGGACGGTGACCTTGCCGTTCGCGGTCACCGAGGCGCCGTTCGCCCGGATGTGGGAGTAGGCGAAGCTCGTGTAGCTCTTGCCGTAGCCGAAGGGGTAGGTCGGGGTGCCGGTGAAGTACTGGTAGGTCCGGCCGATCCCATCGGTGCCCGCCGTGGTGATGTTGTAGTTGGACATCGCCGGCAGCTGGGAGTCGTCCTTGTACCAGGTGAAGTTCAGGTGCCCGGCCGGGTTCTGCCTGCCCGTCAGCACGTCGGCCAGCGCGGTGCCCTGGCTCTCGCCGTTGAAACCGCTGAAGACGATCGCGGGGAACTTCGCCTGGACGTCGTCGATCTTGACCGGGCCGCCCGTCTGCATCACCAGGGCCATCTTGTCGTTGCCCAGGGCGGTGGCCTGGTCGATCAGCGAGTGGTAGTTGCCGGGGATCGCGAGGGTGGTCCGGTCCTTGCCCTCGTCGGCGACGCCGTGGTCGGTGCCGACGAACACGATGACCAGGTCCGCGGACTTGATGTCGGCCTTGGTCTGGTCGCTGAGCACCGCGGGCGTGGTGGCCGTGGTCGAGGTCTTGGCGTCGTCGAAGACGATCGAGGCGTCCGGGTTGGCGGCCTTGACCGCCTCGGTGATGCCCTTGACCGCGCTGACCTGCAGCGTCGGCTCACCCGAGTAGTTGCCCAGGTTCACCGTGTTCGCCTGGTCTCCCAGGATCACGACCTTGTTCAGCTTCGCGGCGTTCAGCGGCAGAAGGGGGCTCTTCGTCCCTGGCACATCGTCGTTCTTCAGCAGCACGAGCGAGTTGTCGGCGACCTTGGTGGCCAGGGACTGGTGCTCGGGGCTCTGGATGACATCCTTGGTGATCTTGGTGTACTTCACCCGGCTCGGCGGATCGAACTCCCCGGTCTGCATCCGGACGGTGAACAGATGCACCAGCGCGGTATCCACGACGCCCTCGCTCAGCACACCGGCGTCGATCGCGTCCCGGATGTTCTGCGCGGTGGCCTCGTCACCGGTGCAGTTGACGTCGGTGCCGGCGCGCAGCGCGTACGCCTGCCCGCCCGCCTGGCCCGACAGCTTCGCACCGGTCGCGGTGTTGGTCCAGGTGGGGTTGCCCTGGTGGTCGGTGGTCCAGCCGGGCGGCGCCCAGTCATGCCCGCCCGGTGGGAGACGCCACGTCGTGCCGACCGCGCCGCAGTCGGAGGTGATGTAGCCGTCGAACCCGTACGTCCGCTGGGCGAGCTGGTTGACGGTGTAGGTGTCGGCGACCGCCGGCGTGCCGTTGATGGCGTTGTAGGACGTCATCAGCCCGGACACGTGGTCCTTCTCGATCAGGTGCCGGAACTGGGCGGTGTAGTACTCCCGCAGCGTCCGGTCATCGGTGTCCGAGCTGATCCCCGTGCGGTCCTTCTCGGTGTCGTTCAGCGCGTAGTGCTTGGCGGTGGCGGCGACCTTCAGGTAAGGCGTGGTGGGCTTCCCGGTCTGCGTCTGGCCCTGGTAGCCGTTGACGAACGCGCCGGCCATCTGCCCGGCGAAGTACGGATCCTCCCCGAAGGCCTCATCGGTCCGGCCCCACCGCGGGTCCCGGTCCAGGTTGACGGTCGGCGCCCAGTACGTCAGCGAGCCGTAGTCGCTCTTGTCCGGGCCGAGGTTGTTCTGTCCTATACCCCACAGCGACTTGTCCAGGAAACCACGCGCCTCATCGGAGATGGCCGTGGTCTCGTCATAGATCAGCTGGGGGTCCCACGACATCGACGAGGCGAAGTTGGTCGGGAAGCTGGTGGCGTGCACGCCACCGGAGGCCGAACCGTGGTTGCTGTTCGCCCCGAGCGAGTTGACGCCGTGCTGGCCCTCGCTCCAGTAGGTATAGCGCTGGACGCCCAGCCGCGGGATCGCCGGCGCGTCGTTGGTGTGCAGCTGGGCGGCCTTCTCGTCCAGCGTCATCCGCGAGACCAGGTCCGCGGCTCGCTCCGCGAAGGAGTAATGGGTGTCCAAGTAGATCGGCGTCGTGTCCGCCAGCGCCGGCGGCGCCGAGATACCGGCCAGACCGATCGCGCAGGCGAGCGAAGACGCGGCGGCCACAAGGGTGCGCCGCCACGAGGACTTGGGTTGTGCCATCAGGGTGACTCCTGATCATGAAGCTGGCGGAGGTGAACCATGCGCCGTCGCCGACGGCGCTACCGTCCTCCCTTCGTGGGTCGAGCCCCGACCGGACCGGAGCGACTCCCGCGTACGGTTGCACGACAGCGCAGCATTGCCAGGTTTAGGCGTACATTGCGGGGTTGTTACCTGACCGAGGACATAGTTACGATGACATTACGCACAAGTCAACCGAATGTCCGCGTGCGGACAGCTTCATTAGCCTGAATCCGAATGAAGTGCGAGGGTCAGCGATCGATACCCCACTGAACCTGCGTGAGGTGGGCCGGCTCCGGGTCCTACGGGCGCTCTTCGACACCGACAGCACGAGCCGTACCGAACTGGTCCAGGTCACCGGCCTGTCCCGGGCCACCGTCTCCTCGCTCGTCGCGGACCTGCTGGCGGCCGGTCTGGTCGAGGAGAGCGAGCCGGACGACCAGGCCCGGCCCACCGGCCGGCCCGCACAGATCATCACCGTCCGGGCCTCGGCGGCGTACGCCGTCGGAGCCGACATCGGTCACCAACATGTCCGGGTGGCGCTGTGTGACCTGAGCGGGACACCCATCTGGAACGACGCCGTCGCCACGGAAGTGGACCGGGCGCCCGGCAAGACGCTCGACCTGGCCGCCGACCTCATCCACCGCGCGCTGCGGGAACGGAACGTCGACGCGCGACGGGTGCTCGGCCTCGGCGTCGACATCGCCGCCCCGGTGCGCGACCCCGATGGAGTCCTGGAGGCGCACGGGATCATGCCCGGCTGGGTCGGCGTCCAGCCCGGCGCCGAGCTCGAGCGGCGCACCGGCCTGCCGACACGGCTGGCCAACGACGCCAACGCGGGAGCCCTCGCCGAGCGCATGTACGGCGCGGCCCGCGACGTCGACGACATGATCTACATCCGGCTGTCGGCCGGGATCGGCGCCGGGATCATCTCCGGCGGCCGCCACCTGCGCGGCTCCGGCGGCCTCGCCGGCGAGATCGGCCACATCCGGGCGACGCCGGACGGGCGGGTCTGCCGGTGCGGCAACCGCGGTTGCCTGGAGACCGTGGCCAGCCCGATCGCCATCGCCCGTCTCCTGGAAACGAGCTGGGGGTATCCGGTGGCCGTCTCCGACCTGCTCCCGCTCATCAAGAGTGGCGACCGGGGCGCCGTCCGCGCGCTGGAGGACGCCGCCGAGGAGATCGGCCGGGTCCTCGCGAACCTCGTCACCATGCTCGATCCGGAGCTCATCGTGGTCGGCGGCGACCTGGCGGCCGCGGGTGACCGCCTGTTCCAGCCGATGACCCGCGCCATCCGCCGCTACGCGCTGGCGCCCGCCGCCGAATCCGTCCGGGTCACAGGCGGGCGTCTTGGCGACCACGCGGAGGTCCGCGGCGCCGCCGGCATGGTCCTCGCCGACGCCCCCCGTGTCCTCACCGCCACCCTCGCCCGCTGACCGGGAGCAGGGACGCGGACCACGTCCCGGAGCGACTGTCGGCCGGACGTGGGCCGGTGCCGGCGTGGCCGAATGGGGGCCCGGCGACGTAGCGTCGAAACCATGAGCGTCGACGAGGTCCTCATCGAGACGGACGGTCCCTTCGGGATCATCACCATGAACCGCCCGGAGCGGCGCAACGCCCTGTCCCTGTCGCACATGCGGGGGCTGACGGCGGCGTTCCGCCGGGTCGGGGAGACCGACGCGCGCGGGATCGTGCTGGCCGGCAACGGCCCGGTGTTCTCCGCCGGGCACGACTTCGCCGATCTGGCCGGTGCCGACCTCGCCACCACCCGGGAGATCCTGCTCGCGTGCCGGGAGCTGATGGACACGATCCACGCGGTGCCCCAGGTGGTGATCGCCCAGGTGCACGGCGTGGCGACGGCGGCCGGCTGCCAGCTCGTGGCCGCCTCCGACCTGGCGGTCGCCGAGCGGACCGCGCGGTTCGCCGCCCCCGGCGGGAAGGGCGGCTGGTTCTGCCACACGCCGATGGTGCCGATCGCGCGCAACATCGGGCGCAAGCGGGCCATGGAGATGGCCCTCACCGGAGACGCCATCGACGCCGCGACCGCCCTCGAGTGGGGTCTGATCAACCGAGCCGTGCCCGGGGAGGAGCTGGAGAAGGCCACCCGTGAGCTGCTCGAGCGCGCCACGCAGGGCAGCCCGCGCAGCAAGGCGCTCGGCAAACAGGCGATGTACGCCCAGCTCGACCGGCCGGAGGCGGACGCGTACACGTACGCGATCGAGGTGATGGCCGCCGCGAGCCAGACGCCCGAGGCGCGGGAGGGCATGCGCGCTTTCCTGGACAAGCGCACCCCCGAGTGGCCGGCCTAGGGTCCAGGTGGACGGCTGACGCGGTGGTCCCGTTCTCTCCCGGTCACATGAGGACGACGTGGAGCCGAGCGAGCCGGCCGCGTGACCGCCACGGTCTTGCTCGGCCGGGGGCTGCCGGGAAGCGGTTTCCTTCCGTCCGGGCTCCCCGCCCTGTCGCCTCTGAGAGCGAGGAGCCCGGACCGGCCTTCGGTCAGCAGGTGAGCGTGGCGCCCGCCCAGTCGGCGTGGTCGTAGGTGTTGCCGTCGCCTCCGTCACCGGTGACCAGGTGCAGGGTGGAGCGGCCGGTGACGTCCACGTCGATCGTCGTGGCGGCTCCCGAGGTGAGCGTGCCGGTCGAGGCCAGGGTCACGCCGTCGCCGACCACGGAGAACGTGACGCTGCCCCGCCCGCCGGTCTCCGCGTCCACGCCGACCGCCGCGGTGAAGCGGGTGCAACCGGACGCGTTGACGGTGATGTCCCCGGCCGCGTGGGCGCCGACGCCCTTCGGGTACGACGCACCGCCGACGGTCAGGACGCCGCCGTCACCGGCGGCCTGCTCGCCGTTGGACTGGTCGTGTTCGGCCGGGCCCCAGCCGTTGGTCGCGGTGGTCCACGAGAGGTTCCGGGCGGTGCCCGGCGTACCGCAGGTGATCTGGGCGCCGCCCCAGTCCGCGTGGTCGTAGTCGACGCCGTCACGGGCGTCGGTGACGCGCAGCTCGAGCGTCCGGGCACCGCCGGTCGGCACGACGAGCCGGGTCGCGGCGCCGTACGACTTCACGTCGCTGTAGCCCAGCAGCCGGCCGTCGCCGTACACCGCGAACCGGACGCTGCCGTGGCCCGATCCCGCCTCCGAGTCGATGCCGACGTCGGCGCTGAACCGGCTGCAGGATCCGCCCAGCCACAGGTGGACGGCCGAGTCGGCGTGCGCGCCGATGCCCTTCGCGTACGTGGTGGAGCCGATCGTCAGCGTGTGCCCGTCACCGGCGGCCTGCTCGCCGTTCGAGGCGTCCCGCTCGACCGGGCCCCAGCCGTTACTGGACGTCAGCCAGGTGAGGTCGCTCACCTGGTAGGTGCCGGCGGGGCGGGCGGCCTGCGGGGTCCCGGCCCGGGTGACGCGGTACATCACCACGCCGTGGCTCGGCACGCTCGCCGCGACGCTCCCCGTACTGGTCGAGGTGGCCCCGCTCCACAGGTCCTTCAGAGCGTACGAACTCGACCCGCCCAGCCCGAGTTCCGCCGCGCTCGTGGTGATGGTCGCGGTCGAGCCGGACCGGTTGAGGAGTACGGCCGCGACCGAGCCGTCCGACATCGGCTTGGCCCACACCTGCAGGCCGCCGCCGAGGTCGCGCATCCGGCGGCCCTGGGAACCGCCCCAGTCCTGGTCGACCGCGATCACGTCGGTATTCGTGATGACGGCCTTGGTGGCGGCGCTCATCGAGCGCAGGTCGTTGCCGAGGATCAGCGGCGCGTTGAGCAGCGCCCAGAGCGAGAAGTGGGCACGGTACTCGGTGTCGGTCATGCCGCCGTTGCCGACCTCCAGCATGTCCGGGTCGTTCCACGCGCCCGGGTGGGAGAACGGCTCGAGTCCTGCCTGCTGGTCGAGGATCGAGGTCATGCTCGCCCAGGAGTCGCTGATGTCGCCGGTCGTCCGCCAGAGGCTGCCGCCGGTGGCCGGGCCGAAGATCCACGGCTGGTCCTGACCCCAGTTGCAGAGGCTGTACACGATGGGCCGGCCGGTGGCCTTGAGCGCGTCGCCCATCGTCTTGTAGCGCTGCGCGCCGGGCCGGCCCTGGTTGTTGCAGTTGTCGTACTTGAGGTAGTCGACGCCCCAGGTGGCGAAACTGGCGGCGTCCGTGGTCTCGTGGTCGAGGCTGCCGGGCAGTCCCTGGCAGGTGGCGATACCGGCCGACTCGTAGATGCCGAGCTTCAGGCCCTTGCCGTGGACGTAGTCGGCCACCGCCTTGATCCCCGACGGGAAGCGGGTCGGATCCGCTTGGAGACGACCGGCGGAATCCCGGGTGCCGGCCATCCAGCAGTCGTCGATGTTGACGTACTTGTAGCCGAGCCGGTCCAGGCCGGCCGCGACCATGGAGTCGGCGATCCCCTCGATCAGGGATTCGTTGATGTTGCAGCCGAACTTGTTCCAGCTGTTCCAGCCCATCGGCGGGGTCTGGGTGGCGACGACCGGCGTCGCGGCGGTGGCAGGGGGCGGGTTCAGGCCGACCGTGCCGACGGCCAGCACGAGAAGAGCACGGAGGATTCGACGCATGGCGGGGCTCCAGCGTGACGGGGGCTGCTGAGCGAACGCGTTCGAAATCGGGGCGCCGCCTTGTTTGTACCTGGTCGGCTTTGTTCGAACAAGAGCTGATCGCGGCCGGACAAGGCCGTCCGCGACGACAGCGCCCGCCGGACGCGACACCCCGGCGCGCGCCCCCTGCCCGGCCGCTCCGGAGGCGGCCGTCAGCCGATGCGGACCGGGAGCGTACGGGGACCGCGGACCTGACCCGCCGCCCACGTGACCGCGTCCGGGTCCTCCAGGGTGAACGCCGGGATCCGCTCCAGCCAGACCTCGAGGGCGACCCGTAGCTCCATGCGCGCCAGGTGCGAACCCACGCATCGGTGGACGCCCAGGCCGAACGCGGCGTGCCGGTTGACCTCCCGGTCGATGACGACCTCGTCCGGCCGGTCGAACTGCGCGGGGTCGCGGTTGGCCGCGGGGAAGGACAGCAGCACCCAGTCCTCGGCCTTCATGTCCACGCCGTGCCAGTGCATGTCCTCTTTCACCAGCCGCGCCATCGTGACCGGAGCGTACGCCCGCAGGAACTCCTCCATCGCCGTCGGCAGCAGCCCGCGTTCGGCGACGAGACGCTCGCGGTCCGCGGGCGTCTTGGCCAGGTGCCACAACGAGGCGCCGATCGCGCTCCAGGTCGTGTCGATCCCGGCGATCAGCAGCAGCGCCATCGTGCCCGCCACGTGCGACGGCTCCAGCTTCCGGCCACCGAGTTCGGCGTTCAGCAGGTGAGTCGTCAGGTCGTCGCGGGGGGACTCGACGTGGTCGCGGATCTGGAGGAGCAGGTAGTCGAACAGCCGGTCCAGCCGCGCGATCCGCTCCTCCGGCGGCAGGTTGACGCCTTCGAGCGTGTTCTCGACGAACTCCCGGAAGCGCGGCCCCTCCTCCTCGGGGAAGCCCAGCAGGTCGGCGATGACGCGCACGGGGATGTGCTGGGCGTAGTCGCGTGCGGCGTCGACGACGTCCCGGCCTTCGAACGCATCGATGAGCGAGTGGCAGAACGCGCGGGTCGCCGGCTCGAGCTTGGCGACGGCGGTCTTGGTGAACGCCGGGAGCAGCAGCTTGCGCGCGTGCTGGTGGAACGGCGGGTCGGAGGAGATCGGCGGCACGGCGCCCATCGGGGCGATCTCTCGCGGCGGCCGGAAGTTGCTCACGACGACCGACCGGGAGGAGAAGCGCTCGGTGTCGTAGGCGATCGCCGCGACCTCCTCGTAGCGCGTCGGCAGCCATCCGCCGCCGAACCGCTCCGTGCGGGCGATCGGGCAGCGCTGCCGCAGGTCCTCCTGGATCGGGTACGGGTCCGCGGCCCACTCCGGTTCCACGTGGGAGAAGTCGGTCGCCCAGTCCGCGACCGGGCCGGTGACGATCTCGTTCCGGATGCCGAGAGGCTGGTCCCCACCCGCGTCCCGGTAGTCCTCGGTGAACCGGTCGTCTGCCGTCATGTCAGTCCCCTTCGACCAGACCGATCGCGCGTTCGGGACAGTTGACGGCCGCGCGCCGCGCGTCCTCCGCCTCGTCCGGCGGCACGGTGCCGTCGCCGAGGACCGTCCCGAAGCCCTCATCGTCGTCCCCGAACAGGCCGGGGGCGAGGTCGTAGCAGCGGCCGTGCCCCTGGCAGCGACCGGAGTCGATCCGTACCTTCACTGTGCTTCTCCCTCTCACCGCTGACGACGGCGCTGAGCCCGGACCCTCCCAGCATGCCGTGCCCGCCGTCGCGCTCGCTCACGACCCCGTTCGGGCCGCCGCACCCGGAGCGGACGGAACGGCGTGGGGGTTCCGGCGGCGCACGACGGCCCGGCCGCCCTTGGCCGGGGCGTTGGCGATGCCCCGCGAGTGCCATCGCTCGTCCGGCTCGGCGGTCGGTGTCAGCGTGAAGTCGCGCAGCACGGTGCGCAGGACGACGTTCATCTCCATGCTCGCGAACGCCGCGCCGATGCAACGCCGCCGGCCGCCGCCGAACGGGATCCACTCGTAGAGGTCCGGCCTGGCGTCGAGGAAGCGGGAGGGGTCGAAGGCGCGCGGGTTCGGGAACACTGACTCGTCGGTGTGCAACAGGGTGATGCCGACCAGCACGGTGCACCCCTTCGGCAGCGTCCACCGGCCGAGCCGGTAGCCGTCGACCTTGACGTGGCGCCCGACGAGGTCGATGACGGGGCGCGTGCGCTGCACCTCGGTGATCGTCGCCTCGCGCAGCGCGCCGCCGCCCGCGTCGGCCTCCTCTGCGAGGTCCCGCAGGATCGCGGGATGGCGGCGGAGCCGTTCGACCGCCCAGGCGAGGGTCGTCGCGGTCGTCTCGTGCCCGGCGACGAGCAGGGTGAGCAGCTCATCGGCGATCTGGGCGCGGCTCATCGGCGAGCCGTCGTCGTACCGGCTCTGCAGCAGCAGCGCGAGGACGTCGTCGCGTCCGTCGAGGTCCTTCCCCGCCGTCCGGTCGATCAGCCGGTCGACGATCGCGTCGTACCGGCGGCGCGCGATCCGGAACCGGCCCCACGGGCTCCACCGCCCGAGGTCGGTCTTCGGAATCGGCAGCACGGCCAGCCGGGAACCGTAGGCGACCCACGGCGGCAGCATCTCCCGCAGCTCGGCGAGCTCGGCGCCGTCGGCGCCGAAGACCGCGCGCAGGATGGCGTTGAGGGTGATCCGCATCATCGAGGGCAGGGTCGCGAACGCCCGGTCCTCCGGCCAGGACGCCGCCTCCCGTACGGTCTCCTCCTCGATGATCTTCTCGTAGACCGCCAGCCGGCGCCCGTGGAACGGCGGGACCAGCAGCTTGCGCTGCTTGCGGTGCTCCTCCCCGGTGAGGGCGAAGAGCGAGCCGGGACCGAGCACCCGCCCGAGGTTGGGCTGCAGGTTCTCGATGAGATCGGGACCTTCGGTGAACAGCTGCCGGATCTCGGCGGGATCGCTGATGACCACCGCGCGGCCGAAGATCGGCACGTTGACGGTGAAGGCGTCACCGTAACGGGCGCGCAGCCGTTGCATTCCGCGCGCCCGAGCGGTCGCCGCGAACGCGCCCTGCACGAACCGCGGGGACGACGGGCCCGGCGGGAGCGTCACGGTCGTCATGGAGAAGCACCCCTCTCGCGTGGTACGCGGTCGTACCAAACGGTACGCCGATGTACCATCCGGTTCAAGGGCTCGCCCCGACGAGAGGTGACAGCGTGACGACCGTATGGCGACCGCGCGCGCAGGCGGGGGGGACCACCGCCTCCGACGACCCCGGCGGGTTCCGCCGGCGACTGCTCGACGGGCTCGCCGCGTCGATCGTGGAGAAGGGATACCGCAACACCACGGTCGCCGACGTCGTGCGCCGCGCGCGGACCTCACGGCGCACCTTCTACGAGCACTTCGCCGACAAGGAGGAGTGCTTCATCGCGCTGCTCACCGCCGCCAACGCCGAGATGATCCGGCAGATCTCGGCCGCCGTCGACCAGACCGCCCCCTGGCCCACCCAGGTCCGGCAGGCGGTCGAGACGTGGATCGCGTGCGCCGAGTCCGAGCCCGCCATCATGCTGAGCTGGATCCGTGACGTGCCGTCCCTCGGCGACGCGGCGCGCCGCCTGCAGCGCGAGGTGATGGAGGCGTTCATCACGGTGATCCAGACGTTCTGCGACACCGAGGAGTGGCGCGCCGCGGGGGCCGGGCCGGCGTCGCGGCAGGTCGTGGTCATGCTGCTCGGCGGGCTGCGCGAACTCACCGCGACCACCGTCGAGGACGGCGGCCGGATCGGCGACATCACCGAGGTGGCGGTGCGGTCCTCGATCGCCCTGCTCGCGCCGCGCACCTCGGTGTGACCGGCCGCCGGCCCTCGGACGGAATCGTCACCAGGCCGACGGCGCCGGCGGCGCGATGACCGGCGGGTGGTCGTCGCAGGTGATGGTGTTCGGCAGTTCCCACGGCGCGAGCCAGGGGCCGGTCGTGCCGCCGCCGGAGTTGCCGCCCAGATCCGTCAGCGTGAACTCCGAGCCGGTGGACGGGAAGTTGAACGACCCGCAGTTGTTGACGCCGACCGCGCCGACGTTGCGGGCGACGACGTTCTGGAACGACGCGGACCCGGCCGCCCGCGCGCTGACCACCGAGGTGCCCGTGCCGTCGATCCGGAGGTCCTTGAAGTGGACGTTGGTGATCGAGTACCGGTCCTTGACCGGCCAGTCGCTGACGAACATGATCGCGTTGTAGGTGCTGTCGAGGAAGTGGTCCCCGGCCACCTCGATGTCCGCGTCGATGCTCTTCTCGAGCGCGTAGAACCAGACGGCGCCCAGGCCGATCTTCCAGTTCAGGTCGTACGTGCCGGAGCGGACCGTCGTGTTGTCCGTGATCGACAGGCGCCCGGTGAAGGCCTCCGCGCCGAAGCGGGACCCGGCGTGGATGGCGCTGCCCTCCCGGATCGGGTCGGCGACGAGGTTGTCCGAGACGGTGTTGTCGGCGCCGCCGTAGATCGCGACACCGTTCGCCAGGACCGGTGTCTGCACCGTGTTGTGGTCGAACGTGTTCCGGGCGTCGGCGGTCTTCTCGGACCACATGGCGAGGCCGTCGTCACCGGTGTTGCGCAGGAAGTTGCCGGCCACGACCGAGTTCGTGACACCGGTGTGGAAGTTGAGACCGTCGGCGATCTGGTCGGCGATGACGTTGTTCGTGACCCGCAGGTTCGTCATCGGCCCGTCGAACCACATGCCCACCTTCGTGTGGTGGACGTACAGGCCGTCGATCGTCGAGTCGCTCATGGCCCCGCCGACGCCGTTCACCTGGTCGGTGTCGACGCGCTCGCGGACGTCGCCCTCGATCGTGAAGCCGGACAGGTGGACGTCGTGGCTGCCGCCCGCCGACGCGTCCTTGCCGTAGAAGCCGACGCCGGTGTGGACGGAGCCGTCGGGGGCCGGGGAGCCGAGGGCGACCTCGTGCCCCTTGATGATCGTGTACCAGTTTCCGGCGCCCTCGATCGTCACGTCGTCGACGACGATGTGCCGGTTCACCTGGTACGTGCCCGGGGGAACGTAGACCTTGAGCCGTGCCCGCTCGGCGACGGCGATCGCCTTGTCGAACGCCGCCGCGGAGTCCCGCCGGCCGAGCGGGTCGGCGCCGAACGCCAGCACGTTCGCCGCGCCGGGCACGACGTGCGGCGCCCCGACGAACTGGGAGTCCAGCAGGTCGATGACCGTCCACGCCGCGTTGCTCCCGGCCGGGACCGTCAGCCGCACCTTGTCGCCCGCGTGGTACGTGCGGCCGAGCAGGAGCCGCTGCTCGTCGTAGAAGTGGCTGGGGCGGAACGGTTTGGTGATCGTCGGGGCCGGCGTCGTGGCGTTGGGCACGCAGGAGCACTCGGTGATCCACCAGTCGGGGTGGAGCAGGCCGGCGTTCGGGTCGTTCGAGAACGGATACTGGTTGTACAGCCACGCGTACTGGGAGGTCAGCGTCATGGCCTTCCGCTTCGCGCCGTTCACCGAGACGTCGAGCGGCGCGGTGATGCCGCCGCCCTGCGGCGCGTCCGGGATGCTGTAGCGGACGGTGAGGGCGTTCGCCCGAGCGGGCAGCGTGAACTCGACGTACTGCCCCGGCGTCAGCTTGACGGCCTTCCGGCCGGACGCCTCCGAGGGCAGCGTGTACGGGGTACGGTCCGGGCCGATCACCGTGCCGTTCGTGCGGGCGTTCTCCGCCTCCTGTTCAGCGAAGTCGACGTTCGCGCCCCGGCCCGCGACGAGGGACGGGTCGAGGGCGGCGCGTGTCACGACCGGGGCGGCGGCGTCGCGCGGTACGGCGTCGGCGTCGGCGAACGCCGTACCGCTGAGCCCGACGGTGGCCGCGGTCACCACCGCGACCGCGGCCGCGATGGACCGCGACGGCCGGCCGTACCACCTCATGACAGGGCCTGGAATGCTCCGTGACATCGAGTGCTCGCTTCTCTCGGAGGGCTGAAGAAACGGTCGAGACGGGTGGACGGCCACCATTCGGGTGAGGCGACACTAAACCGCCGTTGCCCCCTCCACAAGGTTCTTCGGACGACTTTTCGGCGTCTTGTCCACTAGAACCGATCTTCTGCTTCTTTCTTGCATTCATTTGCGACGGCGCGGCCGCCGTACGGCCGCGCGCACGGGTCCGGTGCAGGGCGCGCCGGTAGCATCCGTAGGTAAGGCCGATCCCGACGACAGATGCGGTGGCATGTCCGTTTTCAGAATCGATGAGCTCGCCCATGCCGCCGGTTCGACGGTGCGCAACATCCGGGCGTACCAGGATCGCGGGCTGCTTCCGCCGCCCCGGCTGCAAGGTCGGGTCGGGCTGTACGACGAGTCTCATCTGGCCCGGCTGCGGTTGATCGGCCAGCTCCTGGGCCGGGGGTACACCCTCGCCACCATCGCCGAGCTGATCTCGGCCTGGGAGCGCGGCCGGAACCTCAGCGACCTGCTCGGCCTCGAGAAGGTGCTCACCGACCCCTGGTCGGACGAGATCCCCGGGCACCTGGACGCCGCCGAGCTCGTCAAGCTGTTCGCCGTCGATCCGGAGAGCGCGGACGCCCCGGCGCTTCTGCGGCTCGCGGAGGAGCACGGCTTCCTCGAGGCCGAGGGCGACGACCGCTACAAGGTGCCCAGTCCGCGGTTGCTGCACGTCGGCACCGAACTGGTGGCAGCGGGGATTCCGCTGCCCGCGGTGTTCGAGATCGCCGGACGGATCCGGGAGGACTGCGCGGTGATCGCCCGGCGCTTCGTCGACCTGGCGCGCGCCCACGGCGACCTCAGCGCCGAGCGCCTGGTCAGCGGTGAGCAGATCGCCGAGGCCGCGGCGTTCGTCCAGCGGCTCCGGCCCCTCGCGCAGCTGGCGGTCGAGGGGCTGCTGGCCCGCTGCATGGAGGCCGAGGTGCGCGCGGCACTGGGCGACGAGCTCGCCGCCGCCGTGGCCCGCGACACCCGCCGGACGCCGGAGGCCGCCGAGGGCGACAAGGGCTGAGGCCCTACCCCGCCGGTGGCCCGTCCCGCCCGGTCCCGGAGCCCGCCGCCTCATCCTCGCCGGGCCGCGGGCGACGATCGTCCTCGCCGGAGTGCGGGCGACCGTCATCCCCGTCGGGGTGCGGGCGACGATCGTCCTCGCCGGGCTGCGGGCGATGGCCGTCCTCGTCGGGGTGCCGGCGACGGTCCCGCCAGACGACCACGACGATGATCGCAACGACGACGATCGTCGGCACGAAGAAGGGGATCGCGGTGACCGCCGAGTGCGTCGCGAGCGGCGTCCCGGCCCCGGCCGCCGCCCCGCCCACGGCCCCGTTCACCGGTGCGCCTCCGGCACGGCGGGGAGCCGGCGGGACACCCGGGCGACGCCCCAGCCGAGCGCGATGATCAGGATCAGCGAGCAGCACAGGACGACCGCGGAGGCGGCGGTCCACAGCCAGCCGGGGACGCCGCTCTTGAGCTCGCGCTGCAGGACCCGGCGCTCGTTCTGGACCGGCCGGGTGGACTGCGGCTGGGCCGGCAGGCGCTTGGCGCCGATCGCGGGGTCGTCGGGCAGGTAGATGGGCACCGCGCCCATCGACCGCCCGTCGTGCAGCCGTACCAGTGTCTTCCACTGCCCGTACAGCGGCATCGGGCCGGTCGTCCGGTAGGCGCCGCCGCCGAGGGCGGTCAGCCGGTCGACGTGCAGGCCGCGGCCCTGCCAGGCGGTCACGGTCACCCAGGCCGGGTCCCGGACGGCGCCGGCGGGGGCGATCGTGATCCGGGCGCCGGCGGTACGGTGCGCGGCGTCGCCGCGGAGGTCGGTGAGCGTGACGGACACCCGTACGTCCTTGGACACGGTGACGAGCAGCCCGTTCGTCACGGCGGCGGCGATCGCGAGGAGCGACGCGGCGAAGACGGTACGGGCGACGGCCGGGCGGGGCAGCCGTCCCTGCAGGCCGAGGAACAGCAGGGCGCCGAGCAGGCCGCCGGCGAAACCGCCGACGACCGCCATGATCATGCCTTCCGGGATGATGTCGCCGGTCCAGGGCAGGCGCATCACGGCGTGGCTCCAGGCGTACTCCGCACCGAATCCGGCCGTGCCGATCAGCACGCCGCTGCCCGCGCCGAACGCCAGCGGCCGGCGGGCCAGCGCCGGCGCGGCGAGCTCGACGCACACGGCCTCGGCGAAGTAGAGGGGCACCGCGGCCCACAGCTGGCCGATGACCCCGGCGACGACGAGCGAGACCCCGCCGCGTACGAGCATGTAGAAGACGACCGACGACAGGGCCCCGCCCCGGCCGATCCACAGCCGCGCCACCACGAGCGCGCACCCGGCGGCGACCGCGATCATGAACGGCTGGTGCACCAGCCGGAACTGCGGAACGCCGAAGTCGTACTCGGCCTGGAAGACCGACAGCCCGATCAGCAGCCCGCCGGCCATGGCCGCACGCCGCGCGTGGCGGGCCCAGGGGCGGACGGCCACGTCGCCGCGATGCGCGCGCCCCTCCCGTTCGAGGATCATGAGGGCGACCAGGGACAGCCCGGCGCCGCCGATGAGCATCAGGTGGGTCGGGCCCCACAGCGTGACGTCCTGGCCGAAGATCCGGTGCCACATGTCGTCGAGCGGGAACCCGAGCAGGGCGTAGAAGCCGGCGCCGGCCAGCAGCACTCCCCCGGCCGGCGCGTACCAGTCGCGGGTGATGCGCACCGCGCCGGCTCCGGGCCGCTCCCCCAGGGGCAGCACCACCGCCAGGACACCCGCGGTGAAGATGCCGAACAGGCCGATCAGGATCGGATAGTGGGCGATGTTGGCCAGCGGCCCGACGTCGCGACCGCGCGAGATGTGCAGCGAGATGTCCCAGCACATCCCTAGCAGCGCGGTCACCAGCGACACGAGCGACACCAGCGAGGGCAGGGCGGCCCAGCCCGGCAGTCCCCGGCCGGGCCCGCGTTCGGACCAGGAGGCCAGGCGGCTCAGCAGCCGGATCCGGCCGCTTCGATGACCGATGCCGAGGACGAGCAGCGCGGCGGTCAGCACGGCGGCCGCGCCGCTCGCGATCAGCACCTGGCCGAGGGCGGCTCCCCCGGCCGGTTTCGACTGGACGGCGAGGAGGCCCATCGCCGTTTCGCGGGCCGGCTGGATCAGCTGCTGCACCACACGCCCTCCTCAGGCCGCTGGTATGCGTCCACGAACTATGACATCTACTACTGTTACATTGATCGATGTCACGTTGGGCGGAAGGAGAGTCATGTCACGTCGGCGGGTTCTGGCCACGACGGCGGCCGCAGCGCTCCTCACCACGGTCGGGTGCGGGAGCAAGGCCCCGGCCCCGCAGGCCACCGCGACCGCCGCGCCCGCGGTCAAGGTCACCATGACCGTGACCGGCGGAAAGGTGCGGACGGCGAGCCCGCGGGTCACCGTACGCCGCGGCCGGACGGTGGAGATCGACGTCACCAGTGACGCCGCCGACGAGTTCCACCTCCACGGCTACGACCGCGAACTGGAGCTGAAGCCCGGCGTACCGGGCGTCCTGCGGTTCGTCGCGGACCAGCCGGGAGTGTTCGAGGCGGAGCTGCACCGGTCGGGTGCGCGGGTCTTCGAGCTCCAGGTCGACTGACCGTGCACGCCACCGTCCTCGCGCACGGGCTCGGCGGCCGCACCGACCTGCCGATGGACGGGCTCACGGCCATCCTCGGCGGCGGAGCCGCGATCGCCGCGTCGTTCCTCGCTCTCACCATCGCGTGGCGGCGGCCGCGCCTCTTCCCCGACGACGGCCGGCCACTGCCCACCCGTATCGCCCACGCGCTCGACGCCCGAGCCCTGACGGCCGCCGGGCGCGTCATCGCACTCCTGGCCACGGCCGCGGTCGTCGTGGTGGCCCTGACCGGGCCGGCGACCGACCAGCGCAACTTCGCGCCGTGGGCGCTGTTCGTGACGTTCTGGGTGGGTCTGGCGCCGGCCAGCGTGCTGTGCGGCCCGGTCTGGCGGCGGGTGAACCCGCTGCGGACCCTGCACGCGGCACTGTGCCGGCTCACGGGCGCGTCCGGCCGCGCCTATCCCCGGCGCCTGGGCTACTGGCCGGCCGCCGCCTGGCTCACCGGGTTCGTCTGGTTCGAGCTGGTCGCGCCCGACCGGTCCGACCCGCGCCTGGTCGGCCTCCTCATCCTCGGGTACGCGCTGGTCAACCTCATCCTGGCGACGGTGTACGGCGCGTCCTGGTTCGCGTTCGGCGACGGCTTCGAGGCGTACTCCACGCTGCTGGCCCGGATCTGCCCGATCGGCCGGCGCGGCGACGGCACCCTCGTCCTGCGGACGCCGCTGACCGGGCTGATGCGCGGCGACCCCGAACCCGGCCTGGTCGCCGTGGCCTGCGTGCTGATCGGATCCACCGGATTCGACGGCATCACCCGTACGACCTACTGGCGGGACAACGTCGACCCCCGCAGCCTGACGGCGGGCACCCTGGGGCTGGCCGCCGCGATCGGCGTCGTCACCGCGCTGTACCTGGGCGCGATGCGCGTCACCGCCGCCGTGACCGGCGAGCCCCCGGGCGCGCCGCCCGTACGGTTCGCCGCGACGCTACTGCCCATCGCGCTCGGGTACACCGTCGCGCACTACTTCTCCTTCTTCCTGCTCGAGGGCCAGATGACGGTCATCCTGGCCAGCGACCCGTACGGCACCGGGCTGAACCTGCTCGGCTCCACCGGACGCCGCGTCGACTACGCCGCAGTGCCGTCCTGGCTCACCGCGCTCGTCCAGGTGAACGCCATCGTGCTCGGCCACATCGCCGCCACCATCGCAGCGCACGACCTGGCCCTGCGCACCCATCCCCCGGCCCGCGCGGGCCGGGGCCAGATTCCGCTCGCCGTGACCATGATCGCCCTGACCTGTGCGGGCCTGCTCGCCCTCCTCAGCGGATGAGCGCGCGGTAGGACACCCCGGTCGCGGAGGCGGGCAGCCGAGCCGGGGTGGTCGCGTCGATCGCTGGGGCGGGGGTCAGCCGAGCCGGGCGGTCGCGTCGCCGATGGCCTCGTCCAGGATGGCCAGACCTCGCGAGAGCTCCTCCTCGGTGGCGGTCAGCGGGGGCGCGATCCGGAAGGTCCCGCCCATGCCGGGGAGCTGCACGATGTTCATGTGCAGGCCGAGTTCGAGGCAGCGCCGGGTGACCAGCGCGCCGAGCTCGTCCGACCCCTGCTTGGTCTCCCGGTCCAGGACGAGCTCCAGGCCGACCAGCAGGCCGCGGCCACGGATATCCCCGACGACCGGGTGCCGCTCGGCGGTCGCTTCGAGGCCCCGGCGCAGGAATCCGCCGAGCTCCGCCGCCCTCTCGTCGAGCCGGTCCCGGGCCAGAATGTCGAGGACGGTGTCGCCGACGGCCGCCACCAGGGGGTCCGCCACGTGCGTGGTGAAGAACAGGAAGCCGCGGTCGTGCGCCTCCTGTTCGATCTCGGCGCTGGTGAGCACGGCCGCGAGAGGAAGGCCCGCACCGAGCGTCTTGGAGAGCGTGAGGATGTCGGGGACGATCCCGTCCCGTTGGAAGGCGTACCAGTTCCCGGTGCGGCAGAGCCCGGTCTGCGCCTCGTCGAGGATCAGCAGCATGCCCCGCTCACGGCACTTCTCGTGCAGGGCGGCGAAGTATCCGGCGGGCGGCTCGATGAGCCCGCCGGCGCTGAGGATCGGTTCGACGATGCACGCGGCGAGGCTGCCGACCGACTGGGCGTCGATCAGCTCGAAGCCGAAGTCCAGTTGGCGCCGCCAGTCGAGCTCACCGTCGGCGGTGGTGAAGTCCGGCCGGTACGCATTGGGCACCGGGAGGGCGAAGTTCCCCGGCACGGCGGGGCCGTAGCCCTTGCGGCCCGCGCTGTAGGTGGCGTTCGCGGCGGCGTTGGTCATTCCGTGCCAGGACCGGGCGAACGACACGATCTCGTGCTTGCCGGTGACGAGCTTGGCCATCCGGATGGCCGCTTCGTTCGACTCGGCGCCGGTCGTCAGGAGCAGCGCCTTCTCCAGCGGCGCCGGGAGCGTCTCGGCCAGCCGCCGGGCGAGGTCGACGACGGGGCGGCTCAGCATGCCGCTGTACAGGTGGTCGAGATGGGCCACCTGCCGGCGCACGGTGGCGACGATCTCGGGATGCGAGTGGCCGAGGATCGCGCTCATCTGACCGGAGGTGAAGTCGAGGATCTCCTCGCCGTCCTCGGTGAACAGGACGCTGCCCTCGGCGCGTTCGATGATCTTCCGCGTGAAGTCGCCGGCACCGGCGTAGCGCGTGAGGTACCGGTCGGCGTCGGCCCAGAAGGTGTCGGCCGAGGACGCCGGAACAGGAACCGTGGTCGGAGCGGTCATGCCCATGACGCTAGGAGACGTCCGAGCGACACGTCCATCTCATAATTCCGGCTTTCCTGTTCGGAAGAACCGAACAAAGATGGCGGCATGACACTGAATCCGGTGCGTCTGCGGCTGTTGAGCCAGTTGGACGCTCTCGGCACCATCCGGGCCGTGGCGGTCGCCGCCCACCTGAGCGCGTCGAGCGTCTCGCAGCAGCTCGCGGTGCTCGAGGCCGAGACGCGTACGCGCCTGCTCGAACGGACCGGACGGCGGGTCCGGCTGACGCCCGCCGGGCTGATCCTCGCGCGGCGGGCGCGGGCGGTCCTCGACCACATGGACGCGGTCGAGGCGGAACTGCGCGGTCTCGGCGAGGAGCCGGCCGGGTCGGTACGGCTGGGAGCCTTCCAGAGCGCGATCCACGGGCTGGCCGTGCCGGTGGTGACCCGGATCGCGCGCTCGCATCCGCACGTCGACGTCGAGTTGCTGGAGGTGGAGCCGCACCAGAGCATGCAGGCGCTGCGAGCCGGCGACGCCGACATCGTCATCACGACCACGGACTTCGTCGAGGTGCCCCTGGACCCGGACGTGGACATCGTCCCGCTGGCGACCGACCAGATCGTGCTCGTCGTACCGCCCGCCCACCCGCTGGCACGGCGGGGCCCGATCGATCTCGCCGCCTGTGTCGACGAGTCCTGGGCGTTCGACATCCCTCAGTCGTACATGGCGAATCTCGCGACCAGGCTGTGCCGGCAGTCCGGGTTCGAACCGCGGGTGGTGTGCCGGTTCAGCAACTACCTGATGGCCCTGCAGCACGTCGAGGCCGGCCTGTCGATCGCCCTGCTGCCCGGCCTCGCCGTGGACCCCCGGTACCGGGTCGCCACCCAGACACTCGCCGCGCCGGTCACACGCACCATCGCCGCGGCGGTCCGGCGCGGATCCGCGTCGAGGACCGCGGTCAACCTGGTCGTCGACGCGCTGCGCCAGAACCAGGACCTGCCGTCTGCGGCGTCGCCCCTGTGACGGCTGGCCTTTTTATGTAGATCGGTCTATTCTCGTGCGCATGGCCGCGAAGGGCGACGAGACACGGGCCCGGATGCTCGAGGCGACCCGGACCCTCACCGAGGCGAAGGGCTACCACGGCACCGGGCTGAACGAGGTGCTCGCGCTGAGCGGCGCGCCGCGCGGCTCGCTCTACCACCACTTCCCCGGCGGCAAGGACCAACTGGTCGGCGAAGCGCTGACCGGGGCCGGCCGGGAGGTGGACGGCCTGCTCGCCGACCTGGCCGAGGAGGCGGCCGGCGTGCCGGCACTGGTGCACGCCCTGTTGGACGCGCTGGCCGAGCGCATGACGGCGGCGGGTTTCGCGAAAGGCTGCCCGGTGGCCACCGTGGCGCTGGAGGTCGCCTCGTCCAACGACGCCCTGCAGCAGATCGCCGCCGAGGTGTACGGGGGCTGGCAGCGGCGGCTGGCCGACGCACTGCGCGCGGACGGACGTGAGGCGGCGGAGGCCGAAGACGTGGCCACCACCGTGCTGGCGCTGATCGAGGGGGCCCTGGTCCTCGCCCGCGCACAGCGCAGCCGGGAGCCGATCGACCGGGTACGCCGCCGGATCGCCGCGGTGCTCGGCTGAGTTCTTTTTTCGGCGTCGAATATGTAGATCGGTCTAAATAGAAGGTGGATCATGGACGCGGTGGTCATCGGTGCGACCGGTCTCCTCGGTCGCTGGCTGGTACTCGAGCTGCTCAACCGGAACCGGGCGGTCGCCGCCATCGTCCGGGGACGGGAAACGGAGTTGCGGGACTGGTTGCGGGATCGCGGCGCCGACCCGACGCGGTTGACGGTGGTCCGGGGCGAGATCACCGAACCCGGACTCGGGTTGACGGCCGCCGACGACGAGACGCTCGGCGACGTACGAGACGTGTTCAACGCGGCCGCGGTGTACCGATTCGGCCTCGACCGGGAGACGGCGCGAAAGGCCAACGTCGACGGGGCCCTGCACGTCCTGGACTGGGCGGCGACCCGGCCGAGGCTGCGCAGGCTGATCCACGTGTC
This sequence comes from Actinoallomurus sp. NPDC052308, assembly GCF_040679195.1. Classification (NCBI taxonomy): domain Bacteria; kingdom Bacillati; phylum Actinomycetota; class Actinomycetes; order Streptosporangiales; family Thermomonosporaceae; genus Actinoallomurus; species Actinoallomurus sp. NPDC052308. The sequence goes on along the minus strand of NZ_JBFAUM010000008.1, from coordinate 52,770 downwards.
CGGCTACCGCGTCGGGCTCGACCCGGCGCCCACGTACCCGATCCCGGCCGCCGAACTCGACGCGCTCTACCGCGCCAGGGGCGCCTACGACGCGTCGAAGACCGAGGCGGACGCGGCGGTACGCGTCACCGCCGCGCGACGCGGGGTGCCGCTGACCGTCGTGAACCCCAGCACGGTGATCGGCCACTCCGGCACCGGGGAGGCCGGCCAGTACATCGGCCTGGCCGAACTGGTCCAGAACCTCTGGGCGGGACGGCTGCCCGCCCTGGCCGGCACGCCCCGCACCTTCGTACCGGTGGTCCCGGTGGACTACTTCGCCCGCCTGACGGCGGCGATCCCCGAGCACGATCCGGAGCCGGGCGGTCTGCACTGGATCCTGGACGAGGCGACGCCGAACCTTCCCGAGCTGGTCCGCCTGCTGGCGGAACATCTCGGCGTGCGCGCGCCGCGCCGGCTGGTGCCGCTGCCGATCGTACGGCGCCTGCCGCGGGCGGTCAGCCGGGTGGAACCGGAAACGCTCACCTTCCTGACCGAGGACCGATACGACACCGGCTCGGCCGACAAGGTCGCGGCCGCCGCGGGCCTGACCCGCCCACCCGTACGGCCCGCCCTGCGGCATTGGGCCGACCGGCTGGTCGCGGACCGGTTCGGGGCCGCCGAATCGCCGCTACCCGGTGGATTCCACGAGGTCGCCGGGGCGCGTACCTACCTGGCCGGCGACCGGACCGCGCCCCGCTACGTCCTGCTGCACGGCCTGCCGCTGGACGGCGAGGCGTGGGCAGGGGTGATCGGTGAGCTGGCCGCGCCCGCCCTGGTCACCGACCTTCCGGGCCTCGGCCGGTCCGGCCTGTCGGCCGCCACCGAGGCCGAATGGCTCGCCGAGCTGCTCGCTCCCCTGCGGACCCGCCCAGTGATCGTCGCGCACTCGGCCGCCGCCGCGCCCGCGCTTCGCTTCGCCGCCGCGCACCCCGACCGGGTCGACCGTCTCGTCCTCGTCTCGCCGTACTTCCTGCAGCGGCCCGCGCCCCGGTTCCTCCGCGTGCCCGCGCTCGCCACGCCGCTCCTGAGACGCAGTTCCTCCGAGCGGCTGGCCACGGCGCTGCTCGGCGCCCCGTCGCCGCATCCGGCGATCGAGAGCGCCCGCGCGCAACTACGCCGGCCCGGAGTGGCCCGGCGTACCGCCCGGCGACTGGCCCTCGCCCACCGGCCCGCCGAACGCGCGTCGCTGCGGAACCTGCTGGCCACCGCGCCAGTGCCGGTACGGCTCATCGTGGGCGAGCTCGACCCGCTGGTCGACGGCACCGGCGATGTCCCCGTGTCCACCGTCGCGGAAGCGGGTCACCACCCGCTCATCACGCACCCGGACGCGGTCGCCGCCGGCCTCGACCTCGCCTGACCGCCACGGGGTGGGGCTCAGTCCTCGATCCAGCCGTACCCGGCGGCGAGCGCGATGACCCCGTCCCGCAGGCGCATGATCTGCGCGCCCGTCAGCTCCGGAGCCGTCTTGAGGAACGCCTCGGTGAGCTCGTTGCGAAGCTCCGCGGCGGACAGCAACTCACAGGTGCCCTCCTCGACGCGCGGCACCTCGGCCGGCCGTTCCGGCGAGCCCGTCCGCGCGGGCGGCCCGCCCTGCTTCTCCGGCGCGGCCACGACCCGTACGTCATAGCCCTTGCGGCCCCGGCCGCTGTCCACCACCTCGAACTCGACGCTCGCGCCCGGAGTGAACACACGCTTGTCGACGAGAAGGTCGTTCGCGTGGACGAACACGTCGTCGCCGCCGTCGTCGGGCGCGACGAACCCGTACCCGCGTACCTCATCGAACTTGACCACACGCCCTCTGACCACTGAACCCGACCTCACACCATCCGCGACTCACCGGAATCCCACTCGAACGCGCCACCCGCCCACCGGACCGCCAGGTCACGGCGCCCCCCGCGTTCCTGAATCAATCTAGTTCATCCACCGCCCCGGGCAGGAGGCCGTCTCCGTACGCCTTGGGGTGTTCTGTCAGTACACCGAACGGCAGGAACTCCCTCGTCGGCGCGACCAGCGGTTTCCTGGTCAGTGCGAGGGGTGCGCGGCCCGTCCGCCTCCCCGAGCCTCCTGACCGGCACATCGAAAGGCATGAACGATGGCAGAGAGCACGGACGGCACTCAGCCCTCAGGCGCCCAGGCGCTGCTCGGCGACTTCGCGCCCAAGCTGGTGGAGCTCACCGATGAGATCCTGTTCGGGGACGTGTGGAAGCGTCCGGGGCTGTCGGCGCGCGACCGCAGCCTGGTCACCGTCACCACCTTGGCGGCGCTCTACCGCACCGAGCAGCTGGACTTCCACCTGCGCACGGCGCTGAAGAACGGCCTGAGCAAGGACGAACTGGTCGAGGCCCTCACCCACCTGGCCTTCTACGCCGGCTGGCCGAACGCCATGAGCGCGGTCACCCGGCTGAAGACCATCATCGAGGAAGCCGGCGGGACCGTCTGAGGTCGCTTCTGCGGCACGGCGGCACGCCGCAGGGGTGCAGGGAAGCACCGCCCCCCGAATGAGGGGACGGGCTCACCACCATCGTGGGAAGCGCCGCCGGGCGCGCGAGCCGAGGCTGGAGACGTGTCTCAGCGACTCCTCCGCAGGCTCTCTGCCGCAGTCACCGCCACCGCCCTGCTCGCCGGGTGTGGTTCCGGTGGCCACCCCAAGGCCTCGTCCTCGCCGAACGCCCAGGACGTGGCCGCCGCGTACCGGCGGCTCGCCCAGTGCGTCCGGGCCCATGGGTTGCCGAACTTCCCCGACCCGGTACGGGATCCGCAGACCGGCCAGTGGGGACTTCCCGCCGGCACTCCCGATCCGCCGGAGAACGTCATGGACGACTGCCGTTCGACCGCCGACCGGATCCCCGCCGACAGGACCGGCACGACACTGTCCGCGCGGGACATGGCGAAGCTGCGCGAGTTCGCCGAGTGCTTCCGCCGGCACGGCGTCCCGGACTGGCCGGACCCCGCCCCGGACGGCAGCTTCACGATGCCGGCGAGGCTGGCCGGCCAGGGCAAGCAGCCGATCATGAAGCAGCTGGAGGCGTGCAAGCGGTACGGCGTCGGAGGCGGGCTGAAGATCAGGCGACCTGGGGATCCGTCCCATGGCTGACGGGAAACGGGTCGGGGTGATCGTGGTGGCGGCGCTGACGCTCGCGGGAGCGGCGGGCGGGATGGTCTGGGCGGCGGACGGCTCGAGCTCGGGGGCACGGCGCGGTTCCGCCGGCGGCGTCCCGACGGGCACCGCTCCGGTGGAGCGCACGGAGATCGCGCAGCGCCAGCAGGTCACCGGGACACTCGGGCACGCGGGCGGCCTCGACGTGGTGGCGGCCGGGCAGGGCGGAGTCGTCACCGGGCTCCCCCCCGTCGGCAGGGTGGTGCAGCGCGGGCAGGCCGCCTACGAGGTCGACGGCACGAAGGTGCCGCTCCTGTACGGAGCCCGCCCCGCCTGGCGGACCTTTCGGCCCGGGATGACCGACGGCGCCGACGTCCGCCAGTTGGAGAGCAACCTCAAGGCCCTCGGGTACGGCGACGGGCTCACCGTGGACGATCACTTCTCCACCGCGACGTACCGGGCGATCCGCCGCTGGCAGGCCGACGCCCACCTGCCCGTGACCGGAACGGTGCCCACCGGCCAGGTGACGTTCCTGCCCGGGCACCTGCGCGTCGGAGGACTCGACGTCAGGGTCGGCACGCCCGTGCGTCAGGGCCTGCTCGTCGAACACGGAACGGGCAGCAAGCCGGCCGTACGGGTTCAGCTCGACCCGGCGATCGTTCCGAACGTGCGCGTCGGCGACCCGGTCGTCGTGACGCTGCCCGACGGGAGCAGCCGGAAGGGCGAGGTGAGCGAGGTGGGGGCGGTCGTGGTGCCGCAGACCGGCCAGACCTCGGAGAACGGGCAGGCCGCCGCGGGCGCGCCGGGCGGGACCGGTGGGACGGCCGCCGCGGCGACGGCCACCGTCACCATCACCGTGGACGGCCCGATCCGTGGAGTGCTCGACCAGGCCCGGGTCCAGGTCGGCATCACCTCGGCGGCGCACGAGAACGTGCTGGCCGTGCCGATTGTGGCGCTGCTCGCACGGCCCGGCGGAGCGTACGAGGTCGTGGTCGTCGACGGTGCCGCGCGACGGCACGTGACGGTGCGGACGGGGCTGTTCGACGAGGTCACCGGGCTGGCCGAGGTCTTCGGCGGCGGGCTCGCCGAAGGCCGGCGGGTGGAGGTTCCCAGTGCCGGTTCTTGAGCTGGAGGACGTCCGCAAGGTCCATCCCGGCGAGCCGCCGGTCGAGTCCGTACGCGGCGTGAGCCTGGCCGTCGGTTCCGGCGAGATGCTCGCCGTCCGGGGCGCCTCCGGATCGGGCAAGTCGACGCTCCTGCACCTGATGGCCGGCCTGGACCGGCCCACCAGCGGCTCCGTACGCCTGCGCGGGCAGCGGGTCGACCTGATGTCGGACCGGCGGCTGGCCGGGCTGCGCGCCCACCAGGTGGGCGTGGTGTTCCAGCGGTTCTTCCTCCTGGAGACGATGACGGCGCTGGACAACGTCGCGGAGGCGCTGCTGTACCGCGGCGTGCCGCGAGCGCGCAGACGGGCCGCCGCGCGCGAGGCGCTGGCGCGGGTCGGACTGTCCCACCGTGTCCGGCACCGGGCGGCCAGGCTGTCGGGCGGGGAACGGCAGCGCGTCGCCATCGCCCGCGCGATCGTCGGCCGGCCCGCGATCGTGTTCGCCGACGAGCCGACTGGGAACCTCGACTCGGCCAACGGAGCCGAGATCCTCGACCTGATGCGCGAGCTCAACGGCTCGGGCACCACTCTCGTCATCGTCACGCACGAGGACCGGGTCGCCGACGCCTGCCGCCGCCGGATCGAGCTACGCGACGGCCTGGTGGTGGCATGAAGAGCACGATGCGGGTGGCGGACCTGCTTCCGGTCGGGACGCTGGGCCTGCGCTCCCGCCGGCTCCGCACGACCCTGTCCGGGCTCGGTGTCGCGATCGGGATCGCCTCCCTGGTCGCGGTGCTCGGCGTCACGAGATCGAGCGAGTCACAGCTGCTGGCCCAGATCGACCGCCTTGGCACGAACCTGCTGACCGTCGCCGACGGGCAGACGCTCGACGGCGCGGAGACGGAACTGCCCGCGACCGCCGGACCGATGATCGGGCACCTGCCGAAGGTCCTGCGCGTCGCGCCGACGGCTCAGCTCGTCTCCGCCGGCGTCTACCGCAGTGACCGCGTCCCCGCCGGGCAGGGCGGCGGGCTCGCGGTGCGCGCCTGCGACTCCACGCTCCTCACGACGCTTGACGGTTCACTGCTCGCCGGTCGCTTCCTGGACTCGGGCCGGTATCCGGTGACCGTACTGGGCCACGACGCCGCCCGTACCCTGGGCATCGGTCACTTCGACGCCGGTACGCGGGTCTGGCTCGGTGGGCACTGGTTCACCGTGGCCGGGATCTTGAATCCGCTTCCGCTGGCGCCCGAGATCGACCGTTCCGCGCTCGTCTCCTTCGCCGCGGCCTCCGGCCTGCTCGGGTACGACGGGCATCCCAGCCGGATCTACGTCCGGGCCGACCAGGACCACGTGACCGACGTCGCGGCGCTGCTCGCCGCCGCCGCGAACCCGGCCGCGCCGACCGCCGTGGGAGTGAGTCGACCGTCCGACGCCCTGACCGCCCGCGTGGCGGTGACGCGGACCTCCGGCGCCCTGTTCCTCGGGCTCGGCGGCATCGCGCTGCTGGTCGGCGCGATCGGCATCGCCAACGTCATGGTCATCTCCGTGCTCGAGCGGCGTTCGGAGATCGGCCTCCGGCGGGCGCTCGGCGCCGCGCGGTCGCACGTCGCCGCGCAGTTCCTGACCGAGTCCCTGGTCCTGTCCTTCCTCGGCGGGACGGCCGGCGTGCTCCTGGGCGCGGCGGTCACCGCGGGCATGGCGTACGCGCGCGGGTGGGCCGTGCTGATCCCCGGATTCGCCCTGTGGGGCGGAATCGGCGTCGCGCTGGTGGCCGGGGCGCTGGCCGGGCTGTACCCCGCGCTGCGCGCGGCCCGGCTCTCCCCCACCGACGCCCTCCGTGCCGCCTGACGTCAGGAGTCGTCGGACAACGCCTCATCGAGCGGGACCAGGCCCTGCTGCAGCCCGAAGATGGCCGCCTGCGTACGGTCCTGGAGGCCGAGCTTGGTCAGAATGCTGGAGACGTAGGACTTCACCGTCTCCTCGCTGAGCGACAGCCGTCGCGCGATCTCCCGGTTCGACCGGCCCCTGGACAGGGTCGCCAGCACGTCCCGCTCGCGGGGCGAGAGCACCTTGAGCGGATCCTCCCGGCCGCCGTCGCGGACCTGCCGGACCAGGATCGACGCGATACCCGGGCCCAGGACGCTGTCACCGCGCGCGGCGGCCCGTACGGCGGCCACGACCTCCTCGGCCGCCGCGGTCTTCGGCAGGTAGGACAGGGCCCCGGCACGGATCGCCTCGACGACCCGGTCCTCCTCGAGGAAGGAGGTGAGCACGATGACGGCAGGCGGAGTCTCGTCGCCACGCAGTGCCTCGAGCACGCCGGGGCCGTCCATCCCTGGCATCACCATGTCCAGCAGGACGACGTCGGGCCGCAGAGCGCGGATCGCGGTCACGGCGGACAACCCGTCGCCGCACTCTCCGGCGACCTCGATGTCCCGTTCCTGCTCCAGCACGAAACGGAGGCCCTGGCGGACGACCTGGTGGTCGTCCACGACGAGCACGCGGATCACGGCGTGCCGTCCGGGATGCTCGCCGTGACGGTCGTCCCCTCGCCCGGAGCGCTCACCACCTCGAAGGTGCCGCCGAGCTCCGTCGCGCGTTCGCGCATCAGGTCGAGCCCCATCCCGTGCCCGTCGACCGACCGCCGGTCGAACCCCCGCCCATCGTCACGCACCCGCACGACGACACAGCCGTCCCCGGCCGTCAGGCTCAGCTCGATGAGTCCGGGCTCGCCGTGCCGGACGGCGTTGCCGAGCGCCTCCTGGGCTATTCGCAGCACCGCGTGCTCCACCGCCGGCTCGAGCCGTACCGTCTCAAGATCGGTCCGGACCGGCACGCCGAGGCGCGCCTCGTACGCGCGGCACAGTTCCGTGAGCGCGGGCATCAGCCCGGCGTCCTCGATCGCGACCGGACGGAGTTCGAGCAGCAGCGCCTGCATCTCCCGCATCGTACGGTCGACCGTGCGCTCCATCGACTCGGCCTTGTCCCGCAGGTCCGTCTCGGCCGCGAGCGCCTTGCCCAGCCCTCCGGCCAGCAGCCGCAGGGAGAACAGGTCCTGGGAGATCGAGTCGTGCAGTTCGCGGGCGATCCTCGACCGCTCCGCCCGCCGCCCGTCCGACGCCGCGGCGTCCCGTTCGGCCTGCACGGCCGCCTCGAGGCGCTCCGCCATCCGGTTGAACGCCTCCTCCAGCCTCCCCACCTCGTCCCCGCCCGACTCCGGGATCCGCGCCTGGAAGTCGCCGTCGGCCATCGCCGTGGTCACGTCCGCCAGCCGCCGGATGCGCCGGATGAGCGCGCCCGTGCTGAGCAGCCCGAACAGCACCCCGACGGGAACGATCAACAGCAGCACGATGAGGCCGGGCAGCAGGAGCCGGCCGACGTGCCCGGCCGCCTGCCGCCGCCCGGCCGGAAGCTGCACGTAGACCATGCCGATGACCCGGCGGCCGTGCCCGGCCGGGCGACCGGTACGGGCCGCCGTGGCCGCGCCCCAGGCGACGACCGGGCTCGACGCCCAGGCGACCGACCGGCCCTGCTGCTTCCGCAGGCCGGAGCGGGCCGTCGTCGCGGCGCCCTTGACCGGGACCGGGGAGCCGACCGGATTACGGCCCGGCGCGGAGCTGAGCACGATCCTTCCGTCCCGTGCCGCCAGCGCCTCCAGGGCGACGCCGTCCCGCATGCGAGCGTCACCGATCCCGGTCTGCGCGCTCGCCTGGCCGCTCAGGCCGGCGAGGAGGTCTTGGTCGGACACCCCCGGCGTGGCGAGGCCCAGGTCGACGGCGGCGAGGCTGAGCGTCTTCGCGTCACCGGCCGCCTGTGCCTCCGCTCCCCCTGTGTCGCCGGCGCCCGTCAGCACCCGAGGCGCCACGAGCAGGAGCAGGACGGCCTCGACGACCAGCACGGCGGCCACGGAGACCATGACATACGAGAGCGCCATCCGAGTCCGCAGCCCGTACCGAGAAAACACCTATCGCCCGCCATCCGGTCTCGGCCCGGCAGGTGACCAACTGCGCGTGGGAAGACCAACCAGGACCGCCGCCCGATCCGGATCCCGCCGCATACCCCGATTGTGAATCACGGCTCTATACCGCACACGGGGTTTAGGAATCCACCGGCGATACGGCGGACATGCGGGGCCTGACCTGCGCGGTAGCGGCTGCGGCGAGGTGCGCGGCGGGCGGCCATCCCGCGTACATTCCGTGCGGAATTTGTGGGGTCACGCCTCGGCGACCGCCGTCTCCAAGAACCAGACCAGCCGGCGATTCGGACGCGGGCAGCCGAGGACCTCCCTCAGCCGAGGCCACATGTCCGCCTCAACTGGATACCAGTCGACGTCCCACTCAGGTCCCCGGTCCGACATGTCACGAAACTGATCCAGCTGCTCAGCTGTGATCGGAAAGGTGGTCGGCGGGCCTTCTCGCACGGGATAGCCGGTGAGTTGCCAACGAACGTCGGCCGCATCGTACAGAGGCTCGATAGGCACGGGCTAAAACCTAGTGACAGGCACCGACATGATCGGCAGGAGCGGACCCCTTCTGACGCTTCTATGTTTGTCAAGCGGTCATGGTGGCGTTGAGTGCTCGGTAGAGCTCGCGGGCGATGTAGCGCTTGAGGCAGCGGCGGATCTCGCGTGGGGTCTTGCCTTGGGCTGTGCGGCGGTCGATGTAGGCGCGGGTTCGGGGGCAGTGGCGTATCCGGGTCAGGGCAATGGCGTGGATGGCACGGTTGAGTGCCCGGTCACCGCCCCGGTTGAGGCGGTGGCGGATGGTCTTGCCGCTGCTGGCGGGGATCGGGCTGGTGCCGCTCAGTGCGGCGAAGGCGGCCTCGTTGCGGCACCGGCCGGGATGGGAGTAGCTCACGATCGCCTAGGCGGCGCTGACCGGTCCGACGCCGTAGCGGCTGGTCAGGCCGGGCGCGAGGTCGTTGACGATGGCCAGCAGCTGGGCGCGGTTGTCCTCCAGCTCGCGCCAGGCTTGGGTGAGTGCGAGCGCCAGACGGCGGATCTCGGCCTGGCGCACCACCTGATCGCGACCGGCGTCAGCGGGGAGTTCGCGGTCGGCCAGCGCGGCCAGGGCGGCCTGGGTCAACGGGCTGCGGGCGGCCTGACGGTCGGTGTCGTCGCCGGCGAGCAGCAGGGCACGCAGCCGGTTGGTCTGCGCGGTCCGCATCACGGCGATCTCCTGGCGCGCGACCAGCAGGATGCGCAGCGCTTCGCGGTCGCCGTCGACGCGAGGGCAGGCCACCCGGTCGGTGTCGGATCGCAGGGCGGCCAGCACGGCCAGGTGAGCGTCGATGGAATCGGACTTGCCCCTGCCGCGGCGATGGGTGCGGCTGGGTTGCTCGCACTCGATGACCCGAACGCCGGCGGCACTCAGCGCTCGCGCCAGTCCCACTCCATAGCTGCGGCTGCCCTCGATGGAGGCGACCACACGCGGTCCGGGCGCCACCTCGGCGATGGCCGCCAGCAGGCGGGTGAATCCGGCGTTGTCGTTGCCGATCCGCATCGCTTTGATCGGTCTGCCTGCCGCATCGTGCTGTACGGCGGGGTCGCCGCCACCGGCTGAGTCTCCGTCGCCCGACGGTGGCAGCATCGCTCGGCATGGAATGCGTCTTCTGTGACCTGCTCAAGTCCGGCACCGCGCGCTGGGTCACTCGTCAGTCCGCCGTCGCCGCGTTCGCGCCGCTGAACCCCCTCGCCCCAGGACACACGCTGGTCATCCCAACAGAGCACTACGCCGATATCTTCGACACTCCACCCGGCCCGCTCGCCGACGCCATGGCTGAGTTCGTCGGTTAGTAGCAGCAACGTTTGTTCACGCGTTCGGTGAACGATAGGGGGCCGCCCGGACCGGAGATGTCGATGAGATTGAGTAACGGTCTCGGCGTGTCGTCTGAGGTATGCCGCTGAGGAGTCTTTGTGTCAGCGCCGTTCTCCCTGAGCTTTGGGAGAACGGCGCTGGTGCGGTGATGGCTGATCGGTCAGGCCGATCTGTTGTCGAAGAAGGCGTAGACGCGGTGGATGCGCCCGTCGCGGAACGTCGTGACGTCGGAGCCGGTGGCGACCGGTGTGGGCGCGTCCAGCGGACCGTATTTCCAGGCAAAGCGGGCCTGCTGGTGGTGGGCATTGACCGGGGCCGCCAGATCGAAGCGGAAACCGGGTGGTGCCTGACTTTGGAGCCGGGCGAACAAGGCGTCGAGGGCGTCATGGCCTTCGACCGCGTCGTCGGGATCGGTGTAGGCGCAGTCGGGGGTGAAGATCTCCTGGATCGTCGCGCGGCGGCCGACCGGATCGGTGTCGTTGATCGCGTCGATCAGCCGGTGCACGAGTTCGGCGTGGGTGCTGCTCATGAGGTGTTTCCTTCGCTGGTCAGTGTTGGACGGTGACGACGATCTTGCCGAGCTGGCCGTTTGCTTCCATGTGACGGTGGGCGCCGGCGATGTCGGCCAGGTCGAAGGTGGCGTCGATCACCGGGACCAGGACGCCGCTGCGCAGACCGGCGTTGATGAACGCTTCCCCTCGCCGTAGCGCAACGGGATCGTCGGTGACGACGTTGAGGCCGAATCCGAAGATGTTGAGCGGCCAGTTCATCGGTAGCGGAGCGGGGCGCGGGTCGAGCCATCCGTAGACGATCAGTATGCCGCCCCGGGCCACCGCGCGGGCGAGGTCGGCCAGGCCGGGGCCGCCGATGGAGTCGAAGACCAGCCGGGCACCCCGGTCCGAGGTGAGTGCCGCTACCCGCTTGACCAGGTCGTCTTCGTCCATCACCAGCACGTGTGCGGCTCCGGCCTGCATGAGCCGGTCGGTCTTGGCGGCGGTGCGGGTGACGGCGATGGGGACGGCGCCGATGTGGTTGGCGATCTGGATGGCCGCCATGCCGACGCTGCTGGAGGCGGCGGTGATGACCACCTCATCGCCGGGGTTCATCCGGCCCACCTCGACGAGGGCACCGTAGGCGGTGAGATAGGACAGCCACACGGCGGCACCGGTGACCGCGTCCACCGAGTCCGGCCGTCGCAGCAGGCTGCGGGCGGCAACGTTGACCCGGTCCCCGTAAACGCCGTTGGTCGACATGTGGATGCCGGTGGCCAGCACACTGACCGCGTCCCCGGCGGAGAACTCCTCGACGCCCGGTCCGACGGATTCCACCACGCCGGCGGCCTCCGTGCCGATTCGTGAGGCGGGCAGCGTCGGCTGGTAGTAGTACCCGCCGGAGCGGAACAGTGCCTCGGCCCGGTTCAGCCCGATCGCGTCGATCCGGACCCGCACCTCGCCCTCGCCGGGCTCATCAAGGCGCACCTGTTCCAGGCGCAGCACCTCAGGCCCGCCCAGCTCGTCGAACAGCACCGCCGTAGCGTTCATCAGCGTCCCGCCCCAGCTCTCGTGCTGCGTTCATTTTCCGTGCACCGTTCAAGTTTCATGCGGCGTACTCTACTGGAGCGGTGTAAGGTGTCAAGCGTGGACGAGCAGGTACCCGGAAGACGGGCGCGACTGAGGGCGCAGACCACCGCGGAGATCAAGAACATCGCGCTCAAGCTCATGACCGACGGCGGCGCGGACGCCATCTCGCTGCGTGCGATCGCCCGCGAGATGGGGATGAGCGGCAGCGCGATCTACAGCTACTTCGAGACTCGTGACGCGTTGATCACGACGTTGATCAACGACGTCTACACCTCACTGGTGGACCAGGTGGAGGCTGCCGGGGACGCCTGCCGACCGGACGACGCGGCCGACCGGATCCTCGCCTGGGGACAGGCCGTACGTGAGTGGGCGCTGGCCAACCCGCAAGGATTCCGGCTCATCTACGGCGATCCGGTCACCGGATACCAGGCGCCTGAGAGCGGGCCGGCTCCCGAAGCGGCCAAACGCGCGTGCCTGGGGCTGACCGGACTGGTCGCGGCCGCCTGGCCGCACGCCCGGTCCCTGCAGACCGGCGGCGATCACCAATGGTCCGATTTCGCCCCCACCTTGGTGGCCACGGTCCGGAATGCCTTTCCCGACCTGCCGCCCGCGGCCCTGGCCCTGGCCCTCCGTGTCTGGGGTCGCATGCACGGCCTGATCGCCCTGGAGATCTACGGTCACCTTGGCCCGCAGACACACGAGCCCGCCAAGCTCTACCGCGCTGAAATGATCGACCTGCTCAGATCACTGGGACTCGAACAACCGAAGTAAACAGGCGAGGGTTCTCTATCAAGCCAACCGGACCTCATCGACCAGGGGCGTCTGACAGCCGCCGACTATGCTGGGGAGTCGCCATTCCTCTAGGTCATTTAGGTTGCTGTTTGGCTGGTGACTGTCGGGCGGTGGGTCAGCCGGCGGTGGCTTGGTGCTGTTGCTTGGCGCGGGTCTGGGCCAGGCGGTAGGAGTCGTGCCGGTTTCGATAATGGCTCCGCCGAAGGTGAGGCGGTCGACGATCGCGGCGCAGAGCCGGGGGTCGGTGAAGGTCTTGGTCCAGCCGCCGAAGGATTCGTTGGATGCGATCGCCAGGCTGTTCTTCTCCTCGCGTTCGGTCAGGACCTGGAACAACAGTTCGGCGCCGCGCCGGTCCAGCTCCATGTATCCCAGTTCGTCGATGCAGAGCAGGTCCACCCGCCCATAGCGGGCGATGGTCTTGGACAGCTGCTTGTCGTCGGCGGCCTCGACGAGTTCGTTGACCAGCTTGGTCGCGAGGGTGTACTTCACCCGGAAGCCGGCCATCGCTGCTTCGGTGCCCAGCGCGATGAGCAGGTGGGACTTGCCGGTTCCCGAATCGCCGATCAGGCAGAGCGGCTGGCCCTTGCGGACCCAGTCGCAGGCGGCGATGGTGTGGATGGTGGCCGGGTCGATGTTGGGGTTGGCGTCGAAGTCGAACTCGCGCAGCGACTTGTCGCGGGGGGAAGGCGGCGGCCTTGATCCGGCGTTCGGATCGCCGCATACAGCTCGGTCTTCGACTGCCGTGGCATCCAGCCCCCTTCACGGTGAGTTACGCATCACGCTCCCACCGCAAAGACTCTGGTGTTCACGAAACTCATCGACACCAGATCCTGATGATCAGGGGCGTTGCCCAAACTCATCGACAAACGCTGCCGCTAGACGTCGACAGAACCACCATGGCATTGGTCCAGCACGTGGCCATGGCCATGCGCACCACCTTGGACGCCAGCGGCGTGAACGTCCTTCACGCCAGCGGTCCCGGCTCAAAACAGTCGGTCCCGCATCTGCACTTCCACGTAGTCCCGCGCTGGCCGGACGACCGATTCTCGACGTGGCCGGCCGGACGTTCCCATCACCACATCCCCGCCGATCCAATCGCACAGCTGGCCGACGCGCTCAGACCACACGAGTAAGCGGCGTCGATCGACGACGTCCGACCAGCCTCTGCACGTTCACCCGTACCTGGCTCTGCACGCGGCCGTTAACTACCCCGATCGTGGATCAGGACTTCGCGCCGAACACGGGGGGTTCAGGAACATTCGTGTTACCACGGGAGAGAAATGTGCCTTCTTCCGCTGCCGAAGTGCGCGGGTGGATGATCTGAACATCGCCAAGAGAGAAGGACCGGGGAATGACAAAGATCGCCATTATCGTCGGCAGCACACGGCCCGGCCGGATTGGTCGGGTCGTGGCGGATTGGGTGCATCAGCTCGCGTCGAAGCGCGTCGGGGTCGAGTACGAGATCGTCGACCTCGCCGACCAGAATCTCCCTCTCTACGACGAGGAGGTTCCGGCCGCCGTCGGCCGGTACGCCGGGGAGCGCACGAAGCGGTGGGCCGAGGTCGTCGGCCGGTACGACGGATACCTCGTGGTCACACCGGAGTACAACCACGCACCGCCCGCCGCGGTGAAGAACGCGTTCGACTTCGTGTACGCCGAATGGCAGAACAAGGCGATCGGATTCGTCGGATACGGCGCCGCGGGCGGCGCGCGGTCCGTCGAGCATCTCAAACTGGTGGCGGTCGAATTGAGCATCGCACCGGTCGCCGCCCAGCTCGGCCTGCTCATACCGGGCGACTTCCCGAACTACCCCGAATTCGCGCCGCTCGAGAACCGTGAGGCGGAACTCGAGCGCGTGCTGGACCAACTCGAGTCCTGGGCGCAGGCGCTGGCCGCCGTGCGCGCCTGACGGCGGCACGGACGGCTTGTTCCCACCCCGGTCGCGTGGAAGGCTGGCATCGTCGCCGGAGAAGGGAGCGCGATGCCGGCACGACCCCGACTGCCCGAGGATGTGGAGCCGGACGTGTGCGCGGCCTTCCGCGACGCGCTCGACCGGGTTGGGAGCAAGTGGGGGCTGGCGATCCTCGCGGCCGCGAGCGAAGGCCCCATCCGATTCGCGGAGCTCAACCGGACGATCCCCGGCATCAGCCGCCGCATGCTCACCCTCACCCTGCGCACGCTCGAACGGGACGGGTTGCTCGTCCGTACGGTGCATCCCACCGTGCCGCCGCAGGTCGAGTACACGGCGACGCCGCTGGCCAAGGATCTCTTCGCGTCCACCCGCGCGCTGTCGGCCTGGGCGGAGAACAACCACGAGAAGATCGCGGCCGCCCGCGCGGCGTACGACGACGGCGAGACCGCCCACGGCTAGCGCCCTGACCACGTACGTTCACGGTGTCGGCTGCCACGCCATAGGCCGTGCCGGGCGCACGGTGTTGTCGTGGTGGAGCATCCGCGGGCTCCGGTTCAGCCGCCCAGCTTGACCGCACGGCGTACGTCGGCGGCGTAGGCCTCGGGCTGTTCCCAGGCTGCGAAGTGCCCCCCGGCACGGTGCTCCACATAATCGCGAACGTTCAGGAACGCCTCGGCGTAGCTTCGCGGCTCCGGTTTGGTGTCGCGCGGGAACACGGAGAGCACGGTCGGCGTGTCGATCCGGTCGGGGAGGGCGACCGGTTCGACGTAGGTGGCGAAAGAGGTGCCGATCGTGCCGGTGACCCAGTAGGCGGTGACCCAGGTCAGGAGCTCGTCCGGAGTGA
The DNA here is from genome assembly GCF_040679195.1 of Actinoallomurus sp. NPDC052308. Taxonomy (NCBI): domain Bacteria; kingdom Bacillati; phylum Actinomycetota; class Actinomycetes; order Streptosporangiales; family Thermomonosporaceae; genus Actinoallomurus; species Actinoallomurus sp. NPDC052308. The sequence continues at coordinate 37,582 of NZ_JBFAUM010000008.1, read as the reverse complement.
AGGCCGACTCGTCGGACCAGGACTCCAGCTTCTCGACGATCCACGCCGCGAGGCCGGCGGGTGAGTCGCCGAGGGCGACGGCGAGCGTGTTCGGCCGCGTCGACTGCTCCGCGATGTACCCGCCCTCGGTCCGGAACCACTGCGCCGCCCGGCCGAGGTAGGCCGCCGCGTCGGGCGTGAGCTTCGCCGGGTCCGCCGTGAGCGCGTGCTGCGGGGCGATGTTCGTGAGGTGCAGGGCGGTCACCCGGTCCGGGTGCTCGGCCGCGAGGATCTCCGCGACGGTGCCGCCCACGTCGCCGCCGGACACCGTGTACCTCGAGTAACCGAGCTCATCGAGAGCGTCCGCAACGATCCGAGCGATCCGGTTGACCGACATACCGGGGCCGGTAAGCGGGGCCGCGAACGGGAAGCCCGGCAGAGCGGGAACCACCACATGCAGGTCCGCGAGCAACGGGAGGACGCGCTCGAAGCGCAACACCGAGTCCGGCCAGCCATGCAGCAGCACGACGACCGGGGCGCCTGGATCCGCGGACCGCTGATGGATCGCACGCAGGTCGGTGCCGCCTGCCCGCACCGTCACCCAGGGGAACGCGCCGATGCGGCGCTCGTGCACACCCCAGTCGTACCCGTTCGCCCAGCGTTCGAGCAGCTCGTCGAGGTGGGTGCCGCTGATGCCGCGCGTCCCGTCGTCACTCCATGGGGTCGTGACGCGCCGCGTTCGCCGGAGTCGTTCCCGCATCTCGTCGTTCATGTGTATCAGCGTACACATGATGTGTATGCTCGTACACATGACCTTGCGCAACGCGGCCGCCACCAGGCAGCGGATCCTGGAACACGCGCGCAGCCAGTTCGCCCGGCACGGGTACGCGGCGAGCACCGTCAAAGGCGTGGCCGACGCGGCAGGCGTGTCGCCCAACCTCATCACGCGCTATTTCGGCGGCAAGGACGGCCTTTTCCTGGCGGCGACCCGGGTGGAGATCCCGGTCTCCGACTCCTTCGACGGCGACCGTTCCGCCCTGGGTTCGCGCCTCGCGGCGAGCATCGTCCAGCGCTGGTTCGGCGCACCCGGGGAGGATCCGCTGCTCGTGCTGCAACGCGCGTCCGGCGAACGCCCGGAGGCGGCGGAGGCGCTGGCCGCCTTCCTCGACACGAACTCACTGGAGCCGCTGCACCGCTACCTGCGCGACAGCGGCCTGGACGACGCGGACGCCCGCAGCCGAGCCGCGGCGATCGACGCCTTCGTGCTCGGCGTATCGACCCGCCGCCGGGTCCTGCGTTCCGAACTCGGCGACCCCGCCGAGCTCGAGGCCTGGCTGAGCGCCACCATCCAGCGCCTCGCCGACGGGTGACGCACGGCGTGAAGAAGTACTGAAACTCCGCTTCCGGTCAGTGCACGTTCCAGGTCAGGGCACTGGTTCGGCGGCCCGGCACCCACCGAGGCGGGTGCCGGGCCACCGCGCGGCGCCGGTCGGTCAGCGGTCGCGTGACACCGTCAGCGGGAAGGTGCCGTGGCCGACGTCGGTGAGCGTCGTGGTGTACGCCGCGAGGTACCGGTCCAGGTACGGCGAGCGGTCACCCTGGGTCGGCACGTCCGACCGGGCGTCCAGCACGGCCAGGGCGAGCCGCGCGCCGGAGACCGCCACGGTGTGACCCGACGGTACGTCCAGCCAGCCGTTGGAGCTGATCGTCCCGATCTGGACGCCCAGCCGGTGTCCTCGCTGGAAGGTCCAGTCGGTCGACTTCAGGTCGAAGGAGATCCGGCCCTTCCTCTGCAGCAGTGCGACGTTCTCGTCGAACATCGTCGCCGTGCCGTCCGGGGCGACGTCCCACAGGCGCACCATCACGTTGCCGGTCGTGCTCGCTTCGAACGTGATCCGCGGCGTAGCCGTGAGCCGGAGCGTCCGGGAGGCGGGCGTCGACCAGGTCCAGAAGCTGGAGGCGGCGGTGTCGCTCCGCTTGGCGGCGTTCTTCTCCGCACCGGACAGCGGCTCGATCCGCGGTGCCCGCTCCATGTCCCAGCGGCCACGGTTCGCCGCCGAAGCCGCGGGCGCCGGGGCACCGCCGTCGTCGACGTACCGGCCGGCGGAGAGCCGCGCCTCGTACGACGTCGTGGTCACGGGCCAGGTCCGCTGGGCGCGCCAGTGGCCGAGGCTGTCCTCGACGGCGTACGCCGGGTCGGTCACCGACGGCTGGACGCCGCGGAGGTACTGGTCGTAGAACCGCATCACCTCGTCGAACCAGCCGGCACGTCCCTGCGACAGCCGGCCGTTCGCGTCGGTGTCGTTGCCCCGTACGTGCTCCCACTGGCCGAGCCAGCCGCGTTCCCGGCCGTGATGGTTGCCCAGGTACTTCTCGGCGTCCTCAGGCTTGGTGTTGGGCTCGATGAAGCCCTGGGTCACGAACAGCGGTGTGCTGGTGCCGCGCGCGTGGGCGGCCAGGTCGCGTGCCCTCCAGTACGCCGAGTTCGGGGCTGGATTGTTGTTGTTGGCCAGGTTGTCGCTCAGGCACTCCGGATGGCTGGTCTCGTACTCCGCGGCCGCCTTGTACCGGTCGCTGTCGTCGGCCATCGGCGGCATCGTCGCGATCGAGTTGTACGCGAGCGGTGTGCCCGTGACGTTCGGGCGCGGGACCCTGTTGCTGAACAGGTAGTCGTACATGTTCCAGACGGGCTCCTGCGCGACGACCGCCTTCAGGCTCGGCCGCTTCAGGTCGTTGCCCACCAACCCGGTGACGGCGTCGTACGACTTGCCGTACATGCCGACCTTGCCGGTCGACCAGGGCCGACTGGCCGACCAGTCGATGGCGGCGCGGACGTCGGCCTGCTCCCCCGGGCCGACCCAGTCCAGGCACCCGGTGCTCCCGCCGAAGCCGCGCAGGTCGACCATCACAAAGGTGTAGCCGCGCGCCATCAGGCCGGCGCCGTCGATGAAGTCCTGGAAGCGCGCCGACGGTCCGACCTGGTCCCAGCCCTCGGGACCGGTCTGCCCCGCGTGCGCGAAGTAGGGGCCCACCGAGAGGATCACCGGGGTTTTGGCTCCGGGCGGCAGGTTCGCCGGGCGCAGCACGTCGGCGTGCAGCACGACACCGCTGCCGTCGGAGGAGGGGAAGTACGCCTGCGTCCACGCCGCGCCCTCGGGCACCCGGGGATTCTGTTCATGGGTGATCGGGCTGTCGTCTGCCGCAGGCGCCGACGCCGCCTGTGCCGACGCAGGAAGACCGCCCGCGATGAGGGTGGTGGCCAGTGCACCGGCCGCCGCGACGGCCGATGCCTTCTTGCGCAAATCCATACGCGCTCCGCTGTAATCAGCTCCCAAGCGAGGCCCGCCTGGAATGCGTAGCGATTCAAGCGGAGTTGCCGCCGGTCTGGACGAAGGCGACATGACCGGTTGTGGACGACTGGCCGGGCGCGGGGGGGCGGCGCAGACACCGTCCGCCGGGCCGGTAGAAGACGCCGTCACTGGGCAGTAATCACGCCATGACGGGACAGGAACATTACGACGCCGCCGAACGCCTGCTCTCCTCGGCCGGTGAACTGGACGCCGCGGTGCCCGGTCAGCAGCAGGTCATCCGCCAGTTGCACGCCGAGGCCCAGGTCCACGCCACCCTCGCCGTCGCCGACTTCATCCGTAACCACAAGATTTAGCGCCTGGAGCACGGAAGCGGTTCCATGATCACCAGCTTGATCATGGAACCGCTCGCGTGTTCGGCGATGTCAGCCGCAGTGTGAAGGCTGGGAGTACCACATGACCCAGCCGGGATCTGCCGCGCCTCCCCAAACGATGCACGTGTGCGGAGCGTTCACCTTCACCGGGCCGGCGTAGTAGGCGTACTTGGTGCTGGTCGACGGCGGGTCATTGATGAACCCATACGAACCGTCGGATTCCACCTTGGCGATCGCGGCGAGCACGTGAGTGGGGGTCCCGAGGTTGACCTTCTTCGACGTGACCACACAGTCGGTGGTCCCGTTGTACAGCAGGTGGATGGTCGCGACGCTGCCCAGGTCGTGGTGGTCGATCTCGTGGTAGTTGCTGCCGCACGCCTCGGCCGGTGACGCCACCGCCTCCGCCGGGCTGCTCACGGCCACCGACCCGGCGAGCATGCCCGCGACGGCGAGGGCGAGCACGGCCCTCTGCTTGAGCCTACGCATCTGGCACATCCATTCCATATTGGGGCTTTTTGGGGCAGCAGAAGCTTAAGTGGCGGCTGATGCGTGCCCTGGATCGGGGCGTTCGACGTTTTGCGTCAGTCCGTGCCGCCGGTCGGAATGGCGGTCAGGGCCGCCATGTCCAGGGCGAGCGGCGTGATGTCGACCAGGTCGAAACCGGCCGCGCGCAGCAGTCGCCGGTACTCCTCGTCGGTGCGTTCCCGGCCGCCGATGTTGTTGACGGCCATGTGCACGTCCCAGGCGATGGCCAGGGACGGTGTGCCGTCCGTCGGAATGGGGCGTTCGATGATGACCAACCGGGCGGTCTCCGCCATGGCGCGGCGGCAGTTCGCCAGGATCTTCAGGCACTGCTCGTCGTCCCAGTCATGGAGGATGCGGGAGAGCAGGTAGACGTCGCCGCCCTCCGGCACCTGCTCGGTGAAGTCGCCGCCGACGACCTCGCACCGGTCGAGCAGGCCGTCCTTCTCGAGCACCTCGCGGGCCGCGTCGGCGATCGCGGGCTGGTCGAACAGCACTCCGCGAGCGGCGGGAGCCGCCGTCAGGACGTGGCGGAGCAGGTCGCCGTGGCCGCCGGCGACGTCGACGACGGTGCCCGCGTCGGCGAAGTCGACCACCTCGGGAACCCTGCTGAACCACGACGACCCGGCCGCCATGGCGCCATGGAAGACGCGGGCCTGCTCGGGATGTTCGTTGAGGTAGTCGAAGGGCGGCAGGCCCAATGCGTGCTCGAACGCGTTCTCGCCCGTACGAACGGAATGCGCGAGGGAGCCGAAGCTGCGGTAGAAGATCCCGCCGTACAGCCGGGCGACGTCGCGCAGCGCACCGGTCCGCAACGTCCGGCCGAGCCGGGTCAGCTCCCACCGCTCGCCGTCCCGGCGCACGACGCCGAGCGACGCGAGGTAGCGCAGCACCCGGTGCAGCAGGTCGGCGTCGGCGTTCGTCAGCATGGCGAGCTCGGCGCTGGTCGCCGGCTGGGAACTCAGGTGGTCGGCGATTCCCAGCTCCGCGGCGGCGCACAGGGCCTGCGTGGTCCACGCGCCGGTCAGCATCTCGAACATCTGCCGCGTCGCCTCCTCGTCGGCGCGCGGCTCCGTTTCGGCATGAACCGGACGAGACGATTCGGCCGACCGCAGGTGGGTGGCCAGCAGCTCAAGCGGGCCGTCGACGAGCAGCTCCAGCCGGCGCGGCCATCCCTGGGGCCGGCCCCGGCCCTCGGTGCGGAAGTACAGCACGGTACGGCCCGCCGGGCCTTCGTGGGGGTTGAAGCCACCGCCGTCGGGCGTCATTCCGCCGGGGCCGGTAAGCAGCTCCCACAGGCGCTCCGTCACGTCGGACTCGGACACGTGGAGCGCGAAATGCGTCTCGTTGTCGGCCCGGCGTTCGTCGTCCATCAGCCGTTCGAATGGCTCACCGGACCCCGCGGGGCAGACGAAGATCTCGACTTCGCCGCCGTGATCGGGTTCACCGCCGGTAATCGAGGCGTGCACGATCTGAATCGGCACATCCTCCTCGGGAATGCCATATCCACGGGCCACCCTGTCGCGTACGACGGTGCTCGGCTGGGGCGGCGCGGCGGTCAGTCCCATTTCCGCCAGCCGAGCGAGGAAGGCCTCCGGCCGGCCGGATGGGAAGACCATGACCGAGCCGTGCACGAAGCGGCAGTGTCGCGCGATGTCCGCGGCGAGGTGCCCGGGCGTGCCATCGGGCAGTATTTCGGCGAGCAGTCGGCCGGTGCTCAACGAGCGGGTGAACTCCATGACCCGTCGGATGCGCCGCACATCGACATCCTCGAGCGATGAATCACCCGCGTCGCCGGCCTCATCGGAAACATGCGTGGTCGTCATCGGCCCGGCCCCCAATTCACTTGGCCACAATGGTGATCATCGTTCCACACAGCCTCATGCGTTTCCAGGGATCACAACCCGCCGTTAGTTCATTGGTCAGCACCCCGAGTTCACCAGCGAGGGGCCGACGGATACCTCGGCATGGAGGCGATAGCTCAGCGGCCGGGCATTCACCGGCACGCGATCGGAACGCCCATGCCGATGGCACGGCTAAGCGCCGGTGCCTCGCCCTCCCCTGCCGTGGGGGCGAAAATCGGCCGGTTCGCCGACCGTCACACAGAGACCGGTGATCAGGTTCCGGCAGTCGGCCGGGTCGACATCCGCGAACGCACACCGCGTCATCTCGCACCGGGCGGGGCTCGGCGCGAGATGTGCGGTCAGCGGGTGGTGAGGGTGCGGATGATCTGCGCGATGGTCTCGGTCACCGCGTCGCGGGCGGGGCGGAGGTACTTGCGCGGGTCGGTCAGCGTCTCGTCGGTCAGGGTCCGGCGTACGGCGGCGGTGAAGGCGACGTTGAGCTGGGTGCCGACGTTGATCTTGGTGAGGCCGGCGGCGACGGCCCGGCGCAGGTCCTCCTCCAGGACGCCGCTGGAGCCGTGCAGGACCAGCGGCACGGGCACGGCGGCGCGCAGCTTCTCCACGAGCCCGATGTCGAGGCTCGCGCTCTTGGTGGTCATGGCGTGCGAGCTGCCCACCGCGACCGCGAGGGCGTCCACTCCCGTGTCGGCCACGTAGGCGGCCGCCTCCCCCGGGTCCGTGCGCGCGGTCGGCGAGTGCACGCCGTCCTTGCCGCCGACCTCGCCGAGCTCCGCCTCGAGCCAGAGGCCGTGCTCGTGCGCCCAGTCCGCCGCCGACCGGGTCGCGGTGAGGTTGTCCGCGTACTCCAGGTGCGAGGCGTCGTACATCACCGAGCTGAAGCCCGCGTCGGCGGCCCGGCGCAGCAGGTCGAGGTCGTCGACATGGTCGAGGTGGAGGGCGATCGGCACGCGCGCCGTCTCCGCGATCAGCGCGCAGGCTGCCGCGAGCGGCTCGACGCGGCCCAGATGGTGGCGGACCGCGTTCTGGCTGATCTGCAGGATGCCCGGGGCACCGGCGAGCTCGGCGCCGGCCACGATGCCCTCGGCGTGCTCGACGGTGATGACGTTGAAGGCGCCGACGCCTTCGCCGGCCTCGCGTGCGGCGGCGACCAGGTCGCCGGTACGGCTCAGTGACACGGGCGAGCACCCTCCCTGGGCGGAATGTCCCTCGATGTCCACTCTTGACGATCCCAACGAATCCCAACTATAACCATGTAACCCCCAATTAACCAGGATGAAACTCAAGCCCCGGTGGTGTTCTCTCGTGCCTGACCTGCTCGTAGGTGTCGACGTGGGGACCAGCTCCGTCAAGGCGGCCGTCTGTACGGCCGACGGACGGGAGGTCGCCCACGGGAGTGCCGCTCTGACCTGGAGCAGCACCCCGAACGGCACCGAGACCGACCCCGCGCGGGTGCTCGCCGCCGTACAGGCCGCGCTGGACGACGCGCTGACGTCGGCCCCCGAGGGCCGGGTCGCCGCGCTGGGCGTGGCGAGCATGGCCGAGGCGGGGGTGTACCTCGACGGGAACGACCGGCCGGTGGCCCCGCTCATCGCCTGGCACGACAGCCGGGACAGCGAGCAGGCCGCCCGGCTGGAGGCGGACCTCGGCGCGGAGACCTTCGCCGCCGCGACCGGGCTGCCGCTCGGCACCCAGTGGTCGCTGACCAAGCACCGCTGGCTGCGCGACCACGGCGGCCTCGATCGGGCCGTCCGCCGGCTGCACGTCGCCGAGTGGGTGGTGTACGCCCTGGGCGGCGAACCCGCGTCGGAGTTCTCCCTCGCCTCCCGTACGGGCTGGTTCCACCTGCGCGACGGGAGCTGGTGGGAGCCGACGCTGGAGTGGTCCGGGATGGACCCGGCGCTGCTCCCGCCGACCGTCGCGGGCGGGACCCCGCTGGGGCGGGTCGCCGCCGACCGCGCCGGTGACCGCCTCGCGGGAGCCGTGCTCACCCTCGCCGGCCACGACCACCTGGCGGCGGCGGTGGGCGCCGAGGCCACCGGCGACGGTGACGTCCTCGACTCGTGCGGGACCGCCGAGGCCCTGGTCCGTACGGTGCCCGCGCCGCTCGCCGAGGCGGCGGTGGTCGAGCTGACGCGCCACGGGGTGACCGTGGGCCGGCACGTCCTGCCGGACCGGCTGTCGGTGCTCGGCGCGACCCGCGGCGGGCTGCTGCTCCAGCACGTGCTGAGGCTGCTCGGCCGGGACCGCGACGACCTGCCCGAACTCGACCGGGCGGCGCTGCGGACCGACCCCGGCCCGCTGCGCGTACGGCTCGCCGGGGACGGCACCGCGACGGTCAGCGGCGCGGGGCGGAACGCGACCCCGGCCGCCGTCTGGCGGGCCGCGCTCGACGAGGCAACCTCGGGCGCGGCGGCCCTACAGAAGATCGTCACCGGCGCCGCCGGTGCACACCGCGAAGTGGTGATGACCGGGGGCTGGTCGAACAGCGAGGCGATGGTCGAGCTGCACCGCCGCGCCTTCGGCAACGCACGCCGGAGCACGGCCGTGCAGGCGGGCGCCCGCGGCGCGGCCCTGCTCGCCGGGCAGGCGGCGGGACTGTGCCCCGCCATCCCAGGGAGGAACGAATGACCGAACCACTGCTGGAGGCCCGCGGCATCGAGAGGAGCTTCGGGCAGGTCCAGGCCCTGCGCGGAGCCGACTTCACGGTGTACCGCGGCGAGATCGTCGCCCTCATCGGCGACAACGGAGCCGGCAAGAGCACGCTGGTGAAGATCCTGTCGGGCGCGGACCAGCCGAACGCCGGGCAGATCCTCGTCGAGGGCGACCCCGTACGGCTCGACAGCCCGCACGCCGCCCGCGACCTGGGCATCGAGACCGTCTACCAGGACCTGGCCCTCGCCTCGGACCTGGATCCGGCGGCCAACCTGTTCCTGGGCCGCGAGGTGTTCCGGCGCGGGCTGCTCGGCCGCCTCGGTTTCCTCGACAAGCGCGCGATGGCCCGCGACACCACCAGCGAGATGGAGCGGCTCGGCGTCCATCTGAAGGACGCCGCCGCGCCCGTCGCCGCCCTGTCCGGCGGCCAGCGGCAGAGCGTCGCCGTGGCGCGGGCCGCGATGTGGGCCCGCCGGGTGATCTTCATGGACGAGCCGACCGCCGCCCTCGGGGTCGTGCAGACCCAGCAGGTGCTCGAGCTGATCCGCCGGGTCCGCGACGCGGGGATCGCGGTCGTGCTGATCAGCCACAACATGCCTCAGGTGCTCGAGATCGCGGACCGGGTCGAGGTGCTGCGGCTCGGCGCCCGGGTGGCCCGGTTCGAAGCGGCCGACGCCACCGTCGAAGACCTCGTCGCCGCGATGACCAGCGGAACCGCAGAGGAGCGTGCCGCATGACGACCGTCCAGACCAAGGCCGCGGATCCGCGACCGCCGGCCGCCGACCGTTCGTGGCGGACCGTCGCGGACCGCCTGCGCCGCGGCGAGACGACCCGGATCTTCGGCGCGCTGGTGCTCCTGTGCCTGGTCTTCTCGATCCTGCGCCCGCACGCGTTCCCGACCTCGGGGAACATCGTCAACATCGCCTCGGACGCCGCCGTCCTGCTCGTCCTGGCGGTCGGCGCGACGTACGTCATCCTCACCGCCGGCATCGACCTGTCGGTGAGCGGCGTGCTGGTGTTCGCCGGCGTCATCTCCGCCAAGGTCATGCACGGGCTCGGCGGGCAGTCCGTCGGCGTCCTGCTGGTCGGCCTGCTCGCCGCGCTGGTGGCCGGGCTGGCGTGGGGCCTGGTCAACGGCTTCCTCGTGGCGAAGGCGCGGATCCCCGCGCTGATCGTCACCCTCGGCACGATGGGCGCCTCCCAGGGCGTCGCGCTGCTCATCACGAACGGCGTCGACGTACGGGACGTGCCGTTCAACCTGGTCATGAGCGTCGGCTCCGGCACCGTCGCCGGGGTCCCCTGGCTCGTGGTGATCGCCCTCGTCGTGGCCGTCATCGGCGGCGTCATCCTGTCGCAGACCCGGTTCGGGCGTTACACGTACGCGGCCGGGTCCAACAAGGAGGCGCTGCGGCGTACGGGCGTCGACTCCGCCCGTCACCTCATCAAGGTCTACGCCGTCGCCGGGCTGCTCGCCGGCCTGGCCGGTTATCTGTCGCTGGCGCGGTTCGCCACGACGACCCTCGGTGGCCACGCCACCGACAACCTGTCCACCATCGCGGCGGTCGTGATCGGCGGTACCAGCCTCTTCGGTGGCCGCGGACTCATGATCGGCACCGTCATCGGCGTCTTCATCCCCACCGTGCTGCAGAACGGCTTCGTCGTGCTCGGCGTCCAGGCGTTCTGGCAGCAGGTCGCGGTCGGAGTCGTTCTGATCGCCGCCGTCTACCTCGACCAGATGCGCCGGGCCGCCCGGGAACGGCCTTAGTCCTACAGGAGGAATCAATGCGGACCATCGGTGTGCTCGGAGCGGCCGCGGCGCTGGCAGTCGGCCTGGCCGCCTGCAGCAGCGGCGGAGGCTCCGGATCCGGTACGACCGGCGGAAGCGTGAAGGGGAAGACCATCTCCTTCGTGCCGGGCGTCTCCGGAGACAGCTTCTACATCACGATGCAGTGCGGTATCCAGGCGGAGGCCGCCAAGAACGGCGTGAAGGTCGACATGCAGGCGCCGCAGCAGTTCGACGCGTCGCTGCAGACCCCGATCGTCAACGGGGTCATCGCCAAGAAGCCGGCCGGGCTGCTGATCGCCCCGACCGACGCCAAGGCGATGGTGCCGCCGCTGCTGCGGGCCAAGCAGGCCGGGATCACGGTCGGCCTGGTGGACACCACCCTCGCGCAGAGCGGCCTCGCCGTCACCGGCGTGTCGACCGACAACAAGGCGGGTGGCGCGGCGGCCGCGGACGCCCTGGCCAAGCTGATCGGGCAGAAGGGCAAGGTGCTGGTCATCGCTTTCAAGGCGGGCGCCTCGACCTCCGACGACCGGCAGCACGGGTTCGAGCAGGCGATCAAGAAGTACTCCGGCATCCAGTACCTCGGCGCGCAGATCAACGACAACAGCCCGGCCAAGGCCGCGTCGATCATCTCCGCCACGCTGGCCGCCCACCCGGACCTGACCGGCGTGTTCGCCACGAACCAGTTCGCCGCCGAGGGCGCGGCCACCGGCCTGCGCAACGCCGGAAAGCAGAGCAAGGTCAAGGTCGTCGGCTTCGACGCCGGCCCCGTCCAGGTGCAGCAGCTGCAGCGCGGTGACGTGCAGGCACTCGTGGCCCAGCAGCCGTACCAGATCGGCACCCAGGCGGTCGACCAGCTCGTCGCGTCCCTCACCGGTAAGAAGCCGACGGCTGAAATCGGGACAACGACCACGACGATCACCAAGGATGACTTGTCGACTGACACAGGACGGCAGGCCGTCTACAAGACCACCTGCTAGCGACGGGTCTCGGCCCGCCTCGAAGAGAAGGGACCGTGGTGGCACCGACTGGTGATTCCGCCCGACGGGCCGGACGCCCTCCGTACGCCGCGCAGCGCCGCCAGCTCCTGCTGCGGACGCTGCGCGACACGGGACGCATCGACGTCACGGACATGGCCGACCGCCTCGACGTGTCGACCGAGACGATCCGCAAGGACCTCACCGAGCTCGAACGGCAGGGGCTGCTGCACCGCGTGCACGGCGGCGCGGTCGCCGTGGAGGACCTGTCGTTCGAGCCGGCCGTCGGGGCGCGCACGGAGTACACCGACGAGAAGCGCCGGATCGGCCGGGCCGCCCTGGCCGAGGTGCCCGCCGAGGGGTCCGTGCTGATCGACGCCGGGTCCACCACGTCCTGCCTCGCCGAGGTCATGCCCGCCGACCGCGACCTCGCGGTGTTCACCAACACCCTGACCATCGCGATGACGCTGACGACGCGGCCCCGGCTGAACGTGCACACCCTGGGGGGCCGGATCCGCAGCCGCACGTTCGCCGAGGTCGACAACTGGGCCGTCCGCGCCCTCTCGGAGATCCGCGTGGACGTGGCCTTCCTCGGCACCAACGGCTTCACCGTGGAGGACGGCCTGCGCACCCCGGACGAGTCGGAGGCGGCCGTGAAGCGGCTGATGCTCAAGGCCGCCCGCCGACGCGTCCTGCTCACCGACCACAGCAAGCTCGGCCGGATCAGCCTGTTCAAGTACGGGGATCTGGCCGAGATCGACCTTCTGATCACCGACACCGGCATGCCGGACGCCGACGTCCGCAGGCTCGAGGACGGGGGAGTGAAAGTGATACGGGCATGATCGTGACCGTCACGCCGAATCCGAGCGTGGACCGGACCCTCAGCGTGGAGCGTATGACCCACGGGGACGTCCTGCGGGCCACGAACAGTTGGAGCGAGCCCAGCGGCAAGGGCGTCAACGTGTCCCTCGCCCTGCTCGGCCACGGCTACGCCACCCGGGCGCTTCTCCCCATCGGGGGCGCCGAGGGCGCGCGGCTGGAGGCGATGCTACGCGCGGCGGGCCTGGACTACGTCCCCGTCCCGATCGACGGCGAGATCCGCAGCAACGTCAGCGTCCTCGAGCCGGACGGCACGGTCACCAAGGTGAACGAGCCCGGTCCAGAGCTGTCGGAGGCCGAGTTGAAGGCCCTCATCGACGCGGTCGCCGCGATCGGTGAGGGGGCCGGGTGGATCGTCGGCTGCGGCAGCCTGCCGGTCGGCACGCCCGCGGATTTCTACGCTGACATGGTGGCCGCCGCGCGCGGCACCTCCGCACGCATCGCCGTGGACAGCTCCGGGCCGTCGCTGACGGCCGTACTGGCGGCCGGCCCCGACCTGATCAAGCCGAACGCGGCCGAGCTCGCCGAGGCGGCCGGCCGCCCGGTCGAGACCCTGGGCGACGCCCTCACGGCGGCTCATGTCCTGCAGGACCTGGGCGCGAAGTCCGTCCTGGCCAGTCTCGGCCCGGACGGCGCGGTGCTCGTCGAGGGCGGCGAGGCCGTGCACGGCGAGGCGTACGTCGCGGAGACCCGCAGCACCGTCGGCGCGGGCGACGCCCTGCTCGCCGGGTTCCTCGCCGCGGGCGGGCGCGGGCCGGAGGCGCTGCGCTCGGCGCTCGGCTGGTCGGCCGCCGCCGTACGGCAGCCGGGCACCGTGCTGCGCGCGGACGGCACCGACACCGCCGCCGAGGTCACCCTGCACGACCGCGTCGACGTCGACCGCCGCCTGCGCCACTCGTAGCGCGTCATCGCCCGCGGATCGACGATCCCGAGGTGGCGGACGGTCACGCGTAGCGAGTTCTCACCGGCGAACCGCCGAACCGCCGACTCGCCGCGGGCGGTCACGCGTGCACGCGCACCGGGTCGATGTCGTAGCCGAAGTACCGCGGCCCGGCCAGGGCGAGTCCGGCCTCCGTGTGCCAGCGCGGATCGGCCGGCGCGGCGAAGACGGTAAGGCGCTGCCCGTAGCGCAGCGCCTCGGTGGTCACCGCGTCACCCGACTCGCGGTCCAGCGCGCAGATCAGGTCCGGCACCGACGCGCGGATGACGCCGTCGCGCTCGGCGACCAGGTACTCGTTCTGGAATCGCAGGACCAGCTCGGCGCCGCCGTCGCCGTCCGTACCGGCGAGCCGGGCCTCCCCCCGCGCGAACCCGGTGACCGTACGGCGGGAGACGTCGACCACCTTCCCGGTGAACAGCCGGCGCCCGCGCAGCCGTTCCACCACGACCGCCACCGGATCGGCGTGGGCCGCGCGGGCCGTGCGGACCAGGCCGCCCAGTTCGGCGCAGAGGCTGAGAGTGCCGGGCACCAGGGCTTCCCGGGCCTGAGCGCCGGTCATCGCGTAGGTGCTGATCGCCGCCGCGCAGCCCATGTCGACGGTAACGGAGCGGGCCAGCCGCTCGGCCCAGTGGTTGTCCGTCGTGTCCAGCACCGCCCGATTTCCCTTCTCGTCGGCGATCGCCATGGGCGTGGCCCGGATCCCGTACAGCGACGGGAGGACCATCTGGATCTCCGGGAAGGCGCGTCCCATCCCGTCGGCGTCCACGAGCGGCAGGCCGAGGTGCGCGGCCGCGGCCACGGGGATGACCGAGTTCACGCCGCCGGCCTCGGCGCAGGCGACGTGCGTCGGCGTTCGGCCGAGATGTGCGGCGAGGGTGCGGGCGGTCACGGCCACCTGCTCGACCGACGGCAACTTCTCGAGCATCACCGTGGGCGCGCCCATCATGGCGACCGGCAGCACCACCGCGTCCGGCGGCAGCTCGTCCAGCGCGGTGAGCCGGACCGGACCGTGCCGGCGGACGGCGGCGGCCGCGAGGAGCCGGCCGATGTACGGGTCGCCGCCGCCACCCGTGCCCAGGATCGCGGCGCCGCGCGCCAGGTCGTCCAGCTCGTCCACCGTGACCTGTTCCATGTCACTCCCCCAGCCGGAGGTCGCCGACCGCCTTCACCCTGATCCGGGTCGCGTTCCCCGGCAGGTACGGGATCGGCACCTCGTCGAACTCCACGATTTCCACGGTGGGCCTGCTCGCGCCGGCGGCGACCGCCCGGTCGACCGCCTCCTGCCTGGCCTCATCCAGCACCGTGTCCCGCCGGCCCGGCTCTATGGCGTACACCCGGTCGACCTCGCCGCCGATCTGCGCGATGGCGGCGCCGATGGCGTTGGCCACCGCGTGGTGTTCCGGCCGGTGCACCTTTCCGACACCGTCCAGTTCGTCGGGCAGCAGGATCGAGCCGCCGCCGACCGCGATCACCGGAAGCGGCTCGGCGGAGGTGCGCATCCGGTCCACCGCCTCCAGCACGTCGGCGGCGACGCGGTCCATCGCGGCCCTCGCCAAGGCCCGGTCCAGGCGCGTCACGCGTGCCGGATCGCCGATGTCGGCACGGCCCGCGGCCACCGCGACGTCGGTGGCGGTGAGGGTGTCGCCGCCGAACACCAGCGCCTTCGACGTCAGCTCGTAGCCGACGGAGTCGGGCCCTACCGCGACGTCGGACGGCCCGCCGCGGATCCGGCTGCCGCCGCCGACGCCGATCGACAGCACGTCGGGCATCCGGAAGTTCGTGCGGATGCCCGCGACGCCGACGTCCGCGGTCGCCTCACGAGGGAAGCCCCGTTCCAGCATGCCGACATCGGTGGTCGTGCCGCCGACGTCCACCACGGCGCAGGTGTGCAGGCCGGACAGGACCGCGGCGCCGCGCATGGAGTTGGTGGGTCCGGAGGCGAACGTCGCCACGGGGTACCGGCGGGCGAAGTCGAGGTCCATCAGCGTGCCGTCGTTCTGGCTGAGGTAGAGCGGCGCGGTGATGCCCGCGCCGGCCACGGACGCGACGAGGCCGTCCATGATGTGCGCCGCGAGCTCGCGCAGCGCCGCGTTGATCACGGTGGCGTTCTCGCGCTGCAGCATGCCGATCCGGCCGATCTCGTGCGACAGGGAGATCGGCACACCGGGCAGCTCGGCGGCGATCAGTTCCGCCGCGCGGATCTCGAACTCCGCGTTCACCGGGGAGAACACCGACGTGATCGCCACGCTGCGGACAGCGGCCCGTGCCATGTCCTCGGCGGCCCTCCGCAGCTCCGTCTCGTCCAGCTCGGCGATGTGCCGGCCGTCGAACTCGTGCCCGCCGTGGCACAGGTAGGACCGGCCCGCGATCGCGTCCACGAGCCGCCGCGGCCAGTCGACCATCGGCGGCAGCGACGCCCCGGCCGGCAGGCTGAGGCGTACGGCCGCGACGGGCGCGAGCCGGCGCGCCTCGACCAGCGCGTTGATGAAGTGCGTGGTGCCGATCATCACCGCCCGGACGCCGGCCGGGTCGAAGGGGTACCGCCGCCGCAGGTCGGCCACGGCGGCCGCGATCCCCGAGGTGACGTCCTCGGTGGTGCTCGTCTTCACGCCGGCCAGCACGCGCGCGCCGTCCAGCAGGACGGCGTCGGTGTTCGTGCCGCCGACATCGATGCCGATGCGCACGTCTCGTCGCTCCTTGTCGTCGAGGGGGTCAGACGGGCAGCGGCTCGTGCTCGGCCTCGGCCGTACGGCTGGACCCGAAGCCGCGCGCCAGCCCGAGGCGTCCGGCGACGGCGTACAGCACGAAGGCGAGAGCGAGGGAGTTGATGCTGCTCAGGCCGACCGTCACGTACTTGCCGACCAGCGCCGCGACGAGCCAGACGACGAGTGTCGCGGGCACCCAGGTCGGGGCGTCCTCGGGAACCGTGCCGACCGCCCTGGCCGCGTCGAGGTCACCGCGCCAGTTCCGTACGACGAAGTACTCCGCCACCATGATCCCGGCGATAGGCGGGAACACGACGCCGAGCAGGGTCAGGAAGTCGATGAAGTCGTTCAGGATGCCCGTCGCGCCCAGCACGGTGCCGGCGACGCCGACGGCCGCGGTGATCGGCGCCCGGTCGAACCGCCTGCCGGAGACGGTCCCGAGGAAGTTCACCACGCCCAGGCTCGAGGAGTACAGGTTCCAGTCGTTGATCTTCAACGTGCCGGCGATCACCACGAGAGTGCCCACCCAGCCGACCGAGGACAGGACGATCACCATCACGTCGGCCGTCCGGACGGCGTGCGCGAGCAGCACGCCGGACATCCCGATCGCGTACTCGCCGAGCGTGATCCCCACCACGGTCTGCTTGACGACGTCGCGAACGTCGCGGTTGAAACGGGTCATGTCCGGCGTGATCACGGCGCCCACGATGAACCCGCCCGCGACGAGCGTGGTGGCCTGCACCAGCCCCATCCGGGGGCCCGGCGGCGCCGACGTCAGCAGAGCGCCCACATCGTGCTTGGACAGCTCGCTGATGATCGACCAGCCGACGAGCGCGACGAACGCGGGGACGGTGAGGTAGGCCGTCCACGCCATGGAGTGGAACCCGCGCATCACGATCGCGGTGACGACCACGCCCACTATCAAGGTCCAGGCCCACTCCGGCAGCCCGCCGACCAGCATCACCAGGCCCTGCGCGGCGATCGCCGACTGGACGCCGAACCAGCCGATCAGGCTGATACCGATGGCCAGGCCGATCACGGCGGATCCGCCGCGCCCGAACCCGGTCCAGCGGGCCAGCATCGAGGTGGACAGTGCCTCACGGACCCCGATCACCCCGATGAGGATCGCGACCACCTCCAGGATGAGCGCGCCGAAGGTGAAAGCGAGGAACGCGTTCCAGAAACTCATGCCGAACCCGATGGTGGCCCCGAGCAGGAACTCGGTGAGCGCGGACATCTGGCCGAACCGCTGCACGGCCACCGACCACCAGGAGTAGCGAGCGCCCTGCGGCACCCTGGTCAACGCGTAGTCGTCGACACCGACCAAAGCGGCCATGCCGCCTCC
Source organism: Actinoallomurus sp. NPDC052308 (assembly GCF_040679195.1). Lineage (NCBI taxonomy): Bacteria > Bacillati > Actinomycetota > Actinomycetes > Streptosporangiales > Thermomonosporaceae > Actinoallomurus > Actinoallomurus sp. NPDC052308. The sequence goes on along the minus strand of NZ_JBFAUM010000008.1, from coordinate 20,250 downwards.
TCAGATTGGGCGGAGCGGTTAATCCGCCACCGTAATCTCCGGTATCACGGTCATCGCGCGGAATACACGGCCGCTTTATGCCAAGTGCAAGACGCGTCACGGGATCGGCGACGGGACCGCCCAGCTTGCCGATCTCCGGCGCGGCGACCACTATCGGCTGCTGAACCCGACAGCGTTATCTTCCGGAGGGCCCGTGCGTAGGCTGGTCGTGTCGCAGAACCCCCGTCGCGGCTTCGTCGACCTGACCGACGCGCTCACCGACCCGCGCGGCGGGCCGCTGCGGATCGTGGTGGAGCCCGGGCACTATCGGATGACGAGCTGCCGATTCTGGGGTGTGGCCGACATCGAGGCCGGCGGTGGGCCGGGCACCGTCGTGATCGACTGCGGCGGAGAATACAACCTGCAGGTGGAAGGCCAAGGACGGGTCGTCCTGCGCGGGCTGACGCTGCGCAACTACCACGAGGACGGCTCCGCCGTGAACGTCGTGGGCGGTCATCTGAGCGCCGAGGACTGCACCTTCTCCGGTATCGCCGGCACCGCCGTCCAGGCGTGGGACCGCGCGCAGCTCTTCCTGCGCCGCAGCGTCGTGCACGGCGGCGGGATCGTGTGCACCGACAGCGAGGGCGTCATCGAGGCGAGCGCGGTGGCCGAGGCCTCGGGCAACGGCGTGGTGCTCCATCGGGGCAGCCGCTTCACGTTGCTGGACGTCGCCGTGCGCAAGGCGGGAAAGTTCGGGATCTGGGCGGACACCGGATCGGCTCCGCGTATCGAGGGATGCCGAATCGAGCAGCCGGCCTCGGCGGGCATCGTCATCGAGGGCAAGGCCGTCGCCGCCGTCATCGGCACACGCGTCGACGGCGCCGGCGAGGCCGGGCTCATCGTGCGCGCGAACGCGACGGCGACCGTAAGCGACAGCGGTGTCTCCGGCACCGGCGACGTCGGCGTCTGGGTCACCGACGGAGGGAACCTGACGGCACAGCGGATGTCGGTCGAGGCCGCCGGCGTCAGCGCGGTCTACCTGTCCGAGAACGGGACGGCCACGCTGGCGCAGTGCCATGTCGAGGAACCGAAGGCGAGCGGAATCGTGGTGGAGGGCGAATCCGCGATCACCGTCGGCGGTACCCTGATCCGTCGAGCCGGCATGAGCGGAATCGTGGTGGGCACCGCGAACGCGACGGTGGAGGACACCCTGATCCAGGAGGCCGGGCATGCCGGGCTGGTGGCGTTCGAGGCCGGTCGCCTCACGGCGCGCCGGGTCACCGTCGAGGACGCGACGCAGAATGGCGTCCTCGTCCGGGGAACGGCGGTCGCGCGTCTGGAGGACTGCGCGATCGCCAGGAACGAGACGGAAGGCGACGGGCTGGCGGTGACCGAGGCCGGCACCTGCTCGTACTCCGGCGGGTCCATCGCCGACGTCAACGGCGGCGGCGCGACCGTGAGCGGCGCGGAGTCGTCACTGACACTGCGCGGCACTCGCATCACCGGGAACGGAGTCTGCGGCGTGGCGGCCGTCGAGGGTGGCGAACTGGTGCTGCGCGACTGCGTGATCATGGGCAACAAGGGGTCGGGGATCCTGGCCACGGTGGAGTCGACGGTGACCGCCGAACGCACCGTCTCCCACGACAACGAGCGGGACGACATGGTGGACGTCGTCATGCCGGACGACGCGGAGGACGAGTCGACGCCGGCGGAGGCCACCGCCCCGGCGAACGACGTCTCGATCCCCGCGCAGCCGGAGTCCCGGCCCGCGACCGCCGAACCGACGCGTGCTCCGCGTGCGCCGGAGCCCGAGTCGGCGCCCGCTCCCCCGGAGCGTCCGGCGCCCGCCGTGCGGCCGACGGGCGAGGACGGGCTGCTGGCCGAGCTGACGGCGATGGTGGGGCTGGACGAGGTCAAGGATGAGATCCAGAAACTGGTGAAGTTCCTGCGGGTCGCCGAGCAGCGGCGGCGGGCGGGACTGCCCGAAGGACCGTCCATCGGACGGCACGTGGTGTTCTCCGGCGCACCCGGCACCGGCAAGACGACCGTGGCCCGGCTCTACGGGAGGCTGCTGGCCGAGCTGGGCGTGGTGTCCTCCGGCCACCTCGTGGAGGTGTCGCGGGCGGAGTTGGTCGGCAAGGGTCTCGGCGAGACGTCCGCCAAGACGCGCGCGGTGTTCACCAAGGCGCGCGGCGGCGTGCTGTTCGTCGACGAGGCGTACTCCCTGGCGCGCCGGTTCGGGACCGGCGGCGACTTCGGGCAGGAGGCCATCGACACGCTGGTCAAGCTGATGGAGGACCACCGCGACGAAGTGGTGGTGGTGTTCGCCGGGTACCCGGCCGAGATGCGCGAGTTCCTCGAGGCCAACCCCGGCCTGCGGTCCCGCATCTCGCGGACGATCGAGTTCGCCGACTACGGCCCGGGGGAACTCGTGGAGATCGTCCGCCGGATGGCCGACCAGTACGGGTTCCGCCTCACCGACGCCGCCCATGAGGCGCTGCTGACCCACTTCGGGAACGTCCGCCGCGACGAACGGTTCGGCAACGGACGCGAGGCCCGGCGGATCTTCGAGGCGGCGTTGCAGCAGCAGGCGCTGCGGCTGGCCGACCGCGACGCTCCGTCCGCGCAGGAGCTGGTGGAGCTGCTGCCCGAGGACCTCGACGGCGTCGTGGACCGGGGCCTCGGCCTGCGGCACGGAGACGGCCGGGACGACGCCCGGGTGGCCGCGCTGCTGGAACGCATGGACGGCATGGTCGGCCTCACCCAGGTGAAGCAGCGCATTCGCGACATGTTCGACCTGCTGGCCACCGAGCGGCGGCGCCGGCAGGAGGGTCTGTCCAGCGAGCCGTTCGCCGGGCACCTGGTGTTCTCCGGTCCGCCCGGCACCGGCAAGACCACCGTCGCCCGCCTGTACGGGGAACTGCTCGCCGCGACCGGCCTGCTGGCACGCGGCCAACTGGTGGAGGTGTCGCGGGCGGACCTGGTGGGACAGTGGATCGGCCACACCGCGGCACAGACCACCGGGGCGTTCGAACGCGCCCGCGGCGGGGTGCTCTTCATCGACGAGGCGTACGCTCTGACCCGCACCGACCACGAGCGGGACTTCGGCCGCGAGGCGATCGACACGCTGGTCAAACTGATGGAGGACCACCGCGACGAGGTCGTGGTGATCGCCGCCGGCTACACCACCGAGATGGCCGACTTCCTGGCGTCCAACCCGGGACTGGCCTCCCGGTTCTCCGGCACGGTCGAGTTCCCGCCCTACGGCACCGACGAACTGGTGGCCATCCTGACCCGGCAGGCCGCCGACGCCGGGTTCACGGTGACCCCCGAGGTCCGCGACGCCGTCCGTTCCCACCTGGACGCCGACGCCGAGACCTTCGCGCGGGGCAACGCCCGTGAGGTCCGCAAGCTGCTGGAGGCGATGCGCACCGCCCAGGCCCGCCGGATCGCCGCCCGCGAACGTGCCGGAGACCCCGTGCCGGCCCACGACCTCGGCCTGCTCCTCACCGACGACCTCCCCTGAGCCGGACCGGCTCCATGTGACAGGTGATGGGAATTCCGGGTCACTCGGAGTCCGGCGGATCGGCCAGGGCGTCGCGGAGGGCGGCGCGGGAGGTGATGCCGAGCTTGGGAAATACCTGGTAGAGGTGCGTGGAGACCGTTCGCGGGGAGAGGAAGAGGCGGGCGGCGATCTCTTTGTTGGTGTGGCCTGCCGCGGCGAGCAGGGCGATCTGGCGTTGTTGCGGAGTGAGGGACGCCAGGCCGGTGCTGGGCGTGGAGACGGTGATGCCGGTGGCTCGCAGTTCGCCGTCCGCGCGGGCCGCCCAGGGGGTCGCTCCGAGCCGGTGGAAGGTCTCCGCGGCGGCTGCCAGTTGACGGCGGGCGTCGGTAGTGCGCTTGGTACGGCGCAGGTGGGAGCCGTAGGTGAGTCGGATGCGTGCCAGGTCGAAGGGCCAGCGTTCGCTCCCCGGTTCGGTGATCGCCTGTTCGAGGGCGGCGATGTCGGGGCGGGGTTCGGTGATGGCCGTGCAGGCGAGGACGACCAGGCGTAGCCGTGGGGAGAGCCGGTCGAGGCGGCAGTCGCGGGCGGCGGCGACGTGGGCCGCGGCCTCGGTACGGCGGTTGGTGTGGATGGCCGCTTCGACGAGGTCCAGGAACACCCACAGTGCCTGCGGAGCGTAGGGGGCGAGGGTCCCCGGTGGGCTGATGGCGGCGGCGTTGTGGAAGGCGGTCTCGAAGTCCGCTCGGCCGAGGGCGGTGAGGCTGCGGATGTGGGCGGCGTAGGCCGCGACGATCCCGGCGCGCCGGGGCGCGGCCCAGGCGTCCATGTGGCGGGCGATGCGTGTGGTCGTCCGGGAGTCACCGCAGGCTGCCGCCAGCAGGGCGGCGGTGAGTCTGCCGGGCCAGGCCAGCAGGTGGTAGCCGTGGGTGTCGCAGAGCTGGAGCCCTTCGTCGGTCAGCTGCCGGGCCTCGTCCCATCTGCCGGTGTGGAAGGCATCCTGGGCGAGGAGGAACAGCGCTTCGATTGCGGAGGTGACCGCGCCCCCTTCCCGGCCGTGCTGGATGGCGCGCTGGAGGGGCTCGCGGCAGTCGGAGAGCCGGTCGAGGTAGGAGACGGCGATTCCGGTGCGGATGATGCGGGCGGGGCTGACCTGTCGGCCGAGGTCGGCGACGGAGGCGTCGGCGCGGGCCAGCATGGCCGGGGTGAGGCGGGCCGGGTCGCTGAAGGTCGCCGACAAGATCGCCAGGAGTTCGGGTGGGCGCGGCGTGAGGCGGTCGACGGTGGTCCGCAGAGATGGCCACAGGTCGGCGCGGCCGCCGAAGAAGCAGATCATGAGCAGGGTGTAGAGCGCCTCGATGAGGACCTTGTCGTGGGCGTCGCGGGGGTCGTCCAGGTGGTGGATGGCGGTGGTCAGCAGCCGGTGCGCGGTGTCGACGTCGCCATCGGCGTGGAGCAGCTGATAAGCGCCGGCGACGGCGGTCGAGAGCGGGCCGCGGGGGCCGGGGTCGGCGCGGCGGGCCTGCTCCAGGAGGCGGGGGGCGTCGCGTAGATCGCCGGTGACGATGGATCCCAGGTAGGCGGCTTCGGCCAGCCGTCCGCTCCGCCCCTTCCCGGATGGGCTGAGCTCGGCGGCGCGCAGCAACTCGGTGACGGCGCCGACGGAGTCGCCGCGCCTCAGGTTGGTGTGGGCGACCTCCTGGAGGAGCGCGGCGACCCGTTCGTCCGGTTCCTCGGTGGCCTCGGCCAGGTGCCAGGCGTGCCGTTCGGGCCGGTCGGCGAGGCGGGCGGCGAGTTCGGCGTGGGCGCGGCGGCGCTGTCGGCTGGTCGACAGTTCCACGACCGTCGACCGGATGAGCGGATGACGGAACGTCAGGCGTTCGGCGGACTCATCGGCGTGTACGAGACCGGCGCGTTCGGCGGGTTCCAGGCCCGGTCCCTCGCGGTCGGCGGCGAGGGCTCGGATCAGGCGCAGATCGCCTGTGCCGTCCAGGACCGCCGGCAGGAGCAGTTCGTAGGTCGAGGTGGGCAGCGCCTGGATACGGGAGGCGAAGACCGTCTGCAGTCGGCGGCTCAGAGGTAAGGCCGCGGGAATGGTTCCGGCGGCGGTGTGGGTGAGGTCGCCGAGGGAGACGGGGAGTTCGAGCAGGGCGAGCGGGTTTCCCAGGGCGGTCTCCAGCAGCCGCCGCCGCACGCGTGGTGTCATCACGGGGTAGCGGGTGGTCAGCAACTCCGCCGCCGCCTCTTCCGAGAGCGGCTCGACGTGCATGACGGTCAGGTCTCCCTGGTCGAAGAAGCCGGCCTGGCCTGTCCGGCACGCCGCCAGGAGGCCCGCCGGAAGGCCGGTGAGGCGGCGCGCCACCATCCCGAGCACGAGCGCGCTGGCGTGGTCCAGCCACGGCAGGTCGTCGACGATGAGCAGCAGTGGCCGCTCCTGTGCGGCCTGCTGTCGCAACAGTGCCAGCACCGCGCCGGCGACCAGAAGTGGTGGGGGCGGCGGCCCTTCGCCCAAGTACAGGGCCACGTTCAGAGCCCGGGCGTGCAGGGGGCTCAGGTGGGACAGCTCCGCCGAGCACGGCTGGAGGAGCTGGTGAAGGGCGGCGAAGGAGATGTCGGCCTCGAACTGCGAGCCGGTCGCCCGCAGCAGCCTGATCCCGCAGTCGGCGGCGATGGCGGTGGCGTGGTCCAGCAGGGAGGTCTTTCCGACCCCCGCATCGCCCGACAGCAGGAGCGTCTCCCCCGCTCCCTCAGTGACCCGGCCGACGAACAGGCGTAGCCGCTGAATCTCCATCTCGCGGCCGATCAGTTCGACCGGTCCGGTGGCCGCCCGGCCGTGGGGTGCACTGTGCCCGTCCATCTCCCGACCTTGCTCTGCCTTCCGGACCATGTCCAGTCCGCGGATCGGTCACCGGGCCTGGGAAGGATGATGTTGTTCAGGCTGTCGTGTACCGGGTCGGGCCGCAGCGTGGGCGTCCCGCCCGGCCGGAGCGGCCGGGCGGGACGGTTCGGCCGCGGCGCGGGAGCGCCGCGGCCGCTACTGGTCGGTGAGGGCCGCGGCGGCCTCGGCGATGACGGCGGCCACGGCGGCGGGGTTGGACACGTAGACCGCGTGGCTTCCCGGAGTCTCCGTGACGGTCGATCCGGCGCGCTCGGACATGGCGCGCTGGGCGGGCGGCGGGATCATGTGGTCGTCGGTGGCGACCAGGTACCAGGACGGCTTGGTCCGCCAGGCCGGTTCGGAGATCGCGCCGCCGAGCGCGTCCACGCCCCACGGCACCTGTGAGTCCGCCATGAACGCCGCCTGTGCCGCAGGCAGATCGCCGGCGAACGAGGCCGCGAACTTGTCGCGATCCAGGAACAGGAACCCGTCCTTGGGTGGCAGGATCGGCGGGACGGGCGCGCCGGGCGGCGGGTCGACGATCAGCGTGTTGACCGATTCGCCTTTGTCGGGCGCGAACGCGGCGATGTAGGCCAGCGCGGCGACGTTGGGGTGGTTGCCGGCCTCGGTGATGACGACGCCGCCGTAGGAGTGCCCGACCAGGACGGCGGGACCGTCCAGGCCGTCCAGCACCTGGTGGGTCGCGGCGACGTCGCCGGCCAGCGACAGGGTCGGATTCTGCACGACGGCCACCCGGTAGCCGTCGGCGGTCAGGTGGTCGTAGACCCCCTGCCAGCCGGAGCCGTCGACGAACCCGCCGTGCACCAGCACGATGTTCTTCACTTCCGGACCTGCGTTCACGCCGTTGCCTCCTTCGCCCGAGCTTCGCCCCCGGACTCGATGGGGAGATGCCACGGACGCTAGAACGGCGGCAAGGCGCATCGATTGCGTCAGATGACGTAGTTCGCGAACGGCTAGCCGACGTACGCCGGGGCGAGGGCGGCGGTCATGACGCGGCGCGGTGACCCCGTGCCGTCGGCCGGCACCGTCCACAGGTCACTGCCGTAGTCGCCCGCCATGGCGTACACGACGGTGTCGGGGCCGGACCAGACGACCTGGTCGTCGACGCTGCGGTGCTCGGCGAGCGGCGTCTCGCGCATCGTCGCGAGGTCCAGCGCGTACAGCCGCCACGGCGCGTCCGGCGACGCGCCCCTCACCCGTTCCTTGAACACCAGGCGGGTGCCGTCGGGTGACAGGGACGGGCATTCGACGTTCTCCCGCAGGGTGCGCACGGTGTGGGCGGCGTCGTCGCCCCGAACGAGGTACGTGCGCCCGCCCGTCGCCAGCGTCGCGTAGAAGTGGGTGTCGTCGGCGAAGGTGACGCCCCAGAAGTTGACGTCGGCGGCCCGGTAGGGGCGGCCGTCCCTGGTGATGGCGTACGGCTCCAGGCTGCTCTGCAACCGCCAGGTGCGCGTGTCCAGGATCGAGGTGCGGGTGGAGAAGGCCGTGCCGGCGTAGGAGTCACCGCTGACGAACACCGTCCAGGCGACCATGCGGCCGCTCGGCGACACCCGCGCCCGCGTCGGGATGCCGCCGAGCGGGAAGTGCCGCAGCTCGCGCAGCCGCGAGTCCAGGACGACGGCCCGGTAGGTGTCCTGGACGGCGCCGTGCACCGCCTGCAGGCAGATCCCGGTGCCGGCGGCGGTGGAGAAGCGCAGGCATCTGACCCCTGACGCGGTCCGCGGGCCGTCCGGCGCGACGGCGGGTACGGTGGCGAGCTCGTCGCGGTGCGGCCCCCAGGCCATGTTCCGGAACACCATCAGGCGCCGGGAGCTCGCGGCAAGGGAGACGCGACCGGCCGAGACCGGCGGCCCGCCCGCCTGCTCCCGGTCCCTGCGGCCGGCCCGGTTCGCGGCGTGCAGGACGGAGGCGGTGGCGACGGCGGCCAGCACCACGACGGCGGCGGCCAGGACGAGCAGGCGGTTGCGGTAGGTCATACCGGCCCTTCCGACGCGGGGGCGGGGGTGGTCATACGCGTACGGCCTCGGCGGGACGCAGCCACGCGGTGACCGCGACGCACAGGGCCAGGGCGAGCGTGGTGGCGGTCAGGGCGGTGCGGTCGCCCCACGCCGTCCAGGCGGCGCCGAACGCCAGCGAGCAGACGAACCGCGCCGTGGCCTGGCCCGTCTGGACGAGCGCGAGGCCGCTGGAGCGCAGCCCGGACGGTACGGTCGCGGCCGCGGCGGCCATCAGCACGCCGTCGGTGGCCGCGTAGAACGTGCCGTGCAGGGCCAGGACGACGTACGGCATCGCGGCGAAGTGCCACGACGTGAGCAGCAGCCCATAGGCGGCCAGGAGGAGGACGTGCCCGCCGAGGAACACCCGCCAGCGGCCGAGCCGGTCCGCGAGCCGGCCGAGCGGCACGGTGAGCGTGAGGAACGCCGCGGCCGTGCCCAGCGGCAGCAGGGCGAACCACTGCACCGGCACGTCGAACCGGTGCTGCAGCACCAGGTACACGAACGAGTCGCTGACCGTGGCGAGCCCGAGCAGCAGCGCGCAGATCGACAGGCGCCGCAGGTCACGGCCGCGGAGCAGCGCGAGCGCCGCGCGCAGCGAGACCTTCGGCGCCTCCGCCGTCTCCGCGTTCCGTCCGGACCGTCCGGGCACGAACAGCAGCAGGACCAGCACGCCCGTGACGGCCACGCAGGTGCTCACGGTGAACACCGCGTCGTACCCCTCGGCGGCCTGCCGGAGGATCACGAAGGCCACCAGCGGGCCGAGCAGCGCGCCCGCGGTGTCCATCGCGCGGTGGACGCCGAACGCGCGGCCGTGCGTCTCGGGCGCGGACGCGAGGGAGATCATGGCGTCGCGCGGAGCGGTGCGCAGGCCCTTGCCCGTACGGTCGGCGGCCAGCACGGCGCCGATGAGCGGCAGGGAGTGCGCGAGCAGGAGGAGGGGCTTGCACACGGCCGAGAGGCCGTACCCGGCGACGGCGACCGCCTTGTGGCCGGCGCGGCGGTCGGCGAGGTGTCCCCCGGCGAGCCGTACGACGGCGCTGAATCCGTTGTAGACGCCGTCGAGGAGGCCGAAGCCGAGCGGTGAGAGCCCGAGCCCGGCGACGAGGTAGAGCGGCAGCACCGCCGTCACCATCTCCGACGAGACGTCGGTGATCAGGCTGACGGCGCCGAGCGCGAAGACGGTGGGCGCGATGGCGGCGGCCCGGGGCCCGGGACGCAGCGCGCCCCGGGCCTCGGCCACGCCGCCGCTGTCGGCGACGTACATCCGGTCAGCTCGCCCAGATGCCGGTGATGTCGGTCGCGGAGGCCGCGTTCCCGGCGTGCGAGGTGCCGTACATGTCCTCGATCGTGCGCAGGACGTTGTAGTGGTTGTACCGGGTGCCGGAGCTGCTGCCCGCGCTCACCGGCTGCCCGTACAGGACGGTGGCGATGCGGTTGCCGCTGAGGCTGTTGTCCTCGTCGAAGGTCACGATGAGGACGCTGTTGTGCGTCTTGGCCCAGGTCGCGTACGCGCCGAGGTTGGTCTTCAGCCACGTGTCACCGGTCGAGACCGAGCAGTCGTGCATGTCGCTGCACAGGTTCGGGATGACGAAGGAGACCTTGGGCAGGGTCGTGAAGTCGGTCGGGAACTGGCCGAACGTCAGGGCGGTCGAGGTCGGCACGTTGCCGAACCCGAACCACGGGTTGTGCTTGCGGGCGTAGTTGCCGCTGCTGCACGTGGTCGAGCCCTGGCTCGGCAGCGACTCGTTGTAGCTGGCCCAGGACTTGCCCGCGGCCGCCAGCTCGGACGCGAGGTTCGGGGCGGAGCTGAACCCGGGGGTGTAGCAGCTGTCGTCCGTGATGCCCTGCGTCGAGCCGGAGAAGATGGCGAAGTAGTTGGGCTGGCTGGGGTGGGTGAGGGCGTAGGAGGCGGTGAGGACGGCGCCCCCGCTCTTGAGGGAGTTGATGTACGGCGCGCTGGAACTGCCGATGATCTGGCTGTAGGCGTGGTTCTCCAGCATCACGATCACGGTGTGGTCGGGAGTCGGGACACTGCCCGCGGCGTTCGCGGTGCCGCTGGTCCCGGCCCACACCCCGGCCGCGGCGGCCGCGAGGCCGAGCGCGGACGCGAGGGCGGCGAGGGTACGGCGGGCCGGTCTTCTTCCGGCGCGTGGCATCACTGGGACCTCCGGAGGGGTCGGGTGTGGGGCCCTGGGGCGGTGCCCCGCCAGAGTGTGAATGCAGGAGACGTGGCTGAATAGTGGCGTCTGGTGAAGTATGTCCGAACCCTGCGTTAAGGCCGTGGTCAGAACGGCGAAGCACCGGGATTCGGGGGTTCGACGGGGCGCACCCTCAGATTCGCCGCCAGCGGACGTCGCCGCCGACGACGGTGGTCAGGACCTTGGTGCGCAGCACCGCGTCCGCCGGCTCCCGGTAGGGGTCGGTGTCCACCGCGATGAAGTCGGCGAGCCTGCCCGGCGCGAGGACGCCCTTGCGGTCCTCCTCGCCCGCGGCGTGGGCCGCGCCCAGGGTGTGGGCGGCGATGGCCTCGGCCATGCTCAGCCGTTGCTCGGGCTGCCAGCCACCGGCGGGGTCGCCATCGGGGCGGGTACGGGTCACCGCGGCGTACAGCGCGGCGAACGGGTTCGGGTGCTCGACGGGAGCGTCGGAGCCGAAGGCCAGCGCCACGCCGGCGTTCAGCATCCCGCGCCAGGCGTACGAGGCCAGCTCGCGGCCGGCCAGCAGCGAGTCGACCAGGTCGATGTCGCTCGTGCAGTGCACGGGCTGCATCGAGGCGACGATGCCGAGCCCGGCCATCCTGGGCAGGTCGCCGGGCCGCAGGTGCTGCGCGTGCTCGATGCGGTGCCGCAGCCCCGCCGTGCGGCCGACCGCCTCGTACGCGTCGATGACCAGGTGGTTGGCCTGGTCGCCGATCGCGTGCGTGGCCACCGCGATGCCGGCGCCCGCGGCCCTGGCGAACAGCCTGACCAGATCGTCGTACGGCGTGACGGCGATGCCGACGTTGCCCTGCTCGCCGGCGAAGGACTCGCTCATGTGGCAGGTGTGCGAACCCAGCGCCCCGTCGCTGAAGATCTTCACGGGTCCGGTGCGGAACCAGTCGTCGCCCTGCCCGGTACGGCGGCCCTCGGCGATGGCCGCCTCCAGGTGGTCCATCGGGATCGCCTTGTGCACGCGCAGCTTCAGCTCGCCGGCCGCGTGCAGGTCCAGGTAGGCGGCCCGGCAGTCCTCGCCGTCGATGTCGTGCACGCTGGTCAGGCCGAGCGCGAGCAGCTCCTCCTGCGCGACGCGGAGCTGGTCGCGCAGGTCGGCGGAGACCATGCGGTCGCGCAGCGGGTAGGACGCCGCCTCGCGCAGGATGCCGGTCGGCTCCCCGTTCGCGTCCCGGACGATCTCGCCGCCGACCGGGTCGGGGGTGTCGGCGTCGATGCCGACCAGCCGCAGGGCCGCGGAGTTGGCCCACACGGTGTGGCCGTCCACGCTGGGCAGCGCGACCGGCAGCTCGGGGCAGACCGAGTCGAGCGCGTACCGGTCCGGCTGCGCCGGCGGGTCCCAGGTGTTGCTGTTCCACCGGCCGCCGAACAGCCAGGCGCCCGGTCGCAGCCGCGCCGCGTGCGCGGCCACCCTCGCCAGCGCCTCCTCGAGAGAGCGCACGTCGCGCAGGTCGACCGCGCCCAGGCTCTGGGCGTACTGCGCGGTGTGGACGTGGGCGTCGTACAGGCCGGGGAGCACCGCGGCGCCCTCCAGGTCGATCAGCTCCGCCTTAGGACCGGCGACCGCGCGCACCTCCGCCTCCGCGCCCACGGCCAGCAGGCGCTCGCCGTCCACGGCCATGGCCCGGGCCGGCGGCTTTCCGCTGTCTCCGGTATGGATGGCGGCGTTGCGGTACACGCGAATGCTCATGCACGACCCTCACGGACTCGAGCGACGGTGGCCATCACTGTAGGAGTCTCCCGGCCTGACGAGTGAGGGGACCATGCTCCGGCGGCCGGGCCCGGCCGCCGGAGCGCCGGTCATCTCACGTCTCGAACGACGCGAGGTACCGCGCGTACTCGTCCCGCTCGCCGTCGAGCAGCGAGTGCGGATCGCCGTAGACGTACTCGAAGATCTCGCCGGGCGCGGGGTCCGGCATGTTCCGTACGCCGTCGCGCAGGCGCTTGAGCAGCCGTTGTGCCTCCGCGTCCGCCTCGGCGAAGAACGCGTCGTCGGCGTGGCCCTCGGCGACGAGGAGCTTGCGCAGCCGGGTGATCGGGTCTTTGCGCCGCCATTCCTCCAGCTCGCTGTCGAGGCGGTAGCGGGCGGCGTCGTCGGACGTGGTGTGGCTGCCCATCCGGTAGGTGAACGCCTCGATCAGCGTCGGCCCCTGGCCGGTGCGCGCGCGGTCCAGCGCGGCGCGTGTGACGGCGAGGACGGCCAGCACGTCGTTGCCGTCGACGCGCACGCCGGGGAAGCCGAAGCCCTCGGCCCGGCGGAAGATCGGCGTACGGGCCTGGTTGTTCACCGGCGTGGAGATGGCGAGCTGGTTGTTCTGGCAGAAGAAGACCACCGGGGCCTGGTTCACCGCGGCGAAGACGAATGCCTCCGATACGTCGCCCTGGCTGGTCCCGCCGTCGCCGAAGTAGGTCATCACGGCGGAGTCGGCGGCGTCCATCGTGGCGCCGACGGCGTACCCGACCGCGTGCAGCACCGAGGGGCCGATGACGATCGTGTACGGGTGGAAGTTGTGCGTACGGCCGTCCCAGCCGCCGTTGACCCCGCGCCACAGGCCCATCATGTCGAGGGGGTCCATGCCCCGGCACCAGGCGACGCCGTGCTCGCGGTAGCAGGGGAAGACATAGTCGTCGTCGCGCAGGGCGCGGCCCGAGCCGATCTGCGCGGCCTCCTGCCCCTCGAGCGAGGGCCACAGCGCCAGCTCGCCCTGGCGCTGCAGTTTGATCGCCTCCGCGTCGAAGCTGCGGGTGAGCAGCATGTCCTGATACAGCCCGCGCAGCTCTTCGGGCGACGGGTCGATGGCGTACTCGTCGTGCTCGACGCGCTCCCCCGACGGGGTCAGCAGCTGGACGAATCCGGCCGTTTCCAAGTCTCCTCCTTCTCCGGGCGTCCGGCGCGCTCACGGGTCTCGCCGCGCCGGGCCGCCCGTCGCCGGCCACGACCGGGAGGCGGCGCGGGCGCCGCCGGGCGCGGGCGCCCGGCCCGGTCATGGCCTGGGTCGTGGTGTGCCGCACTGTGGGGCGGACACCGCTGGACGATGTGCGACTCCGTGCCCTGATATTGCCTGAGCGGACGAAATCCCGCCAGAGCCCCTATCGCCATGCCGGACACATGCCCGATGACCAGCGCAGAGCCGTAAAACCGCACCGAGTGCGCTGACCGGCGCCAGTCGAAATGGCATGACTGCCCGGTCACGCTGCGTCATTCGGATTGCGATGTACGATGCCCTGTTCCGTCACCAAGTGTCCGCTTCGGCGCGCTACGACCTCTCGTTTCGGGCATTTCTTTGGGATGGTCGTGCGGGGTCGTGCCGGATACTCGGGAAAGGCCCCGCCCAGGGTACCGAAACGCCCGAATTGATCCCTTCCTGGACTGTGGTCGCCGAGCATTTGGTACGCCCCGGGCAGCGGACCCGAAGCCATCCCGGCCGCCGGTTCGGTCGACCGGGGTGACGAATCCGCTGCTATCGGACAGGGATCAGCCTGGTCCCCGTACCGTCATAGGGCACCATGAGATCCACCGGACAGGTCCCATGTGGGCTTGCGAATCCATGTTCGCCCGGCGACGCTCTGCCGCTGTTGCCGTCAGGAGTAGAAGCCCTTGAAGTACTCCTCCGGCGAGAGCGTGAAGTCCTCAGGCCGCAAATCCCGAAGCTGTTCGTAGCGATCACCGAAGGCATCGATGGCTTCACGGATGCCGTATCCGAACTCCTCGCGGAGAATCACTATCGCCGGGACGATCCGTCTATGCACGATCAGTTCGTCGATCTCAGGCCACCGGTCGGTCACGGCTGAATCCTCACACGCGACCCCTCGCCGCGTCATCCCCGCTTCGGCCTCATAAAGCGCCGACTTATACCGGGGGCGGTGTCAGCTTTCCGGCCGCGCCTCTGCCGGTGGGACGGTCGCGGAGAGGGCGCGGAGGTCGTCGAAGGCTTGGAGGAGATGCGCGTCCAGGCTCTGCGAGGGGTCGTCGATCCAGGCTTGGGCCGCTTGGTGGAAGGTGGCCCAGCCGGTATGAGCGGCCAGGGCGGCCAGCCGGTCGGTGACACCGCGCTGCCGCAGCGCCTCCGCCAGGGCGTCGGTGAGCGACGCGGCCTTGGCCAGGTCGCGCTCGCGGAGCGCGGGCGTCGCGGCGATGAGTTCCAGGCGTGGTTCGGAGAACGGGCGGTTGTCCTCAAGGATCCGCCCGGCTTTCCGGAAGGCACAGAGCAGTATCTCGAGCGGCTGCAGACCGCCGGGCGCTTCGGCCACCTCCCGCGTCAGCGCGGCGCGCAGGTCGGCTTCGCCGTCGAAGAGCACCTCGCGCTTGTCCGGGAAGTGCCGGAAGAACGTGCGCTCGTTGACGCCGGCCCGGGCGGCGATCTCCGCCGCGGTGGTCTGGTCGAACCCGCGCTCCCGGAACAACTCCAGGGCCGCCTGCTGCAGGCGGCGGCGCGCTTCTACTCCGCTCCGTGGCACGCCCTGATGCTACCGGAGATGTCAGTGACCGACGCTACGTTGCGCCAGCGACTGACATTACGTGTAGGGTCAGCGACTGGCGCTAAGCAGCGCCAGTCACTGACGTTAAGTGGGAGAGCTCCATGCATGTATTCGTCACCGGGGGTTCCGGCCTGACCGGCCCCACCGTCGTCGCCGAGCTCGTCGCGGCCGGCCACACCGTCACCGGTCTGGCACGCTCGGATGCCGCCGCCGCCCGGCTGGAGTCACTGGGCGCCACACCCCACCGCGGCTCCCTGGACGACCTCGACAGCCTGCGCAACGGCGCCGAAGCCGCCGACGGCGTCCTGCACATGGCCTTCGGCGGCGACTTCGCCGACCCCGACGGCATGATGCGGCGCGACCGGACCGCGATCGAGACGCTCGGCCGAGCAATGGAGCACTCGGGCAAGCCGTTCGTCAGCACCTCGGGCACGTTGGTCATGCCCGCCGGCCGGGAGACCACCGAGAAGGACGAGCCCGACGCGGCCGGGATCGCCGGCTTCCGGATCCCGGGCGAGCGAGCCTGCCTGGACTTCGCCGCCCGGGGCGTACGCGCGAGCGTGGTCCGGCTCGCTCCCACCGTCCACGGCCCCGGGGACTACGGCTTCATCGGCATGCTCGTCGCCACCGCACGAAAGACCGGCACGTCGGCCTACATCGGCGACGGCGCCAACCGGTGGCCCGCCGTACACCGGCAGGACGCGGCGGTCCTGTTCCGCCTCGCGCTGGAGAAGGCGCCCGCGGGCAGCGTGCTGCACGGAGTCGCCGAAACCGGCGTGACCTTCAAGAGCATCGCCGAGACGATCGCCCGGGGCCTTGATCTGCCCGTGGTCTCGCTGACCCCGGACGAGGCCGCCGCGCACTTCCCCAGCCCGTTCATGGCCACCGTCTACGGCTTCGACGCCCCCGTCTCCAGCACCCGCACTCAGGAACTGCTCGGCTGGTCACCCACCCACCCGACGCTGCTCGGCGACCTGGAACACGGCGACTACCTCACCGCCCCGGCCTCCTGACCGAGTCGTAGGTCTCGTCGGGACGCTCGGCCTCGAGCGACAGGGTCGGGCGGCCCGGCCGTACGACGGACCTCAGTCCTTGGTACGGCCGGGGTTCGGGGTGGCGCACAGGGCGTCGTCGACCAGCTTGCTCTCGGCCTGTTCTATGCGCAGGACGTGGTCCGCCGTATCGGCGTTCGCGCCCGACAGGGAGACCGTGACGCTGCGCCGGCCGTCGGCGGTGACGCCGGTGGCCGTGATCCAGCCGGAATCGCCGCCCTCGTGGCCCCAGTACGTGCCGCCGCACGACAGTGGGCGCGAGAAGACCCCCAGCCCGTCACGGGCGCCCGGCATGAGCGGTTCGAACTCCTTGCCGACTGGAGCGGTCTGTTTCATCTGCGTCAGCTGCGCCGGGGGCAGGAGCCGGCCGCCGAGCAGGGCGCGGAAGAATCGGTTGAGATCGGCGGTGGTGGAGACGAGGCCGGCCTCCCCATTGTTGACCAGGCTGACCTGCTCGGTGACGTCCACGAGTGGTTCGCCGGGCTTGAACCGCTGGTAGGTCTCGGCGTGTGGCTGGGGCAGCTTGGGGGAAGCGCCCGGCGAGAAGGTGTGACGGAGGCCGAGCGGCCGGGCGATCCGGTCCCGTACCTCCTCATGCCAGGGGTGCCCGGTGACCCGCTGGATGATCATGCCGAGCAGGGCGTAGCCGGTGTTGGAGTAACTCCACTTCTTCCCAGGCTGGAAGTCCGGCCGGTGGCGCATCGCCCGAGCGACGATCTGCTCGGGGGTGTAGGTGTCGTAACGGTGCTGGTAGAAGTCCTTCGCCGAGGTGTAGTCGGGGTAGTCGTCGTGGATGCCGCTGGTGTGCTGGAGCAGGTGGCGGATGGTGATCGCGCGACCGTCGTTGCCGTTTCCGTGCACCACGCCGGGCAGCCATCGCTCGACCGTGTCGTCCAGGGAGAGCCTGCCGTCGCCGGCCAGTTGCAGGATCACGGTGGCCACGAACGTCTTGGTGACGCTGGCGATCCGGAAGTAGCCGTCCGGGGAGACCGGCCGCCGGGTCGTCAGGTCGGCGACGCCGCTGGTGGCGGTCAGGTTCCGGCCGTCCGGGGTGACCAGGCGGGCCTGCACTCCCGTCACGCCGAGTGCGGTGATCGCGTCGGCGTCGCGCCGGAGCCGGCTTCGGTCGTCGTGGTGTGGGGCGGCGCTCGCGCCGGACGTACAACCGGTGGAAAGGGTTCCGGCCACGATGGCGGCCAGGGCCAGGTTCCGGCGGATGGACCGGCCGCGCCGCCGCGGTGAACGCATCGGTGAACTCGTCATGGGCGTTGACGCTAGGTCTGGCCGGGGGAACCGGACGATACAGCGCACCAGTGAGAAAAAGGGGTAGTGGGCTGTAGTGCCGGGCTCGGTCGCCATGGCCCAGACTCATGCGGGTGAACCACCATGAGGCCGGTCGGCTTTCGGCGATGTGGCGCGGTCTGGCTTATCTGCTGGGAAGCCTGCTCACCGCTGCGGTCGCCCTGTTCGCGCTGCCCGTACTCATCGTCCCGATGATGACCCGCGCCTGGGCGTCCTGGCATCGTCGCCGCGCCGACCGGCTGCTGGGCCGTCCGCCTTCCGGCCCGGTCCGTGTCGGGGCGTGGCGGGTTCTCGGGTGGCTGGGCACCTACGTCGTGACCAGCCTGGCGTTCGGGCTCGTCGCGGTGATGTGCGCGGGCAACGCGGTGGCGACGGCCGTCACGGTGCCCTTGTGGTGGGCGTTGCCCGCCGGCACCCGCGCGGGCGGCTTCGGCGCCGGTGTTCCCCTGTCCGGGTGGGGCACGGCGTTGACCCTGGGGACCGTGCAGTTCGTCATCTTCGCGGCCCTGACCTTCGGGCTGGTCCCGCTGCTGGCGCGCCTGCACGCCCGGATCTGTGGGGCGTTGCTGTGCCCCTCGGCCGCGGAGCGGTTGGCGCAGCGGGTGGAGACGCTGACCGAGACGCGGGCCGGCGCCATGAACGCGCACGGCGCGGAACTCCGCCGGATCGAACGTGACCTGCACGACGGCACCCAGGCTCGGCTGGTGGCCATCGCGATGCGGCTGGGCGTGGCCCGTGAGTCGCTGGGCGAGGACCCCGAGATGGTGGGCAGGCTCCTGCGGGAAGCGCATGAGAATACCGAGGAGGCCATGGTGGAGCTTCGCGAGGTGATCCGGACGATCTACCCGCCGATCCTCGCCGATCGTGGACTCGCCGGGGCGCTGACCGCCCTGGGGAGCCGATCGGCGATCGACACCACCCTCGACATCGGCGACCTGGGCGCGATCCCCGCCGCGGTCGAGGCCGTGGCCTACTTCACGATCGCCGAGGCGCTCACCAACGCCGCCAAGCACAGCCGGGCCGCACGAACCACGGTCCGGGTCGTACGCGCCGGTGACCGGCTGTCGCTCGAGGTCACCGACGACGGGATCGGCGGCGTCGACGAGACCCTGGGCACCGGCATCGCCGGAATCCGCCACCGCGTCCTCGCGCTCGACGGCACCGTGCACCTTCACAGCCCCGCCGGCGGCCCGACCACGATCGCTGTGAGCCTGCCGTGCGGGTCGTGATCGCCGAGGACAACGTCCTGCTGTCCAGCGGGCTGGAGCTCCTGCTGACCGCCAAGGGCTTCGACGTCGCCGCGATCACCCAGGACGCCCCAGGCTTCCTCGCCGCCGTCACCGAACACCGGCCGGACGTCACCATCGTCGACGTACGGCTGCCGCCGACCTTCCGCGATGAGGGCATCCACGCCGCGCTCCACGCCCGCCGCCGGCACCCCGGCCTGCCGGTCCTCGTCCTCTCCCAGTACGTCGAGCAGCAGTACGCGGGCGAGCTGATCTCCGATGAACGCGGGGGCGTCGGCTACCTCCTCAAGGACCGGGTGAGCCGGGTGAGCGAGTTCATCGACGCCCTGCGGCGGGTCGCCGCCGGCGGCACCGTCATGGACCCCGAAGTGATCGCGCAGCTTCTCACCCGTCACGCCCACGACCCGATCGCCGACCTCACGCCGCGCGAACGCCAAGTGCTCGGCCTGATGGCCGAGGGAAAGGACAACGCCACCATCGCGGCCCGGCTCGTCATCACCGAGAACGCCGTCCACAAGCACATCGGCAACATCTTCGCCAAGCTCGGTCTCTCGCCGGCCGACAGCGGCCACCGCCGCGTCCTGGCGGTCCTCACCTACCTCAGCCGCCAATGAGCCCGGCCCTGAGCTGATCAACGGGACTACCATCGGTCGGCCATGGGCCAGATGTCGATTTCACGAGGATGGCCGCTGGGCGGGACGTGCCTGGCGGCGGTGGGTGCGCTGGTGGCGCTCGCATGGGCGCGCGAGAACCTGGTGGTCGTCGCCGTCAGCGGGACGAGCATGGAACCCACGTTGCGCGATGGCGACCGGGTCCTGGTGCGGCGCCGGTCCCTCCCCCGGGTGCGCCGCGGGGACGTCGTCGTCCTGGAACCGCCGCTGGACGGCCCCTACCTGCCGGGCCCCGCAGGTCCCGACGGCCGGATCTGGAACGTCAAGCGCGCCGCCGCGCTCCCCGGGGACCGGCTGCCGCCCGGCGTCCCCGGGGACGGCGACACGGTGCCGCCCGGAACCCTTGCGGTCTTCGGCGACAATCCGGACAGCGTCGACTCCCGCCAGCGCGGCCTGTTCCCCGGCGACCGGCTACTGGGTGTGGTGGTGCGCCGACTGAACGTCACGTATCCCCAGAGTCAATAGCCGTCCCGATGGCAAGAACCGCCAAGATCACGACGCGGTTGATCGCACAGTCCACAACAGCGCGCCGCCGGGGACATCGCCCCTTGCCGAAGATGATCAACAACATCTAGCTTCTGGACCAGCCGCGCCGATCATTTTGAAAGGCGCCATCCTCGTCCGAGGCTGGAACGTTCCGGCTCGACCTGTGAGGAGATCCTCATGATCCGTGCACTCAACCGTCTGGGCGACCGGATGCTCGGCAAGGTCCTGCCGAACACGACCGCCCGTGCCGAGGCCTGCTGGTGGGACCAGTGGGGCTCCCGCTGCTGCATCTACGCCGGTAAGACCTACTGCAGCTGACGCGACGGACGGGGGCGGCCCGCCCCCGGGCGGGCGGGGCCCGGCAGCGCCCCCGCACCCCCCCCCCCCACAAAAACACCCCCCCCGCGGCAAACACCCCAAATAACC
>NZ_JBFAUM010000007.1:0-270419 GCF_040679195.1 Actinoallomurus sp. NPDC052308 | reverse complement strand
CGGGACCTGCACGAAGCCGGATGTGAACTGCTCACCATCACCCAGTACCTGCGGCCCTCCCCCCGCCACCACCCCGTCGAACGCTGGGTCAAACCCGAAGAGTTCGTCGAACTCAAAGACGAAGCCGAGGCCATCGGCTTCACCGGCGTCATGTCCGGGCCCCTGGTCCGCTCCAGCTACCGCGCCGGACGCCTCTACCAGCAGGCCATCACCGCCCGCCAGGCCGACTGAGACGCGCAGGGGAACGCCCCGGCCGCGCGCGGCCGGGGCGTTCCTCTCTTCCGGGGGGACAGAAGTCTTCAGGCGGGTGCCCTCACCAGTTCTTCTCGACGCCGGGGACGTTCGCCGGGAGCCGGTGGCCGGGCGGGTACATGATGTAGGCGATGCCGCCGCTGGAGGAGCTGCGCTGCCAGACGTTCTCGAAGTTGGCCCGCGGGTAGACGTTCCGCACGGCCGCGTCCGAGGACGACGCGGGGTCGTTGATGATCGGGTCGCCGGTCTTGGTGAACCCGACGACCACGAACAGGTGGCCGTTGGTGCTGTAGCCGGCGCCCGGCAGCTCCGAGGCCTTGAACGACTGCGAGGTCACGACCGGGATGCCGGCCTTGATGAACTGCTCCAGCTCGGTGAGCGAGCGCAGCCGGGTGATGAACCCGTTCAGGCCGAAGCGGGCGGCGTACGCCGGGTTGAACGGCCAGTTGCCCGCGCCCTGGTAGTTGTAGTCGTAGACGTTGCGGGCGGCGTAGTCGACCTGCGGGTCGGCGTACGACGGGTCGACCCAGGACAGATCCTTCTTGGACGGCCCGCGCTTCCAGTAGGAGACGACCATGGAGGTCGAGGTCGGGCTGCACCACGCCTCGCCGCCGTTGTCGTACTGCGGGTACTGCCCCTTGTGGATCTCCTGGGAGTACGTCGGCACCTTCAGCTCGATGCCCTCCGCCCCGCCGAGCGGGCTCACCGGCACCGTCGTGCGGGACGGCACCAGCGAGGCCATCGCGCCGACCGAGCGCAGCACCGGGCGGACGTGCCCGCCGGGCAGCCGGTAGAGCGTCACGCGGAGCTGGTACGACGTGAGGGAGTTCTTGGCGACGAAGGTGTCGATGTCGACGTTGCCGTTGTCGTCCTTCTGCCCTGGGACCGAGGTGCGGTTGATGTCACCGCCCTCGCCCGGGTCGTCGGCCGCCCAGCGGCCCATGACGTACCACTTCGTCTCGGCGCCCGTGCCGGTGTGCCCGCGCATCTCCACCTGCAGCCAGCTGCCGTGCGGCGTGCTGGCGTTCCAGGACGCGATGAGCTGGCTGGCCCCGAACCCGATGGAGACGTTCGGGGAGGTCCAGCGGGCGTAGTCCCAGGTCTTGGTGCCCGCGCCGTACGGGTCCGTGTAGGTGGTGGTGCCGACGGGATGGGCGATCGTCAGCGCGCCCGACCCCAGGCGGCGCACTCCTTCGGAGGAGCCGGCGGCGAAGTCGCGCGCCGACGTCCACTGGTGATAGGCGACGCGCGACTGTTCTGCGGGGGTCACCTCCGCCGAGCCGGGCGCCGTGGTCGCCACGACCGTGGCGAGACCAGCTGACACGAGAAGCGGAACCTTCCATACCGAAGCACGTACATCGGACCAGGCCATGACGACTCCAAGAGCAGCGGAAACCTGCTTCGGGACGCTAAGACGGCGAACCGGATCATGTCAACGCTTTACACGCCCTGTGGCTGGATCGAAATTTGTTAACGCCGCACTGGCCCGCTTTCGACTCGGGTCCCGAACCCTCGTATCCTTCCATCCATGCCAAAGAAGCCCCAGGACGGCACGCAGGACGAGCGGACCGGTCGCCTCAAGCAGATTCGCATGGTCGCCTCGTTGGTCCACCAGGCCAACCCGAAGGCGATGCCGATCGTCTTCGCGTCCGCGCTCGGCACTCTCGTCGTCTTCGTGGTCCTCGGGCTGGCCCTCGGTCAGGAGCTGTTCCTGATCCCGCTGGGCGTCCTGGTCGCCCTCCTGGTCGGCATGATCGTGTTCAGCCAGATGGCGCAGCGCACGCAGTACGCCATGCTCGAGGGCCGGCCGGGCGCCGCCGCCTCGCTGGTGGAGAACATGCGGGGCCGCTGGGTCGTCACCCCGGCCGTCCAGGCCAACCGCAACATGGACGTCGTGCACCGCGTCATCGGCGTGCCCGGCGTGATCCTGCTGTCGGAGGGCCCGCGGTCGCGGGTCGGCAAGCTGATCGGCGCCGAGAAGAAGCGCATCTCGCGGGCCGCCTCCGAGGTGCCGATCTACGACATCCAGGTCGGCTCCGAAGAGGGCCAGATTCCGATCAGCAAGCTGCAGCGCCACCTCACAAAGCTGCCGCGCAACCTGAAGAAGGAGCAGGTCAGCGAGCTGATCGACCGTCTCAACGCGCTGCCGCAGGCGATGCAGATGCCGAAGGGCCCGATCCCGAAGGGCGTCCGGATGCCGAAAGGCCCCAAGCCGCGCACCCGCTGAGCCCGGCGCCTCCGGCCGACCTCGGTCAGAGGCGTACGACGACGGTGTTGGCCGCGCGGTCGTGCAGGCCACGGTAGTCGCGGTCCCAGATCAGCGCGGGCACGACCAGGACCAGGAGCACCGTGCGCACCAGGGACCAGAACGGCCCGACCGGGCGGCCGTCGACGCGGACGACCCGCAGCCCGCACAGCCGCTTGCCCAACGTCGTCCCGACCAGCCCGGTGAGCAGCCACGCCATCACGCCGAACACCAGGAGCGTGAGGAGGCTACGGGTCTGCGGGCCGACGTGCAGGGCGCCCGCCAGGGCGGCGGCGATCGCCAGCGCGATCAGCCAGTCGATCACCAGGGCGCCCAGCCGCCGTCCGTACCCGGCCACAGCGCCCGCCCCCTCGCGCGGGAGACCCATCCGCTCCCCGGGGCGACCCAGGTCCACACCTGCCGCGCGAGCCCCTTCGATCCACGATCCGATCGAGCGGCGACGTTCACTCATACCCTCAAAGTTAGCCGCCGAACCGCGTTCCAACGGTTCCAGGGTGGCCGTAACACACGCGAAACACATGGGACATGGCTTGGAAACGGCGGGTACCTAACGTTCTAACCGCACTAGAGCGCCCCAAGGAGGTTGGATGTTCAACAACGCCGAAGAGGTCCTGAACTTCATCAGGAGCGAAGGGGTGCAGTTCGTCGATTGCAGGTTCACGGACCTGCCCGGCACGACGCAGCACTTCACGTTCCCGGTGGAGAACTTCGGAGAGAACGTCTTCACCGACGGGCTGATGTTCGACGGCTCGTCCATCCGCGGGTTCCAGGAGATCCACGAGTCGGACATGCTGCTGCTGCCGGACCCGTCGACGGCTGTAGTCGACCCGTTCCGCCAGCACAAGACGCTGAACCTCAATTTCTTCGTCCACGACCCGCTGACCGGCGAGCCGTACACCCGTGACCCGCGCAACGTCGCCCGCAAGGCGGAGGACTATCTGCGCGGCACCGGCATCGCGGACACGGCGTTCTTCGGCCCGGAGGCGGAGTTCTACATCTTCGACGACGTGCGCTTCGAGACGAAGGCGCACGAGTCGTACTTCCACATCGACTCCATCGAGGGCGCGTGGAACACCGGCCGCAAGGAGGACGGCGGCAACCTCGGCTACAAGCCGCGGTTCAAGGGCGGCTACTTCCCGGTCCCGCCGATGGACCACTTCACCGACCTGCGCTCGGAGATGGTCCGGCAGCTCATCGAGTGCGGCATCGAGACCGAGATGCAGCACCACGAGGTCGGCACCGCCGGTCAGGCGGAGATCGACATCAGGTTCGACACGCTGCTGACCATGGCCGACAAGATGATGCTCTACAAGTACATCATCAAGAGCGTCGCCCGGCAGCACGGCAAGACCGTCACCTTCATGCCCAAGCCGATCTTCGGTGACAACGGCTCCGGCATGCACTGCCACCAGTCGCTGTGGAAGGACGGCTCGCCGCTCTTCTACGACGAGGTCGGCTACGCGGGCCTGTCCGACACCGCCCGGTACTACATCGGCGGCCTGCTCAAGCACGCCCCGTCGCTGCTGGCCTTCACCAACCCGACGGTGAACTCCTTCCACCGCCTGGTCCCGGGCTACGAGGCGCCGGTAAACCTGGTGTACTCGCAGCGGAACCGCTCGGCCTGCGTCCGCATCCCGATCACCGGGTCGAACCCGAAGGCCAAGCGCCTGGAGTTCCGCGTCCCGGACCCGTCCGCCAACCCGTACCTCGCGTTCGCCGCCATGCTGATGGCCGGCCTCGACGGCATCAAGAACAAGGTCGAGCCGCCGGAGCCGGTGGACAAGGACCTGTACGAGCTGCCGCCCGAGGAGGCGCGCAACATCCCGCAGGTCCCGGGCTCGCTGGAGGCCGTCCTCGACGCGCTCGAGGCCGACCACGACTACCTCCTCGAGGGCGGCGTGTTCACGCCGGACCTCATCGAGACGTGGATCTCCTACAAGCGCGAGAACGAGCTGGACCCGATCCGGCTCCGCCCGCACCCCCACGAGTTCGAGCTGTACTACGACGTCTGATCGACCCATCGCTGGCGAGGGGGCGCCCCCCCCCCGGGCGGCGGGCCCCCCCGCCGCCCCCCCCCCTCGCCAGGGATCCGCATGCCTGCCGGCTCAGCCGGCTGAGCCGGCCGGCCGCGTCGCGGCTGCGGCGTCACACGGTGGCGAAGGCGAGCCCCGCGCCGACGGCGACGATGACCGCCAGGACGACGATGACCGTCACCGTGGCCAGCGGTTTCTTGCGATGCGGCACGTACACGGCCGTGGGCTTCCTCGGCTCCGGCGCCGCGACGGACGACGACGGCGCCGTCGGGCGGCTCGGCGCCGTCCGCGGCGGCGGGGCCGCCGGACGCGGCGCGACCGGCCGGACGGCGACCGGGACCACCGGGGCGGGCGACGCGGCCGGGGGTGCGGCGGGCGGCGCGGGGTGCGGCGGGGGCGTCGGGGTCGGCGGGGGCGTCGGCGGAGGCGCCGGCGGCGAGGTGGGGGGCGGCGGAGCCGGTGGTGCCGGTGGCGGCGGGGGCGGCGGTGGTGCGGCGCGCCCGCAGGGTCCGATGGCGAGGCGGACGTCCAGGGCGTGCAGCAGGTCCAGGTCGAGGCATACCGAGAGCGTCACGGCGAGCAGCGGCTGCGGCCCGCCCACCGCGACGGAGACCGGCCGGGGAGTGCCCGCGGTGACGGAGAGCGGCAGGAGACCGCCCACGGCGACGGAGAGCGGCCCGGGGTCCCCGACGGTGACGGGCAGCAGCCCGGCCCCGCCGGAACCTGTCACGGCGAGCCGCCGCTCGGCCGGTGTGCCGGACCGGCCGGGAACGCGATCGGCGGGGTGGGTGCGCGCCGAGGCCTGCCGACCGGGCGGACGGGATGGCTGCGGCTCACGCGGATCGGCCGGATCCTCACGGGCCGGTCGCGTGGCGGGCCGGGATGACGGGGACGACGGCCATGCGGGATCGGCGGCGGACGGCCCGCCGGAGTCCGGACCCCGGGACGCCGCGCCGTCGGGGGGCGCGTCGGCGGAGGCCGGGCCGCCGGACAGCAGACCCCCCAGGAGGCCCCCGGCGAGCGGGCCTTCCGGCAGAGGCCCGTCGGAGGGCTCTGCCGAGGAGCCCCGGCGCCCCTCGCCGACCGCGCGCGACCGGGCGGAGCGGGCCCCGCCGTCGGTCGCCGCCTCGCCGACCGTACGGGATCGGGTGGAGCGGGCCCCGGCGTCGGCCGCCGGGGCTGCGGAGGGCGGGCCCCCGGAGGATCTCGTGGCAGAGGCCCGGCGCACCGATCGGGGCGTCCGGGACCTGGAACGGGCTCCGTCGTCGGCCGGCGGGGTGGCGGGGAGAGCGCGGTCGGAGGACTCCGTCGCGGAGGCCCGGTGTCCCTCGCCGGGCGTGCGGGACCGGGTCGAGCGGTCCCTGTCGGCGGTCGGCGGGCCCGCGGAGCGAGGGCCGTCGGAGGACTCCGTCGCGGAGGCCCGGTGCATCGGGCCGGGCGTGCGGGACCGGGTGGAGTGGGGCCCGTCGTCGGCCAGGGCGGGGCTCGCCATGAGCCCGATGAGCGAACCCGTGGCCAGAACGCTGATGCCGCGTGCGCGCATGGGTCACCGGCTCTCAGGGATGCGGGGGAACTCCTGCTGCGCCGACGTGAACGCGTCGGGCTTGACGCGGAGCGCGCCGTTGAACACGTGGGAGATGTCGAACGCGAGGTAGACCCCGACGGCGAGCATCGCGGCCATCGCGGCCGCCGGGATGAGGGCCGTCCCCCGGGGCCGGGCCCCGGCGAGGAACGGGAACGCGCCGACGAGGATCCCCGTGACGATGGTGAGTGCCAGCAGGCCCCTCGGCGGGGCGCTCTTGGCGTCGACCGCGCGCTGGCCGCGGGCGGCCGACATGTCGCGGATGCGGTCGAGGAGGCTGCTGCGGGCGGTCTCCGCGTTGTTGCCGGAGACCTGCAGGCCGGTGACCTGGGCGCGCAGCGTGTCCAGGCGCGCCCAGCCCTCCTGGCTGAGCCGCCCCTGCTTCATGACGTTCCACTCGTTGTCGACGACGAAGCGCACGTAGTCGCGGAGTGACGCCTGGATCTGGGTGCCGGCCGGGGCGGGCAGCGCCGCGGCGGCCCAGTAGGCGTCGACGATCGCCTGGCTCTCCGCCTGGGTGTTCTGCCGGGCGGAGTCGGCCGTCGTCCACGGGACCACGATGGCGATGGCGAAGACGAGCAGGAAGAGGGAGGACAGCATCGAGCCCGCGTGACCCGCGGTCGTGCTGGCCGGTCCCCGGTCGTCGGCGCCGTGCCGTGCCTTCCGGAAGAGGAACGCGGCCGCGAACACGGCCCCGACGGCCGCGGCTACAGCGAGGGTGAACACGAGCATGACCGTCTCCATGGCTTGCCGTTGACGAGACGCGCGTGCGCCGACCTGTAGCGCACCGTCACATGACTATCACACTACGTATCTCGTTAGTAGCCGCAACGTCTCCTGTCCGAAGGCGGCCAACGACGGTGGGTGGCTCGCCGGTCGCGTCGGGATTCGCGAGACCGCGGGATCAGGCCTCGTCGGCGCGGGTGAGCGCGAGCCAGGCGTGCAGCGCCATCTCGAGCGCGAGTTGCCGGTCGGTGTCGTACAGGCGCTCCCCGAACAGGTCCTCGAGCTGCCGGAGGCGGTACCGCACGGTCTGCGGGTGGATGTGGAGGCGTTCGGCGGCCTCGTTCGCGTTGAACCCGCGCTGCAGGCAGGCGAGGAGCGTCTCGGCGAGGCGTTCACGCTGCCCGGGGCGCAGGGCGTCGAGGGGGGCGAGCCGTCCGGCGGCGACGTTCCGGATGAAGTCCTCGTCGCGGAAGATGACGAGCGTCGCCTCATGGTCGCTACAGCGGATCAGGCCGTCTGGGGAGATGATTCCGCGCCGGACGAGGGCGAGGGCCTCCCGGGCCCACCGCAGCGAGCTCGCCGCGGAGCGGAGCGGGACGGTCGGGCCGACGGCGGTGATCCAGTCGACGTCGATGGCCTCGAGGATCCGGGAGCGTCCCGGGCCGTCCGGGTCGGGCAGCAGCAGGTACGGCTGCGGGCCGTCGGTGTCGACCAGCACGTCCGGTGGAAGCGTCAGCGGGGTGAACTGGTCCTGCTTGCGCTCGTGCAGCGCGACGCCCGCGACCGTACGGGGCAGGGCCCAGCCGGCGATCCGGGCGACCTCCGCGGCCTCTTCCGGCGACGCGGGCGGGTCGGACAGGAGCAGGCCCAGAAGCCTGCGCCGGCGGCGCTCGACCTCGCCGGCGGCCCGCCCGATCGCCTTGAGGTACCCCTCGGAGGCGGCGGCGGCGATCTCGTCGAGGAAGAGGAAGATGGCCTCGGCCAGCGGGCCGAGCACGTCGGGCGAGTCGCACTGGTCGGCGATCCGGCGCCAGGCCAGCCGGGCGCCCACCCTGAGGGATCGCTGCAGGGCGTCGAGGCTCCGGCCCTGGTCGGCCTCCCAGGCCCCGATCGTCCGGTACACCGAGGCGATGCTCTCCCAGGGGGCGCGCGGGTTCTCCAGCAGGTCGACGAACTGGCGGAGCGCGCCCTCGACCGCGAGCCGTTGCTGGTGCTGGAAGACGTCGTCCTCCGGGCGGTCGAACTCGGGCAGCCCGGGATCCGATCTCGGCGATCACCTCGTCCGCCAGCGGCCCGACGAGAGGACGCAGCCAGGCGGCCGTGCCTCGGGGGACGGCCAGCCATGGCCGGGATTCGGCGTCCTGTCTCCTCACCACGGTCAACACACCCTTCACCGGCCGATCGTGCACGACGGGGGCGGGCTCGGTCGGCGGATGCCGCCGACTCGGTCGATTCAGTCGGCGCCGGCCCGTGCGGCGAGCCGCTGTTCGTCCGGCCAGCGGACGTCTCGGGCCCAGCCGAGGCGTTCGAAGAGCCAGATCAGCCGGGCGCTGGAGTCGAGCTGGCCGCGCAGGACGCCGTGCCGCGCGCAGGTCGGGTCGGCGTGGTGCAGGTTGTGCCACGACTCGCCGCCCGACAGCGGGGCGAGCCACCAGACGTTGCCGGACCGGTCGCGGGACCGGAAGGGCCGCTCACCGCCGACGTGGCAGATCGAGTTGATCGACCAGGTGACGTGGTGCAGCAGGCCGATGCGGACGAGCCCGGCCCAGAAGAAGGCCGACCAGGCGGCGCCGCCGTCCCAGGTGCCGGAGCCCCACAGGCCGCCCGCGACGGCGGGACCCGCGAAGGAGAACAGCACGATCAGCGGCTGCCACTGCGCGACCCGGCGCAGGTCGGCGTCGGCGAGCAGGTCGGGGACGTAGCGGCGCTGGTTGGTCTTCGGGTTGTTGAACGTCCATCCGACGTGCGCCCAGATCATGCCCTTGACCAGGGCCGGGACGGTCTTGCCGAACCGCCAGGGCGAGTGCGGGTCCCCCGGCCGGTCGGAGAACTGGTGGTGGCGGCGGTGGTCGGCGGCCCAGGTGATCACGTCGCCTTCGACCGCCATCGTGCCGGCCACGGCGAGCGCCGCCTTCAGCGGGCGGGCGGCCTTGAACGCCTTGTGGGTGAACAGCCGGTGGTAACCGATCGTGATGCCGTGCCCGGCGATCACGTACATCACCGCGCCGATCACCAGATCGTGCCAGGTCACGCCCCAGCCCCACAGGGCGGCGACGGACACGATCACGGCGATGAACGGAATCCCCACGAAGATTCCGACGATCACTCGGTCGCCGATGCCCATCCGCGCTCCCCACGGAGCATTCGTGTCGACCGCAACGGCCTGTTCCGCCATCTGACCCTCCTTCTGACATCGCGGGTCAGCGGAACGTTACTGGCGAGTATCTTTGTGATCTACGCAACATTCGCACACCTTGACCGCCGCACTCCTCACAGAAGTGACAAGCCACGGACGCCGGCAACACCACCGGCAAACCCGTCTTTCGCCGCCACGATCGGCAGATCCGGAGCCGGCTTTCCGCGATTTTTCAGCCGCTTTTCGGACGATTCCGCGATATCTCCGATGCAGGGTCAGCGACCCTTTACCGACGCGCCGGCGCCACCGTCATTACCGCGCCTTTACCGTGGGCGGCGCGGGGCGGCGCGCAGGACCCTCGCCACGGGGACGCCGAGCTCGGACGAGCGCACGGGGGGAACACATGGAGGCGCATTCCGGCCGGTCCGTACGGTCGGCGCGGCGAAATGAGGCCGGAGACCGTCTCCGAAGCGCGATCGACGCCGAATCGGTCACACCGCTCATATGTTCTCGGCGTCCATGGCGGCCCGCCACCATGACGGGTTGTCCGTCTCCGGATTCGGGTTCGGGTTCGGGTTCGCGGCCTCGTACTACGGCCTTCCCGACATCGGCTTCATCGCCTGGCCGGACCTGGTGGGCTTCGTCCAGCGGCTCCGGCCGGCCTTTCCACCGACGCCTCGCTGTCCGACCTGAGCGACCTCGGCGTGGGCGTCGCCATCTGCCGCACGCCGTGCCTGTTCGCCGCGCAGGCGGCGATGGACCGGGCGCCGGTCCGGCCGAAGGAGGAGGACGGCCGGTTGCCGGAGATCGCCGGCGGCACGGTCGGGCGTGGCCGCCCGCCTGTCCCTCCTGGAGCGCAACCTCAGCCGGCACCATCCGCGGGACGACGAGTGACCCGTCCGCCGCCTCCCGCGCATCATCTGCTCAGGACTGTTGGCGACTTCGTGTTCATTAGTGCATGATGCAAGCACGAATCGCTCAATAACGAGCAAACGCGGAGGCGGGATTGGCGCAGCAACACGTACTGGCCGAGATCGAGAGTCAGCCCTCCTGCTGGCGGCTGGCGGCTGACCGGCTGGCCGACGCACGGGACGTACTTCCCCGTGACGGCGAGCGGGTCGCCGTGTTCGGTTGCGGCACGTCCCTGTACATGGCCAGGGCGTACGCGGGGTTGCGCGAGAGCCGGGGCCTGGGCGTCACCGACGCCTTCCCCGCCTCGGAGCTCCCCTTCGGCCGCGACTATGACCGGTATGTCGCCATCAGCCGATCCGGCACCACCACCGAGGTGCTCGAGGCGGTCGAGCGCCTGCCGAACGTCACGGCGATCACCGCGATCCACGACGCGCCGTTCGCCGCCGGCACGCGGCAAGTGATCCTCGACTTCGCCGACGAGAAGTCCGTGGTGCAGACCCGCTTCGCCACGACGGCGCTGGCGCTGCTGCGGGCCTCCATCGGCGACGCGGTGTCCGCCGACGACGCCGAGCGGGCGCTGGCCCAGCCGCTGGACCCCGAGTGGGTGGCCGCCGAGCAGATCAGCTTCCTCGGCCGGGGCTGGACCAACGGCCTGGCGGACGAGGCGGCGCTGAAGGCGCGCGAGGCCGCGCAGCTGTGGACCGAGTCCTACCCGGCGATGGAGTACCGCCACGGCCCGATCAGCATCGCCCAGCCGGGCCGGCTGACCTGGATGTTCGGTACCGCTCCGGAGGGTCTGGCCGACGACGTCGCCGCGACCGGCGCGACGTTCGTGACCAGCGACCTCGACCCGCTCGCGCACCTGATCGTCGCGCAGCGGGTGGCGGTCGCCCAGTCCGAGGCGAAGGGACTCGACCCCGACCGCCCGCGGTCGCTGACCCGCTCGGTCGTGCTGAAGTGATCGTCGCTCTCGACGTCGGCGGCACGTCGATGAAGGGAGCGGTCCTCTCCCCCGGCCTCGACCGGGTCTCCGCCCTCCGCCGGCCCACGCCGCGGGGCGAGGCCGCGGTGGACGCCGTGCTGGAGACCGTGGCAGAGCTGGTCGAGCAGGCGGGCACCGCAGAGGCCGTCGGCCTCGCGGTGCCCGGCATCGTCGACGACGAGCGCGGCGTGGCCGCCTGGTCGGAGAACATCGGCTGGCGCGACGTCCCGTTCCGCGACCTGATCGCCGAGCGCACCGGACTGCCGGTCGCGGTCGGCCACGACGTACGCGCCGGGGGCACCGCCGAGATACGCCTCGGCGCCGCGCAGGGCGCCCGCAACTCGCTGGTCATCCCGATCGGCACCGGCATCGCGGCGGCGATGGTGATCGACGGACACCTGTGCGTCGGCAACGGCTACGCCGGGGAGATCGGGCACATGTCCGTCGGCGTCGACGAGCCGTGCGTCTGCGGCGGCACCGGCTGCCTGGAGGCCGTCGCGTCCGCCGCGGCGGTCGGCCGCCGCTACGCACGCCGTACGGGCCGGGACGCGACCGCCGGTGAGGTCGCGGCCCTGGTGAGCGAGGGCGACGCCGACGCGGCGGCGATCTGGGCCGAGACGATCGGTTTCCTCGGCACCGCGCTCGCCGCCGCCACCGCGCTCGTCGCACCCGAGGTGATCGTCATCGGCGGGGGCCTGTCGCGGGCGGGTGACCTCCTGCTCGGCCCGCTCTCCGACGACCTCACCGGACGGCTCACCTTCCATCGCCGGCCGCGCCTTACGATCGCGACATTCGGCGACGAGGCCGGGTGTGTGGGAGCCGGTCTGTGGGCACGCGACCTATTGGAGCGACGATGACGACGATGACGGTGCTGAGCGCGGACAAGGTCGTCACCCCCGGCGGGATCCTCGAACCCGGATGGGTCGGCGTCGAGGACGGCCGGATCACGCACGTCGAACAGGGCCGGCCGGAGCGCGCCGACCGGCACGCCCATGTGATCGTTCCCGGCTTCGTCGACATCCACTGCCACGGCGGCGGCGGCGCGTCGTTCGACTCCGCGGACCCGGACGAGTGCGTACGGGCGGCGGCGTTCCACCTGGAGCACGGCACCACGACGCTGGTCGCCAGCCTCGTCACCGCGTCCCCCGCCGAGCTGGAACGCCGGGCGTCCGTGCTCGCCGAGCTGGCCGACGACGGCGTGCTCGCGGGGATCCACTACGAGGGGCCGTTCCTGTCCGTCGCCCGCAAGGGCGCTCACGACCCCACGCTGCTGCGCGACCCCGACCCCGCCACCGTGGAGCGGCTGCTCAAGGTCCCGAACGTCCGCATGATGACGCTCGCGCCCGAGCTCGACGGCGGCCTGGACGCGGTGCGCCGCGTCCGCGACGCCGGGGTGGTCCCCGCCGTGGGGCACACCGACGCGACGTACGAGGTCGCGGTCGAGGCGACACGGGCGGGCGCGCGGGTCGCCACCCACCTGTTCAACGGGATGCGGCCGCTGCACCACCGCGAGCCGGGACCGATCCTCGCGCTGCTCGAGGCGCCGGAGGTCGTGGTCGAGCTCGTGGGCGACGGCGTGCACCTGCACCCCGCGATCGTGGCGCACGTCGCCCGGGTCGCGGGCGGCGCGCGGACCGCGCTGGTCACCGACTCCATCGCGGCGGCGGGCATGTCCGACGGCGAGTACACGCTCGGCGGGCTCGACGTCGAGGTGCGCGACGGCGTGGCCCGGCTGGCCGAGGGCGGCTCGATCGCCGGCAGCACGGCGACGACCGCGGCGATCTTCCGGCAGACGGTGCGGGCGTCCGGTGTCGCACTGGAGGAGGCCGTACGCCTCGCCTCGACGACCCCGGCCACGCTGCTCGGTCTCACGGACCGGGGCGCCATCGCCCCCGGGCTCCGCGCCGACCTGGTGCTGCTCGACACGGACCTCCGGGTCCAGAGCGTGGTGACGGCGTGATCGTCACCGTCACGCCGAACCTCGCGCTCGACGTGACGTACGAGGTGCCGGAGCTGCGGCCGGGCGGCACCCACCGGGTCGAGACCGTGCACACCCGCGCGGGCGGCAAGGGCGTGAACGTCGCGCGCGTGCTGCGGTCGCTCGGCCACGACGTCCTCGTCCTCGGCCTGGCCGGCGGGGCGACGGGTGACGCCGTCCGCGCCGACCTCGACGCCGCCGGGCTGGCGCACGACCTGGTCCCCATCGCCGGGGAGACCCGCCGTACGGTCACCGTCGTCGCCGGCGGCGACGCGACGCTCCTCAACGAGCCCGGCCCGGTCGTCACCCCGGAGGAGTGGGCGGCCCTCGAGGCCCGCATCCCCGACGCCGACGTCGTCGTCATCTCCGGCAGCCTGCCACCGGGCGTGCCGCAGGACGCCGTCGCCCGGCTCGCCCGGCGCGACGTGCCCGTCATCGTCGACACGTCCGGTGAGGCCCTGCGGCACGCCGCGCCGTACGCCTGGGCCGTCAAGCCGAACGCCGCCGAGCTGACCGAGCTGACCGGCACGGACGACCCGGTTGCGGGGGCACGGGCGCTGCGGGCGCGCGCCGTCGTCGTCTCGCTCGGCGCCGACGGCCTCATGGCCGTCACCGGTGACGAGGTTCACCGCGTGCCCCCGCCGCGGGTGGTCAGCGGCAATCCGACCGGCGCGGGGGACTCGGTCGTCGCCGCGCTCGCCGCCGGCGTCGGAACGCCGTGGCCGGACCTGCTCAAGGACGCCGCCGCCCTGTCGGCCGCGGCCGTACTCGCCCCCGTCGCGGGTTCCTACGATCCCGCCGCCTACGAAGGATTCCGCAGATGCCTCTCGTCTCCGCAGGAGAGTTCGTCGTCGCCGGGCAGGGCGTCGGCGCCTTCAACGTCATCCAGCTCGAACACACCGAGGCGCTGATCGCGGGGGCCGAGGCGGCGGGCCGTCCGGTCATCCTGCAGATCAGCGAGAACGCCGTGCGCTACCACTCGGCCCTCGAGCCGATCGCGGTGGCCTGCCTCGCCGCGGCGCGCGCCGCGAAGGTCCCCGTCGCCGTGCACCTGGACCACGCGACCTCCCCCGAGCTCGTACGGGAGGCGGTCGGGCTCGGCCTGGGCTCGGTGATGTTCGACGCGTCCGCGCTGGACTACGACGCCAACGTCGCCACGACCTCCGAGATGACCGCCCACTGCCACGACCACGGCGTGTGGGTCGAGGCGGAGCTCGGCGAGGTGGGCGGCAAGGACGGCGTGCACGCGCCCGGCGCGCGTACCGACCCGGAGGAGGCGGCCCGCTTCGTCGCGGCGACCGGCGTCGACGCGCTCGCGGTCGCGGTCGGCACCTCGCACGCGATGACCGACCGGACCGCGTCGGTGGACCTCGACCTCATCGCGCGGCTCCGCGACGCCGTACCGGTGCCGCTCGTCCTGCACGGATCCTCCGGCGTGCCCGACGCCGACCTGACGCGCGCCGTCGAAGCGGGGATCGTCAAGGTGAACATCGCCACACACCTCAACAAGGTTTTCACCGACGCGGTCCGGGCATATCTGGCCGACCATCCGACGGTTGTGGACACCCGAAAATATCTGGCGCCGGGGCGGGACGCCGTGGCGCGTGAGGTGGCGCGGTTGATCGGCACGGTGCTCACCAGGGGCTGACGGGCTCTTTATCCTCCGTGGCATAGGATCGTCAAGCCCCCGAACGCCGGGAACGCCGATCCGTACCGCGCGACCCTAACGGTAAGTTCGAGGGTTCACGCAGGTCACGGGGGACGAGTGAGTGACAAGGACACCGGCGCCGACGCCGGTGAATTCGCAACGCAGTCAGGGTCTACGCCAACTTCCGAGCCGTCCGGCGCGTCCAACAATGGAGGCGCCGACGGGCTCGAGGCTGCGGCAGGACCGGAGGACGCGGCCGATCCGCGCGGCGCCGCCGAATCGGCAACACCCGTCGAGTCCGGAGCCGCTGATCACCATGACGCCACTCGACCCGACACCGACCCTCGACCCGGCATCGCCCCGGCCGTGCGACCCACGGCGGGCAGCCCGTCAGCGGTCATGGTCGGCGAAAGCCCGTCGACCATGACCGCCGTGCACGCCCTGCCTGAGGGCGAGAAGTCCAAGCCGCCGAAGAAACCGAAGAAGCAGCGGAGCCGGCGGGCCAAGTGGCTCCGCCGCACGACGTACGTCCTCGGCGTGCTGATCCTGCTGCCCGTCGCCGCGTTCGTCGTCGCCTACCTGATGACGCCGGTCCCGAGCTCCGCGCAGCCCGACGCCGTGAAGGAGGCGTCGGTCTTCTACTACAGCGACGGCAGCGTCCTGCTCCGCACCGGCAAGAACCGCCAGCCGGTGCCCCTGTCCCAGGTGCCGAAGCCGGTCCGGGACGCCGTCATCTCGGCGGAGAACCGCAGCTTCTACAGCGACCCCGGCGTGTCCTTCAAGGGCACCGCGCGGGCGTTCTGGGCCACGGCGACCGGCGGGTCGCTACAGGGCGGGTCCACCATCACCCAGCAGATGGTCCGCAACTACTACAGCGGCCTCAGCCAGCAGCGCACCGCGTCGCGGAAGCTCAAGGAGATCATGATCGCGCTCAAGGTCGGGCGCGAGAAGGACAAGAGCTGGATCCTCCAGAATTACCTCAACACCATCTACTTCGGCCGCGACTCCTACAGCATCGAGTCGGCCGCGCAGGCGTACTACGGCAAGGACGTCCAAAAGCTCACCCCGGCCGAGGGCGCGTACCTCGCGGCGGCCATCCAGGTGCCGACCTACGCCGGTGACCTGTCGGTGAAGGGCGCCCTGCCGTACATGCAGGCGCGCTGGAAGTACGTCGTCGACGGCATGGTGCAGATGAAGAGCATCACGCCGCAGGAGGCGGCGGCCATGCGGTTCCCCACGCCGATCAAGCAGAAGACGAAGGACATCTACGGCGGCCAGAAGGGCTACGTGTACGAGCTCGTCAAGGCCGAGCTGAAGCGCATGGGCTACACCGACGACCAGATCGCCAAGGGCGGCCTGAAGGTCCGCACGACGTTCGACAAGGACCTGATGGACGACGCCAAGAAGGCGGTCGAGGACGCCATGCCCTCCGGCGTCTCCAAGAAGGTGATGGCGGGCCTGGTGTCGATCGACCCGTCCAACGGCGAGGTCAACGCGTTCTACGGCGGCAAGGACTACCTGGACCAGGCGTTCAACTCCGCGTTCGACGCCAAGGTGCAGCCGGGATCGGGGTTCAAGCCGTACGTGCTGGCGGCGGCCCTGGACGACGGGATGTCGCTGGACGACTACGTCGACGGCAGCAACGACCAGACGTTCGACGGCAGCGACAAGCCGATCCAGAACGACAACAACGAGGACTTCGGCCCGGTGAACCTCGTCACCGCCACGCAGAACTCCATCAACACCGCCTACGTCAACATCGCCCAGAAGATCGGGAACGACAAGGTGATGAAGATGGCGGAGAAGCTCGGCATCCCCGAGTCGCAGCTCACCGCCAACGGGGCGAACACCGCCGTGACGTTCCCGCTCGGCGTCATCGACGTCAGCGTGGAGCAGCAGGCCGCCGCGTACGCCGCCTTCGCCTCCGAGGGCGTGTACCACGCCCCGCACGTCATCCGGTCGGTCACCGACCGGGACGGCAAGAAGCGCACCGAGCCGACCGACGGCACCCGGGTCTTCAGCAAGCAGGTCGCCCGTGACGCGACGTACGCCATGCAGAAGGTCGTCGACAACGGCACCGGTTACAAGGCCGCGCTGCCCGACCGGAACGCGGCCGGCAAGACCGGCACCACGTCCAGCGGCAAGCAGATCTGGTTCAACGGGTTCATCCCGCAGCTCGCGACCTCGGTGGCCGTCTTCCGGACCGACAACAAGGCGCTCAGCCTGCCCGGCTACTCCGCGTACGGCGGCGACCTGCCGGCCAAGATCTGGCACGACTACCTCGTCAAGGCCGACGAGAACATGTCGGTGAAGCAGTTCGGCGACCCCTCGGTGTACGTCGGCCAGCGTCAGTGGCCGCCGTCGTACGCACCCGTCCAGCCGCGGCCGTACCCGACCTTCTCGCGGCCCCGGACGACTCGGCCGTCGGCGCCGACGCACCCGTCGCCGCCGACGCACCCGTCGCCCCCGCCGACCGGCGGCCCGCCCCCCGGCGGCCCGCCGACCGGCCAGCCGACGGGCCGGGTGTACGACTCCGGCTCGGAGTGAGCGATCCGAGCGCCCGCGGGCGCTCGGACCTCAGTGACGGCCCTTGGCCAGGGCGGCCGGCTGCCGCCGGCCTCAGTGACAGGCCTTGGCCAGGGCGGCCGGCTGCCGCTGGACGGCCGCCTGCATTCCGGAGATGTCGCGCGGGGTCATGCCGGTGCTGACACCCCGCCACTCGGTGGCCATGCCGCTCAGCGTGCGCTTGACCTTCCGGTCGTCGGACTCACGGGCGAGCGCGTCGAACCGGGTGGCGAGGGTCGCCGCCGCCTGCTTCCACCCGGTGATGTCGTCCGGTGAGATGCGGTTGAGCGTCGCGTTGTAGGTCCCGACCGCCTTGACGGCGTCGTCGCACACCTGGCCCTTGTTCGTCCCGACGGCGCAGCCGGCCGCGCACACCGCCACCAGCGCGGCCCCCA
Source organism: Actinoallomurus sp. NPDC052308 (assembly GCF_040679195.1). Taxonomy (NCBI): domain Bacteria; kingdom Bacillati; phylum Actinomycetota; class Actinomycetes; order Streptosporangiales; family Thermomonosporaceae; genus Actinoallomurus; species Actinoallomurus sp. NPDC052308. The sequence continues at coordinate 252,724 of NZ_JBFAUM010000007.1, read as the reverse complement.
CCGGCCACCGCCATCCACTCCGCATTACCCGCTCCCTTCGACGTTGCCTGCCGGTATTAGACGCGCGGAAGCGGTCATGTGATCGCGAATAGGCAGAGTCCGGACGGTGCTCTATAATCCCGATCAGGTCACGAGTGCCAGCGTTGAGCCCCGGCTTGCTGGCCGGCAACCCTCCGTCCGTGGCGGGGTGCCCCGGGTGATGACCGGGTTCGGCACGACCGTGCCGGACAAGCGCGGACCCCTCGTGGGGTCCCAGGCCCCGCTGGAGGTGCGTGTTGTCCGCTGTCCTCGATCTGCCCGCCGTCGCCCGTCCCACTCTTCGTGTCGTCGGCGCGGGTGTTCCCGTCCCCGTGGCCGGTGGCCGCACCGTTTCGTACGCGAACCTCGACTACGCGGCGAGCGCGCCCTGTCTGGAGGCGGTGCGCGACGCGCTCGACGCCGCCCTCCCCTACTACAGCAGCGTGCACCGCGGCGCGGGCTACGCGTCGCAGGTGACGACCGACCGGTACGAACGCGCCCGTCGCGTCGTACGCGAGTTCGTCGGCGCCTGGCACCGGGACGCCGTGGTGTTCACCCGCAACACCACCGACGCGATGAACCTCCTCGCGCACGCCCTGCCGCACGGCACCACGGTCGTCGTCTTCGAGTCCGAGCACCACGCGAGCCTGCTGCCCTGGGGGCGCGGCCACCGGGTCGTACGGCTCGCCGCCCCCGACTCCCCGACCGCGGCCGTCACGGCCGCCGGGGAGGCCCTCGCCGCGGCGCCGTCCGGGCCGCGCCTGCTCGTCGTCACCGCCGCGTCGAACGTCACCGGCGAACTGTGGCCCCTCGCCGAGCTCGCCGCCGTCGCCCGCGCGCACGGCGCCCGCATCGCGGTGGACGCCGCGCAGCTCGTCCCGCACCGGCCGTTCGACATGGGCGCGCTCGACGTGGACTACGTCGCCTTCTCCGGGCACAAGCTCTACGCGCCGTTCGGCGCCGGCTGCCTCGTGGGCCGCGCCGACTGGCTGCGCGCCGCGGAGCCGTACCTGCTGGGCGGCGGCGCCACCGCGAGCGTCGGCGAGCACGTGACGTGGTCCACCGACCCGCAGCAGCGGCACGAGGCCGGCACGCCGAACGTCCTCGGCGTCGTCGCCCTCGCCGCCGCCTGCGAGGCGCTGACCGACTGGGACGCCCTCGTCGCGGAGGAGGAGCGGCTCCTGGCGCGGCTGCGGAGGGGGCTGGCGGCGATCCCCGGCGTACGGGAGCTGTCGCTGTGGGGCGACCGGCATCCGCGCGTCGGCATCGTGTCGTTCGTCGTGGAGGGGCGCGAGTCCCGTGCCGTCGCCACGGCGCTCTCCGAGGAGTACGGCATCGGCGTGCGCGACGGGAAGTTCTGCGCGCACCCCCTCGTCCGGCGGCTGGTCGGCGCGGGAGACGGCGGCTGCGGCGACGGTGACGGCACCGCCCTGCGGGCGAGCATCGGCATCGGCACGACGGACGAGCACATCGACCGCCTGCTGACCGCCCTCCGCCGACTGTCCCGCTGAGCCCGACCCGGTGCGGTCGGCCCCGGGAGGTCCGCCCGCGAGGCCCGAGTCGGTACCCCCCGGATGCGGCCGACCTGGTGCAACGGGCCCGGTGCGGCCGGCCCGGTGCGGTCGGCCCGGTGCGGTCCGCCCGGGAGGCCGACCCGTGCGGCCGGCCCAGTGCCGCCCCCGATCCGGCCGGACCCGGTGCAACCGACCCCGCGCGGTCGGCCCGGTGAGATCGGCCGGATGAGGCCAGCCGGGCGTGGCCGGCTCTCAGGAGATGGGCTCGCCGGCGGCAAGACCGCAGGAGGCGAGCCCCGGCGGGGGGCGGCAGATCACTCCTGAGACAGCAGCGTGTAACGTGGCCAAAAGGGGCAAATGATACCGATTAGTCCTGATTGGTCCGATCGACTGGTGGTACTCGTGCGCACCGCCGGTTTGCTCCCGGTACGGTGGACACCTTGTGCAAAGAGCTTCCGGGGGGTGGCCAATGACCGACACATGGGAGCCCGCTAACCAACTGGAGCAGCAGCTTGGCGAGGTGCTGCGCGCCGGGGACCAGAACGCCTACTTCAGGCTGCTGAGCGTGGCCGAGCTCGTCGTCCCGGTGCCGCAGACGGAGCCCAACGCCTCCGGACAGCCCGCGTTCACGTGGCCGACCAGCGTCCACGAGGGGCGCACCCACGTGCTCGCCTACACGTCCGTCGAGTCGGCGCGCCGCCACCTCGGCCCCGGCTACGAGCAATTCGTACGGATGTCGCTGGTGGAGATGGCGCAGTCCTGGCCGGACGCCGACTGGTGGCTCGCGGTCAACTCCGGGATGCCGATCGAGGCCTACCTGCCCGCCTGGTTCCTCAACCAGATCACCGCGGACCAGGTGAGGGCCGAGCAGCGACCGCACGTCCCGGAGGCGGCTCCCACCCCGGCCGCTCAGCCGGTCCCCGCTCCGGAGCTCGGCACCGCCCCGGCGGGGCACGACGCCGAAGGCGTCGCGCACGCCGCACCGGGCGGCCCCGACACCGGCCCGTACGCCGCGCCGGGCGGTCAGGACTCCGGTCTCGACCCGCGCCCGGCCCTGGACGGAACCGACCCGGCCACCGGCGGCCACCTCGCACCCGGTGGCCAGGACACCGGTCTCGACCCCCACGCGCTCCCGGGCGGAACCGACCCGGCCACCAGCGGTCATCCCGCACCCGGTGGTCAGGACACTGGTCTCGACCTGCGCCCGATCCCGGATGGGACCGGCCCGGCCACCGGCGGTTACCCCGCGCCCGGCGGCCAGGACAGTGGTCTCGGCTCGCACGCGATCCCGGGCGGAAGCGGCCCGGCCACCGGTGCGCACGCCGCGCCGGGCGGCGACGAGGCCGGTTCCCAGCCGACCACGGCCTGGCCCGCGACGATCATCGACGTGCACACCGCGTCCGGCGTGTACGACGCGCCCGGCTCGCAGCCCGCGCCGGCCGACCAGCACGCCGCCCCGCCGGCGCCCCCCGCCGCGGAGACCGCCCCCGCGCCCGTACGACCGGCCGAGCCGCAGAGCCCGGATCCGAGCTTCGCCCCGAAACCGGCCGGAGACGTGCCGACGGTTTCGTGGCCGGACGTGCATCAGCCCGTGCCCGGCGGAACGCCGCCCGCGCCGGACGCGCCCGATCCTGGCATTCCCTCGGCGCCGCCGGACGGCCCCGCGCCGACGCCCGGCCCGGACACCGCGCCGCCGTCCGGGGACGGCACGCGGCCGTACCTCTCGTACGCCACGGCGAGCGCGGTTCCGCCCGCACCCGGCACGCCGCCCCTGGCCGAGACCGCGCCGCAACCGGTCATCTCCGGTGACGAGCCGATGCCCGCCGGCCCCGACGAGGCGGCCGTCGCCGCCGAACCGTCCCCGGACGCGGCCGCCCGGCCGGACGCCCCGGTGCCGTCCTCCGACGCGCCCCTCACTCCCCACTTCACGGCCGGCGCCGAGTTCGTCCCGCTGGACGAGGAAGAGCGCCTGCTGCACGACGCCGCCGCCCGCGACGACCGGGACGGATTCCTCCGGACGCTCCTGGGCGTACGCCAGATCTGGGTGCCCATGGTGGAGGGCGGCGACCTCATGCTGGGCCCCGGGCGGCCGGGCTTCCAGTGGTACACCCGCGAGTCCGGCGGGCGTACCGTCGTCCCGCTGTTCACCGGACCGAGCCGGATGCGCGAGGCGATGGGCGGCCACCCGTTCGTCCTGTCCGACCTCGCCAAGGTCCTGCGCTTCTGGCCGGACCCTGCGTGGGACCTCGTCATCAACGACGGCTCCCCCATCGGCGCCACGATCCCCGGCGAGCGCATCATCGCCCTGTCGCGGCAGGTCGACGACGCGGCCGCGGAGCGACTGACGAGCGACTTCCCGGCGCAGAACGACGCCGAGCGGCGGCTGTTCGAGGCCCGGAACGACCCGGCCCTGCGTCTCACCGCGCTGCTCGAGGCATCGGTGTTCCTGCCCGTGTGGAGCCGTACGCCGCCGACGGTGCAGACCCCGCCGAACGACCCGGCGTTCCCGTGGTCGGCGGTCCCGGTTCGCGGCCGAACGTCGGTGCTCGTGTTCACCTCCTTCGACTGGATGAAGGAGGCGGTCGGCACGACGGGCTTCGTCATGCCGAAGTTCACCGACCTCATCGCCGCGTGGCCGGAGCCGAGCTGGGACGTGTCGGTGAACCCCGGCACCCCGATCGAGATCGCGCTGTCCGCCGAGGAGATCGCCGCGATCGCGGGCCGGTCCGCCGCGCCGCCGCCCGAAGCGGCGCCCGGCGATGTCCCACAGGACACGACGGCCGAGGCACCGGTCACGCCGCAGCCGGAGCCCGCGGCGGTCGTGGAGGCGCCCAGCGCCCCGGCCGAGGTACCACCGGCCGAACCGCAGGCGGCACCGCTCCCGGAACCGGCGCCGCAGCCCTCCGTGGCCGCGCCGCCCGGCGCGGAGAGCGGGTTCACGATCATGCAGAAGGTCGTGGCCCACGACCAGGTCCCGTGGTACCTCGAGAAGGCGTACGACCGGGTCGCCGGCTTCGTGTACCGCGTGCCGGACGTCATCGACCTCAACACGCCGCGTCGGCTGTACGAATGCCTCGGCCTGATCCGCGACGGGGCGCCCTTCACCGCCGACGACCCCGAAGTGCACGTCATCCGGTGGCCCGCGTACCGCGCGGGGCTCTACCGCACGCCCTTCGGCGGCACGTCCGAAGACGCGCTCAAGGAGTGGGGCGAGGACGGCTGGGTCGTCGAGCCTCCGCCGTTCACCGGAGACGGCTTCGCCTCCGGCAGCGCGGGCAGCATCCCGGAGTACAAGGTCGAGAGTTTCCGGCTGCCGCACGGCTCCGAGATGTACGCCATCAGCAGTGACGGGTCCGAGCGCTTCGTCGCGAGGTACGACGCGGACCGGCTCGTGTGGGAGAACGAGAAGTGAACAGAGACGGCTACGTCGCTCGATGGCAGGGCGGCGACTACGACGCCGTGCCCGGTGTCGACGGTGAGGTCCGGCTGTACTCCGCCGGCCCGGCGGAAGGCTTCACCGAGATAGGGCCCGGCCGGTTCCTGCGAATCGTCCGCGAGGACGAGGTCGAGAGCCTGCGCTACCTGCGAACCCGCTGCACCTGGCGCGGGGAGCCGTTCGTCGTCATCGGCGAACACGACGGCTGGGTACGCGTCGAGTACAGCGGCGGCCGCGCCCCCGTCGCCGCCGCTCTCGAATTGGAGCGGGTGGACATCGGCGTCTACCAGGCATGGGTCGCTCGCGACGAGATCACCGGGCTTCACCAAGAGCTCATCTAGGGGTTGCTGCGATATAACCTCGTTAGCACGGTTGATTGATCGGCTTTCACGTGATCGCATGATTCATAACCACCGAGCCGGGGTAAGCCGGGGTGGGCGTCTTTGCGGTGCGATGGGGAGGTTGTGAGCGGTGCTCGCACGATCGGCACGAAACCCGCTGGTCATCGTTCTCGGCGCAGGTATCGTCCTGATCGTCGGCAACGCCCCACCCGCCCTCGCAGCCGACGACACATCGAAATCACCCTCCGTATCGCCCTCCGGCTCAAAGCCGACAACGTCCGGCCACACGGCCAGTTCGAAACCGACGGACGGCACGAGCACGGACTCAGCTTCTCCAACACCGCCCGCGCCAGTGCTGCATGTGAAACTCACGCGTAAGGGCAGCGGCACAATCTATACAGACAGCACGGTCTCTTACACGGCACACGTCTATAGCGAGGAGACCAGCGTCGACGACGTCCGACTGAGCCTGGGAACGACTTCCGGAGTCGTCAGCGCTCGGTGCACGCCCTCCGCAGGTCTGTGCAAGCTCGGGAACGTTAACGCTACGGGCGAGACCATCGACTTCACGGTCGCCGTATCGGCCACCGGGACGGTCAGTCTGTCGGCTGAGGCGATCTCGAGCAGCAGCGGCGCCGACAGCGGCGTTACTCACACCTCTTTCAAGGTGACCAAGAAGCCGACGCCGTCGAAGTCGTCTACGCCGAAGCCGACGGCTACGGCTACGCATTCGAGCGGGTCGAACAGTGGCAGTAGCGGATCGAACAGTGGCAGTAGTGGGTCGAGTTCGACGACGACTCCGTCGGGGAACCTGAACTCCGGGACGACGTCCGGGGCGAACAGCACGCCGCAGACGGCGCCGCAGAACAACGCGGTTCTGCCGAACGTCCCGCAGAACCAGACGCAGGGCCAGACGAATCAGGCGCCGTCGACCGCGCCGCTCCTCGAGAACGCCGGCAACTCGCAGTCGATGCAGAACGCCGCCGACGGGGCGAACGAGCTGACATTCGACAAGCTGGCCAGCACGCAGGCCGCGTGGCTCGCCGCGCTGCTCGTGGCGTTCGGGCTGCTGCTCACCCAGGTGCGGCTCGGCAAGGCGACCAACCGGAGCGTGAAGGCCGTCCCCAAGCCGAAGGGCACGCACCGCAAGCCTCGCGGTGGCACGCGCCGCGCCCACTGAACCGCGGCTCTCGACGCACGACCGGCCCGGCCCCGACAACACCGTCGGGCCGGGCCGTTTCGCGTTGCCCGTACGGCGTGGTCGCGGGCGAAAGGCTCGGAAAAGGCGTCCGGGCCGCCCGGCGTTTCCCTCAATCCAGGTGAATCGCCGGGTTGACGGCGGCCTCTGCCGAGTCTTCCGCCCGCCACCGGGCCGACGCACCGGTCGGGCACCGGTCGGGCACAGGACCGGGGAAAGCCTTTGGCGGGCGTTGCTGCAGTCGTTCAGGCTCGGTCGCGTGAGCCTCAAGCTGTCGCTGGCCGGAACCGATAACGACCTGGTGCGGGCGCTGGGGAACGCTCCGCGCGCGAAGGCCGCGTACTTCTCGCTGGTCGGTCGGGGTGGTGATGCGGTTCCGGCGATCCGCGAAGGCCTGCGGTCGCCGACGCCGGTGTGCGCGAGCAGGGCTGTCATCTCCTCGACCGGTTGCTCGTCGCCGAGGCGCTCGACGGCCTCGTCGCGATGCTCGGCGACGAGAGCGCGTGCGGGTGGCGGTGGTGCACGCGCTGTCCTGCGACCGCTGCAGGCAGGACGCCCGCCGTCCCGCCCAGGGCGTCGTACTGCCGCGCGCGATGCGTCTGCTGGTGGTAGACCCCGGTCCGCACGTCCGGGCGATGGCGGTGGAACTCGGCTTCCGGTACGCGCACGGCAGCCCGGACGCGGCGACCGCCCTGGCCCGCTCACGGGACCACGACCCGTCCCCCGCCGTACGGAAGAAGGCCGGCTGGTACGCACCGGACGGGACGATCCGGCGGAAGACCGCCGGCCGCCGAGCGCACTGAGCCGCTGCGGGGAGTGGTCCGTGACCCGTACGTATGGGGGCGGGTCATAAGGCTCACGGGCAGCCCGGCGATTGCCCTCATTCCCGGTGAATCGCCGAGTCGGCGGCGGCCCTTACCGAGTTTTTCGCCCGGCCGCTGGGCCGGCGCACCGGTCGGACGCGATCGGCCCGCCTGGGATCGGTTCCCGTCCGGGGAGAGGACGGAGCCGTCAGTCCTCGAGCCAGCGGCCGTGGAAGCCCATCGGCACGCGGCGCGGCAGCCGTACGGAGGCGACGAACTCCAGGTCGGCGGCGTCGAGCACGAGCAGCTCCGAGCCGTCGCCGGAACGGTCGGTGACGATGGACAGCAGCCGGCCGTGGTCCTCGGCGCTCGCGTCGGGGGCGGGCACGTAGACCGCCTCGCCGGGCACGCCGCCCACATCGCGGACGCGGGAGATGCCGGTGCGAGCGTCGTACTTGACGACGGCGTCGTCCGTCACCGTGTACAGGAAGCGGCTGGACCGGCCCAGCCGGCTCTCGTCGAAGGTCGGGAACTCCACGTTACGGTCGTCCAGCGGCTCCTCTTTGAGCGCGCCGGAAGCGGGGTCCAGCGTCCATCGGTGCAGGTACGCGCCGCCGCTCGCGGCGGCCGAGGCGGCCGGGTCGGGGCTGCCGCCGATGCCCGACCAGAGGGCGGCGAAGCCGCCGCGGGCGTACCGGACGGCGTCCAGGACGATCCGGCCGCGCGCGTCCTCGTACGCGTTGCCGACGTGGAAGACGTAACAGGGGTCGATGTCGTACCAGCGCGTGGCGCCGCCGTGTCGGGGCATCACGCCGAGCCGCGCGCCGTACGTCTCGTCCCAGCGGTACGGCATGCCGGAGCCGAGGAGCTCCAGGTCGAACACGACGGGCAGGTCGAGCCAGAGCACGTGCCGCTCGGTGACGGCGAAGTCGTGGATCATCGTCGGCCCGGGGACGTCGACGACCCGGCTCTCCACCAGCTCGCCGGTCGCGGAGAGCCGGTGGTAGGTGAGGTACGGCGGCACGAACCCGTATCCGAAGAAGTGCAGCTCCCCGGTGACCGGGTCCTCCTTGGGGTGGGCGGTCATGGCGGTCGTCAGCCGGCCACCGAAGTCGCAGGGCCCGACCGTGTCCAGTTCGGGCGTCATCTCGTACGGCAGACCGACCTCGACCAGCGCCATGATGCGGCCCGCGTGCCGGATGACGCTGGTGTTGGCCGGTGTCGCGGTCAGGTCGACCCCCTCCGGCCCGACGAACCGCGTTCCCTCGAGTTTGCGGGTGCGGACCCAGCGGTTGCGGTACCACTCGGCGCGGCCGTCGCGCAGGCGTACGCCGTGCAGCATGCCGTCACCGCCGAACCAGTGCCCCGGGTCGCGGCCGGGCAGCGGGTTGGGACCGTTGCGGAAGTAGCGGCCGGTCAGGTCGGCGGGCAGCGCGCCGGTCACCGGCAGATCGACGGCGTCGGTCTCGTCGGCGACCGGGGCCTTGAGCCCGCTGAGGTAGTCCGGAAGGTTCATCGTCGTCTCCGTCTCGGCCGGCCGTGCGGCCGGCGCGCTCGCCGGGTGATGGGGGGTACGGGCCGATCCGCTCACTGGGCGACGGGCCGGTGGCGGGCGGCGACGGTCGCGGGGTAGCGGGCGGTGAACAGCGCGGGCAGGACGAAGCCGGCGACCTTGATGAGGATGACGAGGGTCGTGGCGTGCGGGGCGACCTGGACCAGCAGCGCCAGCACGGCGCCCGTCACGGTGAACGCCGCCGCCCACACGGCCGTGATCACCGCGTTGACCCGGTAGAACAGCGGGCTGTCGTGCACTTCCGGCGGCGTCATCGTCCGCGCGATGCCCAGGGTGAAGGGCCGGTGCACGGCCAGGGAGCCCCACGCGACCAGGGCGAGCCACTCGTCGGAGACGGCCGATCCGTACGCGCCGAGCGGGGCCTTGGCGACGGTGAACGCCGCGATGGCCAGCGCGCCGAAGAACGCGACCGAGGTCGCCTCGATGATGAGCGCGTCCCAGGGCTTGCCGGCCCGGCGGTCGGCCGCCAGGAGAACCACGGCCAGGACCGCGCCGACGAGCGCGCCGTACCGCGAGTCGTGCGGCGTGCTGATCACGGCGAAGGCGATCCAAGGAAGGAAGGTGCGGAGGTAGCCGAGCACCGAGGGCTCCTTAGTAACGTTCCTGTTGTGACATGTCGAAAGTAGAACCTCCACTGGCGACATGTCAACAGTGGAAGGTAGGCTCGAGACATGAGTCTCCGTCACGCCGTACTCGGCCTGCTGTCCTCAGGCCCCGCCAGCGGATACGACCTGCTGAAAATCTTCGAGATCTCGCTCGCCAACGTGTGGCCGGCCACCCAGAGCCAGCTCTACGCCGAGCTCAACCGGCTCGCCGACGCCGGTTTCGTCGCCGTCGCCGCCGAGGGCCCGCGCGGTCGCAAGGAGTACGCGATCACCGATGCCGGCCGGGCCGAGCTGCACCACTGGATGACCGAGGTCGAGCCGGCGCAGGTGAACCGGAGCGACATGCTCCTGCGCGTCTTCTTCCTCGGCGTGCTCGATCCCGACGAGGCCCGGACCTACCTCCACAGCCGGGCCGAGGTCGCGGACCAGCGGCACCGGGCCCTCGCCGAGCTGCGGGAGTTCGTGGCGCAGGGCGATGATCCGCTGTCGGTCTACGGCCTGCTCGCCCTCGAATGGGGGTTGCGCTTCACCGCCACCCAGCGAGAGTGGGCCGAATGGGCCGAGCAGGAGATCGACCGGATCGGCGCGCGGAAGGACCGCCGCGAGGTCTCGGGCTGACGGCCCCGCGTCCATCTACCGCACCAGCGGTCATCCGCGCATGAGCTCGTGGCAGGCGATCGCCGTGGCGGCCACGACGTTCAGGGAGTCGACGCCCAAATCCATCGCGCCGGCGCTCATCGGGATGCAGACCGGATGGTCGGCCTCCCGCAGCCAGCGGGAGGACAGCCCGTCGCCCTCCGTGCCGAGCAGCAGGGCGGCCCGCTCCCCCATCGGCGCCTTCTGCAGCGGGACGGCCGACTGGTCCGGGGTGAGGGCGAGCAGCGTGAAGCCGGCGTCGCGCAACTCGGCGAGGCCGTCGTGCCAGTCCGTCATCCGGGCGTACGGGATGGCGAACACCGCGCCCATCGACACCTTCACCGACCGCCGGTACAGCGGGTCGGCGCACCGCGGGGACAAGATGACGGCATCGACGCCGAGCGCCGCCGCGCAGCGGAAGATGGCCCCGACGTTGCCGTGGTCGACCAGGTCCTCCAGCACGAGGATCCGCCGCGGCCGCGACCGCCCGCCCCGACCGGTGTAACCCCCCTCGCCGCCGCCCTCCGGCACGCCGCCGAAGGTACGTCCGCCCGGCCGGGCACGCCCGCCCTCCCGACCGCCACCGTCGGCAAGCCCGGCGGTCCCGAGACCCTCGGCCTCCGGCCCCCCGCCGCGCGCACCTCCGCCCGGCCGGCTACGCCCACCATCCTGACCACCGCCGCCCTGACCACCGCCACCTTGACCGCCGTCGCCCTGACCGCCGTCACCTTGACCGCCGTCGTCTTGGTCGGTGTCGTCTTGGTCGGTGTCGTCTTGGTCGGCGTCGCCGTTGGGTCGGCCGGCGGGCCGGGCGCCGGCCAGTACGGCGGCGACCGAGGGCAGGGGCAGGCGTTCCATCGAGGCCAGGGCGCCGCGGTGCACCGCGAACCCGGTGACCGCCTCGATCACCTCATCGTCGGCGACATAGACGGGGGCGTCGCCGACCACGTCGGAGAGCGGCTCCACCCAGCGCCGGGCCATCAGCAGGGACCGCACCGGGTAGCCGGTGGCGACGGCCCGCCGGATGACCTTCTCCCCCTCGGCCATGAAAAGGCCGTGCTGGGCCTCCAGGCTCTTGCGCAGGTTCACGTCGCGCAGCCGCGTGTAGTCGGCGAGCCGCGGGTCGGCGGGGTCGGTGACGGGGATCAGGCGGGCCATGGCCTCAGTATCGCGGGCGCCCTCCGCCGGAACGGCGCGGGGCGGGCCGCCCGGCCCCCGGCCGGTCAGGGCAGCCGCAGGACGGCGAACAATGCCCGGTGGTCGCTGCGCGATCGACCATAGATCTTGACCCGCAGCACCGCGCAGCGCCGGTCGGCCAGCACGTGGTCGATGGTGATGGGCGGCCACGGCCGGAACGTCGGCACCAGGCCCTGTCCTCTGGCGTCCGCGGCGTCGACGTACCCGCTGTGAATGATCTGCCGCAGCCGCGCGTGGTCGAGCGTGGCGTTGAAGTCGCCCGCGAGGATCCCGACCTGGCCGCCGGGGGTCGCGTCGGGCACCCGCGCGAGGTCGTGCGTCCAGGTCGTGATGTCCGACCCGAGCGGGGCCGGCGGGTGCACGGCCGTCATGCGCACGGGTGCGGTGCCGGGCACGGCGAGGGTCGCGCTGGGCATCGCGGACATCGTCCCCCGGACGGGCGAGGGGGTGAGCGGGTACCGGGCGTACAGCCCGATGCCCGCAGCGCCGGGCTTCGGGTCAAGGATCCGGTACGGGAAGAGGCGCCCGATCCCCGCCGCGTCGAGACGAGCGGCCGCCTCCGGCGTGAACTCCTCAACGCTGAGGATGTCGGCGCGCGTGCGCCGGGCCAGATCGACGAGGCCGGCGTCGCCCGCCTCACCGAACCGCAGGTTCGAGGTGAGGATCCGCAACTCCGGCCCGCTCGCGCGCGGAGTGTCCCCGGCGACCGCGCGTGGCAGCACGATTCCGGCGAACAGCGCGGTGACGGCCACCGCCGCGACGAACGCCACCCGGTCCCGGACGACGGCGGCCACGATGAGCGGGAGCACCATCGCGGCGAAGGCGTACGGCACGGCGGCCATCGCCGGGATGAGCAGCGCTGCGAGGGGACCGATCCGGTCGGCGCCGAAGAGACGTGCGAGGGCCCACAGCGCGAAGCACCCGACGAGGATCCGCGCGACGATCGCCCATCTCCGGCGGCGCATCCGTGGGGGGTCGGTCACCGACGCCGTGAGCGAGTCAGTCATCCGTGCGCCTCCCCCGTACCCGTACCGTTCTCCTCCACTTTGCCCGATCGCGCTGAACGCGGAACGACGACGCGCGGCGACGAACATCGAGGGGGCCGTTCTGCCGAGGATTTCGGTGGTCAGCGCGACGAAAATCCGGGGCGCAGAGTGGCCGCCCGAACGTAGCCGCGCCTGGGCGAGCGCGGTGCGCTGTTCGCCGGCCGGCGGCGAGCTCACCGACCGGATCGACCCCGGCCGCGTCGCCGTGATCGGCCTCGTGGCGCACCGACCGGATCGGCCCCCGCCGCGTCGTCCTGATCGGCCTCGTGGCGCACCGGGCCGTCGGTGTGGCGCGGCGGCGAATCGGCGCGCGATGGGCCGGGCGGTAAGGGGCCTCGACGGAGCGGACGGGGACGGGCCGGTGAGTTGACCAGCGCATTGACAGGATCGGTCAGCGGCGGGCGAGTGCGGCGGCCGACGGAGCGCGCGCCGCCCGCCGGAATCGGCGCAACGGACGGATGGAGGCGTTCGCCGGCGGCCGTGTTCACCTGGGTTAGGCGACGGCGAGCACCTGCCCGTCGGCCGGACCCGGCCACCGGAGGGCGGTACTGGCGGGTATCTAAATGATCTTTACTGGCGATGACCTGCGACATCGCGCGAAATGATCATCTTTGTTACCAATTGCGAAGACCGCTACAGTTCCGCTCTAACACTCATCCCTGCCGGCCGCGAGATGGGACAGCTGTGAGCCGACGTCGTCGCAACGACCCGCCCCCGGGGGACACGCCCGGCGACGGCCAGCCCTATCGACCGTCGGGAGGCGGCCGTCCCTCGGGGAACCAGACTCCCGATGCCGGCCAGGGTCCCTTCGCGCCGCGCTCGTCCGCGCCGGGCGATTCGCAGTACGACACGACCGGCGGGTACGGCACCGGTGGCCCAGGCGGCCCCGGCTCCTATCCCGGTAGCGGCAGCCCGGCCGACCCCGGCTCCTACCCGGGTAGTGGCGGCCCTGGCGGCCCCGGCTCCTACGCAGGTAGCGATGAGCGCGGCCGTTACGGCGTCGTGCCCGGCGCGTACTCCGGTCCCGGCGAGCAGAACCGGAACGCCACCGGCCCCGGAGCCGGTGGGCAGGACCGCTACGGCGCCGCTCCCGGTTCCAACTCCGGATCAGGCGAGCGCGACCGCTATGGCACCGGCTCGTACGACTCCTCCTCCTACGTCCCGGGCGGTGGGTTCTTCGGCAGGCAGGGCGGTGGCCTGGCCGGCTCCGGAGGCGGTTCGGGCTACGGCGACGGCTCGGCGTACGGCGGCGGCTCCGGCTACGGCGCCGGCCCTGGTTACGGCGGCGCCGGGTCCGGCTACGGGGCCGGCCAGGGCGCGGGCGGGCAGGGCCGCGGTCCGGGCGGGAGTGGCCCCGGCGGGGCCGGCTCCGGTGGTACGCGGTCCGGCGGAGCGGGCTACGGAGGCACGGGATCCGGGGGATCCGGCTACGGAGGTTCGGGCCGGGGCGACGCGGGGGGCGGGTCCGATGACGACCGGCCGCAGTCTTCCACTCCCGGCACGGGACGCCGCCGCGCCCAGCGCCGCCGTACGATCGGCGCGCTGATCGGCCCTCTCGCCGGCGCGATCGGCCTGGCGATCCTGCTCGGCGCGGGGGTCTACGCGCTCGCCGACGGCAGCAAGTGCGGCGGCACCCCGATCAGCCTGAGGGTCGTCGCGGCGCCCGACATCGCCCCGGCCGTCAGCGACATCACCAACTCGTTCAACCGGGAACGGCACTCCGTCGACGGCAAGTGCGTGAAGGCGACGGTGAAGGCCGCCGACCCGGCGGGCACGACCACGATCCTGTCCGGCCAGGGTACGGTGCCGGGGGACGTGACGCCGGACGTGTGGATCCCGGACTCATCGCTGTGGGTCACGCTCGTGCGCAGCTCGCCCAAGGGCGCGTCCAGCGTGAACAGCACGCCGACGAGCGTGGCCGAGACACCGCTCGTCGTGGCGACCACCCGGGGCTTCGCCAACAAGCTCAGCGGTCAGGGCGTCCGCCCCACCTGGGACATGCTGCTCAAGGCCACCGACGCCCTCGCCGCCGGCGCGGTCAGCAAGAACGACATGCTTCCGGCGAACTCGGTCCACCTGCAGATCCTCGACCCGACGCGCAACGCCGGCGGGCTCGGCGCGGTCGTCATGACCCGGATGCTGCTGCAGGGCGACCCGAACGCCAACGCGATCTTCACGCAGATGGCGCGGAAGGTGCAGAACAGCCTCTCCCCCAACACGCAGGCGCTGTTCGCCACCTTCCACCGCAACCTGCACGGCCGGGCGCCCGTCGTGATCGCCCCGGAGCAGGCGGTCTGGAAGTACAACCGGGGCAGGCCCGGCACGCCGGCCAGCGCCATCTACCCGAACGAGGGCATGCTCAGCCTCGACCATCCCTACACCCTGACCACGGACGACGACAAGAAGGTCCGCGCGGCGCAGGTGCTGGAGAAGGCGATGAGCACCGAGCAGGCGCACGCCGCCGTGCGCGCCCTCGGGTTCCGTACCCCGGACGGGAGGGCCGGCACCGGGTTCGCGTCCGCGAGCGGGCTGAGCCCCCGGATTCCCCGGGCGCTTCCGACGCCGGGTTCCAGCGACGTCACCGGCGTCGTACAGGCCTGGGCGAAGTTGTCGCTGCGTACGCGGATGCTGACGCTGCTCGACGTGTCCGGGTCCATGGCACAGCCGGTCGGCAAGGGCGTCACCCGGATGGAGGCGACCGCGCAGGTGGCGCAGGGCGGCCTGGCGCTGCTGCCAGACGACAGCGACCTGGGGCTGTGGACGTTCTCCACGAACCTCAAGGGGAACCAGGACTACCGGACCGAGGTGCCGATCGGCCCGTTGTCCACCCGGCTCGGATCGGGGACGCGCCGGCAGGCCATCCTGAGCGCGCTGGGCCGCCTCCGGCCCAAGCCGGACGGCAACACGGGGCTGTACGACTCGGTGCTGGCGGCGTACCGGTCGATGAAGAAGACGTACAAGCCCGGCTACTACAACTCCGTCCTCGTGTTCACCGATGGCAAGAACGACAAGGACAACGGCATCTCGCTGAGCACTCTCCTGCGGACGCTGAAGAAGGAGAACGACCCGAACGCGCCGGTCATGCTCATCTTCATCGGCTTCGGCCCGGACGTCGACATGGCCTCCATGCAGAAGATCGCCGCCGAGACCGACGGCGCGGCGTACCAGGCGATGAAGCCACAGGAGATCCAGCGCATCTTCCTGGAGACGGTGGCGCGCCGGATCTGCGCGCCGGAGTGCCACTGACCTGCGCAAACCCGGCTCGGCGCGTTGGAGCGCCGAGCCGGGCGAAAAAAATCCAGATTCTCCAGAGAATCCGGTGAACCAACGTCACCCACGCGGCGTCTCTTTTACGGAGGCCCGACGGGAGCGGGGCGTCGGGCCTCCTTCAAATCTCCGGGGGCGCGTCCGACACCACACCTCCGGGAGGTCGCTGTGGCCGGTTGGCCCAGTCTCGGTCGCGTCGATGACCGCCGGTTGGCGCAGGAGCTGCGCACCGGCGATGCCAGCGCGCTCGCCCAGATATACACCATCTACGCACCACGCCTGTTCGACTACTGTCACGCGCTGCTGCGCGACGAGGATCTCGCGGCGGAGGCGCTCCGCGACTCGCTGATCGCCGCGCTCGCGCACATCGACAGGCTGCGGGAGCCGGAGCGGTTCCGCAGCTGGCTCTACGCGCTCGTACGGAACGAGTGCCTGCGGCGGCTGCGGGACCCACAGACGCCCGAGGAGCGGCACCCGGCCGCCGAGGAGGCCGACGACGCGTTCCTCGACACCGAGGAACGCAACCGCCGCCTCGAGACCCGGCGGCTCGTGCACAGCGCGCTGGCCGGCCTGCCGGGCCGTCACCGCGAGGCCGTGGACCTCACCGTCCGCCACGAACTGGCCGCCGAGGAGCTGGCCGGCGTCCTGGGGATCTCCTCCCAGGAGGCCCTCGAGCTGACGGCCGAGTCCCGCGACGAGCTCGACAACGCCCTCGCCGCCGCGATCATCGCGCGTACGGGACGGGGCGACTGCCCGAGCGTCGCGGCGCTGGTGGACGAGCACGAGTGGCCGCTGCCGCCCGAGGTGTCCCACAAGCTCATCCGCCACATCGCCTCCTGCCCGACCTGCCGGGACCGCCGTAAGCGCAAGGTCTCGACGAACCGGCTCCTGCAGGTGATGCCGGTGGCCGCGCTCCCCCCGGGGCTGCGCGACGCCGTCCTGACGCTGGCGACCGCCCCCGACCTGCCCGAGGCCCGGTCGCGCATCGCGCGGCGCGCGGAGCCGTTCGACGCCTGGGGCTGGCCGACCAGCCTGGACCACGTCCGGCCGGCCCACGACGAGGACCGGCGGGGCGTTCCCCGCCTGTGGCCGGCCGTGGGCGCGGCCGCGTGCGTCCTCCTCATCGCCGGAGCCATCTTCCTGGTCACGGGCGGCTCGTCCGCCCAGCACCCGTCGGGGGACTCCCGCCGCCCGGTCGCCGCCGACACGGGCGCCTCTCCCTCCGACAGCCCGTCCGCCGACGACTCCGGCGACTCAGGCTCACCCGATCCCACGCCGAGCAGTACGACGCCCACCCCGACGCCGACCCGTACGAGCAGGACGCCCACCCCGACGCCGACCACACGGAGGCCGGCGCCCAGGCCGACGCACACCCGGAGAACGAGGTCGCCGAGGCCCGTACCCGGCACGCTCGTGGTGGCCGCGTCCGGCTCGGGCTCCGCGCGGACCGTGACGCTGACCGCCAAGGGCGGCACCGTCCACTGGACGGCGAGCCCCGGCCAGTACGTCGACATCGGCGGCCCCACCGACGGCACGCTGGCGGCGGGGCGCTCGGCGACGCTCGCCGTCACGGTCCGAACGGCCGAAGCCTGCGCGGCCGACACTCCGGTCGAGCAGTCGGGCGTCACCTTCACCCCGAACGGCGGGGTCACGCTGTCCTGGACCTGCTGACGCGCACGTCGGAGGGAAAATCCGATCTGGGAGTGATCGGGTCCTTACGCAACGGGCGGCTGGAGTGCCAGGATGCGCCACATGACTCCTGACGTGGCCGCATTCCGAGCCGCCCGCGACTTTCTGCTGGCGAACGCCGAAGACTACGAGACCGCCTACCGTGAGTTCCGCTGGCCCGAGGTCGCCGGGTTCAACTGGGCGCTGGACTGGTTCGACGGCGTACTCGCGGCGGAGACCCCCGACCGTCCCGCGCTGTGGATCGTCGAAGAGGACGGCTCGGAGCTGAAGCTGACGTTCGCCGAGCTCGCGAACCGGTCCGGCCGGGTGGCGGGCTGGCTGCGGGCCCATGGCGTACGGCGGGGCGACCGGATCCTGCTCATGCTCGGGAACCAGGTCGAACTGTGGGAGACGATGCTGGCGGCGATGAAGCTCGGCGCCGTGGTCGTCCCCGCGACCACCCTGCTGACCCCCGACGACCTGCGCGACCGGGTCGCCCGGGGCGGCGTCTCGCACGTCGTGACCGGGGCGGCCGACACGGCCAAGTTCGCCGGCCTGACGGGCGAGTTGACGAGGATCTGCGTGGGCACGGCGGACGGCTGGCTGTCGTACGGCGACGCCTACGGACACGAGCCGTACGACGGGACCGGGACGACGACGCACGCCGGCGACACGCTCCTGCTGTACTTCACCTCCGGGACGACCGCCCGCCCGAAGCTCGTCGAGCACACGTACGCGTCGTACCCCGTCGGGCACCTGTCGACGATGTACTGGATCGGCCTGCGCCCCGGTGACGTGCACCTGAACGTCTCCTCGCCCGGCTGGGCCAAGCACGCGTGGAGCAACGTCTTCGCGCCGTGGAACGCCGGCGCGTGCGTGCTGGTCCTGAACTACGCGCGGTTCAGCGCGCCGACGCTGCTGGAGGTCATGCGGCGGTGCGAGGTGACGACGTTCTGCGCGCCGCCGACGGTGTGGCGGATGCTGATCCAGGAGGACCTGCGGTCCTGGCGGCTGAACCTGCGCATCACCGTCGCGGCGGGCGAGCCGCTCAACCCGGAGATCATCGACCAGGTCCGCGAACAGTGGGGTCTCACCGTGCGCGACGGCTACGGCCAGACCGAGACCACGGCGCAGATCGGCAACTCCCCGGGGCAGCCGCTGAAGCCCGGGTCGATGGGCCGCCCGCTGCCGGGGTACCGGATCGCGCTCATCGACCCGGTGAGCGGACGGCCCGCCGACGAGGGCGAGGTGTGCATCGACCTGTCCGAGCGGCCGGTCGCGCTGATGGCCGGGTACCGCGACGCCACCGGGCGGACCGACGAGGCGATGGACGGGGGTTACTACCACACCGGTGACGTGGCCTCCGTGGACGCCGACGGCTACGTCACGTTCGTGGGGCGCACCGACGACGTCTTCAAGGCGTCGGACTACAAGATCTCGCCGTTCGAGCTGGAGAGCGTACTGCTGGAGCACGACGCGGTCGCCGAGGCCGCCGTGGTGCCCGCCGCCGACCCGGTACGGCTCGCCGTGCCGAAGGCGTACGTCTCGCTGGCGGCCGGTCACGAGGCGACGGCCGAGACGGCGCGCTCGATCCTGGCCCACTGCCGGCAGCGGCTCGCCCCGTACAAGCGGGTGCGCCGGCTGGAGTTCGGCGAGCTGCCGAAGACGATCTCCGGGAAGATCCGCCGGGTCGAGCTGCGGGGGCTGGAGGGCGCGGACCGACGCGCCGGCGAGTTTCGGGAGGAGGACTTCCCGGACCTGAGGTCCTGACGAGGGTGATCACTCAGCGTCAACATCTCTCGCACGTCACAGAAATCGATTACTCACCGTTGCCTGTTTTGCCGTTTTTGCCACCGAACCGGCTTATGCACCGGTTGATCGATGGCAGGATGCGTAAACCGAGGATGCCAGTGGGGCGTCTGTGTCTTCTTTGGCAGGCGAACAACGGGAGGATCTGTGGCCGGGTGGCCGACCAACGACTGGGCTGATGACCAGCGGCTGGCACAAGCTCTCCAGGCGGGCGACCCGACCGCGATGGCGGGGATCTACGACGCGTACGCGCCACGGCTGTACGACTACTGCCATGTGCTGCTCCGCGATCAGGATCTGGCCGCGCAGGGTCTACACGACTCCCTGATCATCGTGCAGGAGCGGATCTCGGCGCTGTCGGACCCCGGGCTGTTCCGGGGCTGGCTGTACACCGTGACACGCGCCGAGTGCCTGCGCCGCCGCGCCGAGACCGGGATCCCCGAGGACCGGCGGAAGGCGCGGGAGGCCGAAGGCCCGGTGGAGACCGACGAGTCGACCCGCCGGCTGGTGCACGCCGCGCTGATGGTGCTGAGCAGCGCCCAGCGCGAGCTGCTCGACCTGGCGCTACGGCACGAGCTCGACACACTCGAGCTCGCCGAGGTGCTGGGCGCGAAGCCGCAGGACGTATCGACGCTCGTCGAACAGGCCCGGAACGACCTGGACGACGCCTTCGCCGCCGTGGTCGTCGCGGCGACCGGGCGGGACGAC
The DNA here is from genome assembly GCF_040679195.1 of Actinoallomurus sp. NPDC052308. Lineage (NCBI taxonomy): Bacteria > Bacillati > Actinomycetota > Actinomycetes > Streptosporangiales > Thermomonosporaceae > Actinoallomurus > Actinoallomurus sp. NPDC052308. Next base: position 232,905 of record NZ_JBFAUM010000007.1, on the reverse strand, counting down.
TGCCCGAGCGTGCCCGCCCTGGCGGGCCCGGCGGGCCGACCACTGGACGCCGAGACCTGCGGCCGGCTCGCCCGCCACATCGGGAGCTGCCCGATCTGCGGGCTGCGCGCGAACGGCAAGGTGGCGACCGCCCGGCTGCTGCACACGATGCCGGTCGCGGCCGTGCCGGCCGACCTGCGGGCGCGCGTGCTCGGCACCGTGACGCCCGAGTACGCGGACCTGCGGGCGACGATCGCGACGCGTTTCGACCAGCCCCGGCCGGCGCCGCGCCACGAGCCCGAAGAGGACCGGCCGAACCGGAGGGCCGGGATGTGGGTGGCGCTGGGAGCGGCCGCCTGCGGCGTCCTGGCCCTCACCGGGATCCTCCTCGTGCTGTCCGGCTCGGGCGGCAACGCGAACTCCGGCGGCCAGGCCGCCGCCGCGCCGCCCAACGGTTCGCCGAGCGACGATCCGTCCGCGTCGTCCCCGGCCGGTCCGTCACCGGGCAGGTCCGACAAGTCGCCGACCCCGACGCCGACGCCCACCCCGAAGAAGAGCAGGACACCGAAGCCGCTGCGGACCGCCGGCCACCCCGAACGCACCACTCCGACCCCGACGACCTCCTCCGCGCAGCCTCCCGCCTCCGGGACGCTGGCCGTGGCCGGCTGCGACATGCGGTACACCGGCCACTGCAAGGTGAAGGTGACCGCCGAGGGCGGGCCGGTGCACTGGGCCGTCGCCGGCACCCAAGGGTCGATCAGCGCCAGCGGCGCCGGCGACCTCGGCGCGGGACAGTCGGCCTACGTGCCGGTCTCCCGCAGCTACAAGGGCTTCTGCGTCTTCGAGGACAAGGGCGCGGTGGAGTTCGCCTCGGGCTCGTCGGCCGACGTGCACTGGAACTGCTGACACCCGCCGGTCCCGGCGCCCGAACGGCCCCGCATCGCCCCGGACGGTCCCGCGCCTTCCCGAACCGGGTTTCGGTCACGCTCGACAGGAACTCCCGCACCGGAACCGGCGGCGAAGCGTAGTCAGTATGAGCACTTTCGTGGCAGAAGGCGGTCATAAGGCCCGCGTTAGTGGCAGTATTCGGGAACTGATGTTACGCCTGGGACTTCTGGGCACTGGGGGACGAACCGACCAGCGGGGAGGGGCACGTGGCCGGGTGGCCGAGGATCGACAGGGCCGAGGACCAGCGGCTGGCACGGGCACTCGACGCCGGGGACACCAACGCCATCGCGCAGCTCTACTCCGCGTACGCGGACCGGCTCTTCGACTACTGCCACGTCCTGCTGCGCGACGAGGACGCGGCCGCACAGGCCGTGCACGACTCGCTCATCGCGGTCCGGGAGCGCATCGGCGCGCTCCCGGACTTTCGGCTGTTCCGGGGCTGGCTGTACGCGACGACGCGCGCCGACTGCCTGCGCCGACTGGCGCACGGCGAGCTGCCGGCCGAGCGCCGGCCGGCGCCGGAGACCGGCGTCGCGAACGGTCTGGACGCGGCGACCCTCGGGTTCCTGCGCGGCGCGCTCCACGTGCTGGGCCCCGAAAAACGCGAGGCCCTCGACCTGGCCGTACGGCACGAGCTGAACCCGCATGAGCTGTCCGAGGTGCTGGGAACGACGCCGCAAGAGGCGTCCGCGCTGGTCGATCAGGCGCGGGCCGACGTCGACGGCGCGCTCGCCGCGGTCGTCGTCGCGGCGACCGGCCGGGAGGACTGCCCGAGCGTTCCGGCCCTGGCGGGGCCGCCGGGTGAGCCGCTCGACGCGGAGCGGTGCACGGCGCTGGCCCGGCACATCGACGGCTGCCCGATCTGTGCCCTGCGCGTGAACGGCGAGGTCGCGGTGGACCTGCTGCTGCGGGCCATGCCCGTCGCCGTCCTCCCCACGAACCTGCGCGGGCGCATCCTGGCCACGGCGTTCTCCCCCGAGCACGCCCAGGCCCGGGCGACCATCGCGATGCGCTTCGACCCCCCGCCGGCCGCCCCCGAGCCGCCGCCCGCGAAACGACGCAGGGCCTCGCCGGTGTGGGTCGTCGCCGCCGCGGCGGCCTGCGCGGTCCTGGTCCTCTGCGGCTTCCTGCTCGTGTCCCCCGGGTCGGGCGGCTCGAACGGCGAGCAGCCCACCGACGGCCACGCCGCCGCGGCGGCCCCGGGCGGCTCCCCGACGGACGACGGCACGATGCCCTCGCAATCCGTGGACGCCTCACCGACCGCCAAGAAGAAGTCACCGACGCCCACGCCCACGCCCACACCGACTCCGACGCCGACCCCGGCGAAGTCCACGCCCGCCAGGACCGCCGCGCCGACCCGCCATTCCCGGCATCCTTCCGTCCCGCCGCACCACTCGACGCCTCCCTCCCATCCGCAGTCGGGCACGCTCGTCGTCTCCGGGTGCGACATGGGAGACGGAGACCAGTGCCAGATCAGCCTGTACGCGGCGAACGGCTCGGTCACCTGGTCCGTCACGGGCACCAGCGGCAACATCAGCACGGGCGGCAGCGGTACCCTCGCCGCGGGCACGCGCACCTATCTCACGGTCAGCCGCTACGGCCGGTGCCGGTACGGCCAGGAGGGCGAGGTGTACTTCTCCTCCGGCGCCGTCGCGTCCGTCACCTGGCACTGCTACTACTGAGCCGTCGGGTGGTCCCCGGCCATCGCCGCCGAGTGGCCATACCGGCGGCGCGGCCGGGCCCGTACGGTCGACCTCATGGACCTGCCTGCCAAGAAGGCGCTGCTGCGCGCCCTGCACGAGGAGCACCCGGACGACCGGGGCCTTCCCCTGATCCTGCCGAACGCCTGGGACGCCGCCAGCGCCCGCGTGCTCGTGGACGCCGGGTTCCCCGCGATCGCGACCGCGAGCCACGCGGTGTCCGCGAGCCTCGGGTACGGCGACGGGGAGGAGGCGCCGTATGAGGAGATGTTCGCCGCGGCCGGTCGCGTGACCCGCGGTGTCGACGTCCCGGTGTCGGTCGACGCCGAGGCCGGGTACGGACTGCCGCCGGCCGAGCTGGCCGCCCGGTTGCGCGACGCCGGCGCCGCGGGCTGCAACCTCGAGGACACCGTGCACGGCGCACCGGACGCGGGCCGCGCCCTCGCCGACGTGACCGCGCAGGCCGAGCGGATCGCGGCGCTGCGGGACGCCGACCGCGACCTCTTCATCAACGCCCGGGTCGACGCGTACGCCGACGGGGTGCTGCCCGGCGCGTCGGACGCCGAACGCCTGGAGGAGGCCGTCGGCCGCGCCCTCGCCTACCTCGACGCGGGAGCCGACGGCGTCTTCGTCATCATGGTCTCCGACGAGGAGACGATCGCGAAGCTCGCCGACCGGATCCCCGCACCGCTCAACGTGCTGTACCGGCCCGGCATGCCCTCCCTCGCCCGGCTCGGCGAGCTGGGGGTGCGCCGGGTGACGTTCGGTCCGGGACTGCATCGGGCGACGCTCACGCTGCTGGCCGGGCTCGCCGAGCGGCTGCACGCCGGCGAGACCCCCGAGCCGTAGCCCCGGCCCGCGAGTCGGCCGGCGGGGCCCGGAGCGGTGACTCAGCCCTCGTCGAGGGTGCGGTGGGCGCGGTCGAGGAGGATCGGCACGGACTCGCCGATCCGGTCGAAGCCCTCGCCCACCGTCGCCTTCTGCAGGTACCTGACGTGGATGCCCTCCAGCACCACGGCGAGCTTGAAGCAGCCGAAGGCCACGTAGAAGTCCAGGTCGGCCAGGTCGTATCCGGTGGCCGAGGCGTAGCGGTCGGCGAACTCCCGGCTCGACAGGAAACCGGGCGCGGTCGTGACCGTCGAGCCGACCGGGATCGCCTCGCGCTCGTCGTCGCCGGGATCGGTCCAGTACACCAGCGTCAGCCCGAGGTCGGACAGCGGGTCGCCGAGCGTGGACATCTCCCAGTCGACGACCGCGGCGATCTCGGGCTCGGGCGCCAGCCGTACGAGCGCGTTGTCGAGACGGAAGTCGCCGTGGACGAGGCCGGTGATCCCGTCGCCCGGCAGGCGCGCGGCGAGCCGCTCGACGAGCCGTTCGTACGACGCGCGGACGTCGTCCCCGGCGGTGGGGTCCGCGGAGAAGGAGGCGTCCCACTGCTTGCGCCAGCGGGCGAGCTGACGGGTCATGTAGCCCTGGGGACGGCCGAACCCGGCGAGCCCGGCCTTGTCGACGTCGAGCAGGTGGATGGCGGCGAACGCGTCCGCCAGGCGCTCGCTCAGGGCGCGGGCCTGCTCGGGCGTGACGTCCACGGCGTCCTCGACGGTGCGCAGCACCCTGCCCTCGACATGCTCCATCACGTAGAAGGGCGCGCCGATGACGTCCTCGTCCAGGCACAACGCCAGCGGGGTGGGCACCGGGACGTCGCTGCCGGCCAGCGCGGACAGCACGGTGTGCTCCCGGCGCATGTCGTGGGCGGTGGGCAGCACGTGGCCGAGAGGCGGGCGGCGCAGCACGACGCGCCGGTCGCCGAGCCGCAGGAGGTAGGTCAGGTTGGACCGGCCGCCGGCGAGCATGTCGATGCCCGTGATCGGGACGTCGCCGCCGGTCAGGTTGTCCGTCAGCCACGACGACAGCCGGGGGACGTCGATCCCGGGAACACCGGCCACCTCGGTCATGAAGCCTCCTTCGTCGGAGAAGTGACCGGAGGGACTGCGTTGCCGATTCCCTCGCTTCGCTCGGTCATGGGCCCCTCCACTTCGGTCCATGGCGCTCGTCCCGGCCGGTCGCGCGCCACACAGCGCCTATTAGAACGCGACTCGGTAGATGGACGCCAATCGCCCCCGCCCCGGCCGGATCCGGTCGGGGCGAGTAGCGAAGAGTCACCAGGGGTAGGCAATCGACCCGTTGGGGTATCAGGAACTAGAAAGGTGACCGTTCCCCCGAAACGCCCCCTGAATGGGACGAAGCTCCCCAGCCCACTGAAAACCATCCGGGCACCAATCCGACCCGATGGAAGGAACAGACCGTGGCCGACGCATGGCTGCCTGGCGCCGGACGCCTGCATACCGCGCATGACGGTGGATCGCCCAAGGGCGGCGCGCCTCGTGCGGTCTGGCACACCAGCGAAACCGACCCACGCCGAATCTCCGCACGCTCGGTCGCCCAGCGTCTGGAGCAGGAAGGACGCAGCGCCCACCTCGTTTGGAATCCCTGGACCGGCGAGATCGTGCAGATGGTGCCCGCCACGCGGGCCGCGAAACTCCTTCCCGACGAGGTGGGCCGCGAAGGCCGGGCCTGCTTCCAGATCGTCGTCGTCGGGTTCGCCCGCGAGCCGTTCACGACCGGTCCCCTGACGGGCCTGGAGCGGATCGTCGGCTGGCTCGACGGCTGGCACGTGCCCCGCCGGTGGCCCGCCGGCCCGCCGCTGCCCCGGCCGGAGGCGTACGACGCCGTCCGCAGGCGCCGGCCCTGGGCGCGTGGCGGGTACTACGGCGCGTCCCAGGTACCCGGGTCGATCTCCTCGGATCCCGGCCGGATCGACACCCAGAAGATCACCGGCCCGGACGCGCCCGTGGGAATTCCCCGGCCCCGGGTGGCACCCGGTGAGGAGACCGCCCCGGCGGACCCCGACGCGCTGCTCAGCCGGCGGCTGCACGCGCCGGACCGGATAGAGCCTCCCGGACCAGCGCACGCACCAGCGAACAGCCGCTCTTGACCTGGGCCTCCGTGGCGGAGCCGTAACCGATCTCGAGGCCGTGCACGGACGGCGGTCCGCCGAACCGCCGGTCCAGCGTGGCGAGCAGGACGCCGTGCTCCGCCGCGCGCTCGACGACACATGCCGCCGCGTCCGGCGGCAACTCGACGACGATGTGCAGCCCGGCGGTGTCCCCCAGCAGCGGGAACTCGCCGAGCGCCGCCACGACGGCGGCCCGCCGCCGCGCGTACTCCGTCCGCATCCGCCGTACGTGCCGGTCGAGGTCGCCGCGCTCGAGGAGGATGCGCACGGCCTCCTGGGGGACCACCGCCGTCCGGTCGTTGACGCGCTCCCGTAGGTCCGTGATGGCCGCGACGAGGTCCGGGCGCGCCACCAGCCAGCCGACGCCGACGTCGGGCGCCAGTGTCTTCGAGGTGGTGCCGAGGTAGACCGTCACCTCCGGGTCCAGCCCGTACAGCGCGGGCAACGGCGCCACGTCGTACCGGAACTCGCTGTCGTAGTCGTCCTCGGCGATCAGCGTGCCGTTGCGCCGCGCCCACGCCAGCAGCGCCTGACGGCGCGGCACCGGCAGTCGGCCGCCGAGCGGGTACTGGTGCGAGGGGGTCGTGTACACGATGCGGAGCCCGTCGGGCAGCGCGTCGACGATCAGCCCCGACGCGTCCACCGGGCACGGCACCACCTCCGCCCCGCGCGTCGCCAGTGTCGCGCGGGCCTTGGTGTAGCCCGGCTCCTCGACGCCGACCCGGTCGCCGGGCCGCAGGACCACCGCGCCGAGCAGGTCCAGGCCATGCGTCGCGCCCCTCGTGACCAGGACCCGGTCCACCGGGCACGTGACGCCGCGGCTGCGCCGCAGGTAGTCGACGAGCGCGACGCGCAGTCCGGGCAGGCCGCGCGGGTCGGGCCGGCCCGCCGGGGTCACGGTCGCCGCGAGCCGCCAGGCGCGCCGCCACGCGGGCGTGTCCAGTCCGTGCACCCAGGGAACGCCCGGCCGCAGGTCGATCGCGGCCTCGCCGGCCGGCGCCGGGTCGGCCGGCACCGGCCGGGCCGCGCGCAGGAGCCCGCCGCTCGGCGGGGCGATGTCGGCGACGTACGTCCCCGATCCGTGCCGGCCCTCGATCCAGCCCTCGGCGTACAGTTGCTCGAACGCCTCGCTCACGACGGTACGGCTGACGCCGAGCGCGGACGCCAGCGCCCGGCTCGAGGGAAGGCGTTCGCCGGCCTTCAGCCGTCCCTCGCTCAGCGCCGCGCGCAACTGCCCGCCGAGCTGGACGCTGAGGGGCGTCCCGGCGTCGCGATCGACGACGAGGGGCAGGTCGAAGTGGTCCCGCGACAAAGTGGTTCCCGTTTCCCGCTGAGAAGTGGCCATACCCGTCAGGCCACTTCGACCCTACCGTCGTGGCCATGACGACTCCGCCGCCGCTCGAGGCATCTCCCCGCGTACCGGCGCTCTCCGCCACCGAGCGCACGCGCGTCCGCCGCCACTCCGACCGCGCCGCCACCGACCGGCAGGCGCTGTACGACGTCCTGGACGCCGGCCGCATCTGCCATCTCGGCGTGATCATCGACGGATCCCCCCGGGTCCTGCCGACCGGGTACGGCCGCGACGGGGACACCCTCTACCTCCACGGCTCGACGGGCGCCGTCAGCCTCCGCGCGGACGATGAGATCTGCGTCACGGTCACCCACATGGACGGCCTCGTCCTGGCCCGCTCGCTGTTCAACCACTCCATCAACTACCGCAGCGCCGTGGTCTACGGCCGCCCCCGGCACGTCACCGACCCGGAGGAGAAGCTCACCGGGCTGCGGGCCGTGGTCGAGAACATGACGCCCGGCCGCTGGGACGTCGCCCGGCATCCCACGCGCAAGGAACTCGCCGCCACCGCGGTCCTCGCCCTGCCGCTCGACGAGGCGTCGGTGAAGATCCGCCAGGCGCCGCCCATCGACGACGAGGAGGACTACGCGCTGGACGTCTGGGCGGGCGTGCTCCCGGTCCAGGAGACCCTCGGCGAACCGGTCCCCGACCCTCGGCTACGGCCGGGAATCAGGTATTCCGAATAGTGACATGAGCCACATACCCTGACCGCATGACTCCTGCGGGCTGGTACCGCGATCCGTTCGGCGATCCGGGACTTCTGCGCTGGTGGGACGGCTACCAGTGGACCCAGAACACCCATCCTCTCGGCGGCGACCCCCAGGCGCCCTGGGACGGCGCGTCGCCGGCCGGGCCCCCGCCCGGTACGGGCGAACCCGCTCCGCAGGAGGGCGCCGAACCCGGCGCCGGCGGACCGGCGACGCGGGCGTGGGGTGATCCCGGCGCCGGCGGACCGGCGACGCAGGCGTGGGGCGACACGGCCCCGCCCTGGGGAGAGACGGGCCCGGGAGCCCCGGGGGCATGGCCGGAGGCGGGCCCGGGAGCGGCTCCGGCGTGGTCGGAGACCGGCCCGGGAGCCGCTCCGGCATGGCCGGGAACGGGCCCCGGGCAGGCGGTCCCCTCGGCGTGGCCCCCGCCCGGCCCACCGGCCCCGGAGAGCCGCAACCGGCTCCCCCTCCTGATCGGCGGCGGTGCCGCCGTTGTGATCATCATCACGGTCGTGGCGGTCCTCTTCGCCACGAACGTCTTCGGCGGCGGGAACGACAAGGGCGGCCGTTCCCCGGTCGTCGCGACCATCACCGATTCCCAAGCCGGGATCTCCTACCCCCGGCTCGGCGGGGGATGGCGCGCCGACACCGTCACCGCGACCGGCGGCCTCGGCAGACTCGGCTTCGACCAGGGCGAGACGGCCACCGTCATGAAGAACTTCCAGAACGGCCAGCCGTACGTCGCCAGCGCCTACAGCGGCGTGAGCACCGACACCACCTCCCCCTCGATGGAGGTGAAGGCCAAGGCCCTGTTCGTGGCGCTGGAGCCGTCGGCCTACCCCGCGCACACCCACCAGATCCTGTCCTCCGCGGCCCAGTCCGTCGGCGGGCACCAAGGCTGGCTCCTGAAGCTGCGGCTCACCTTCCCCCAGGCCAAGTCGCAAGGCTGGAACTTCCGCGCGGAGACGGCCGCGATCATGATGGTCGACCGCGGGAACGGCCAGGCGCCGGCGGAGTTCTACGTCTCGATTCCCGACAGCCACAAGCACCAGGGAGACCTGGATCTGCTGCTGACCTCACTCAAAGTATCCTGACAGGACTTATGGTGAAGGTCATGAACGACCGGCTGGTCTGGATCGACTGTGAAATGACCGGGCTCGACCTGCGGCGCGATGCGCTGATCGAGATCGCCGCCCTGGTGACCGACAGTGAGCTCAACATCCTCGACGCGGGCATCGACCTGGTGATCAAACCGCCCCAGGAGGCCGTCGCGCAGATGTCGAAGGTCGTGCGCGACATGCACACGACCTCCGGACTGCTCGACGTGCTGCCCGGTGGGATCACCCTGGCCGAGGCGGAGAACCGCGTCCTCGAGTACGTCCGCACCCACGTTCCCGGGGTGAAGAAGGCCCCCTTGTGCGGCAACTCGATCGCGACCGACCGGTCCTTCCTCGCCCGCGACATGCCCGCCCTGGACGCCCACCTGCACTACCGCATGATCGACGTGTCGTCGATCAAGGAGCTGGCCCGCCGCTGGTACCCCCGGGCGTACTTCGCCAGCCCCGAGAAGAAGGGCGGTCACCGCGCCCTCGCCGACATCACCGAGAGCATCACCGAACTCCGCTACTACCGCGAGGCGGTCTTCGTCCCCCAACCGGGACCCGACTCGGAGACGGCCCGCGCCATCGCGACGAATATCGGTGACCGATGAGGTCCCGAGAACCGCTACACTTCATCAAGCCGCCTCGTGCGGACATGGTGGGTGTAGCTCAGTTGGCAGAGCACCAGGTTGTGGTCCTGGGTGTCGGGGGTTCAAGTCCCCTCACTCACCCCATGATGACGGCCCCGGCGCGCACGCGCCGGGGCCGTCGCCCTTTTCCGGTGCCCCACGGCCTTCGTCTCCCTTCCGACACCGCCCGGCTCACGCCCCCGCGTGACCGCGTCCCCCGGAGGCAGGATGAGTTCCGACGGTCCGCTGCCGCTACGTGTCCTGGTCGTCGACGGCGACCCCGCCCTGATCTCGCTGCTGCAGGACAGCGACGAGCTCGATGTGGTGAACGAGCCGGGTGAGTCCACCGCGCCAGGAGAGGCCCTGGAGGCCGCCGAGCGCCTCAGACCCGACCTGGTGATCCTCGGCCCGGAGTTCGCGGCCCACGCGGCCCCTCTGAGCCGCAGAGCGCGCGTCTTCGTCGTCTGCAACGAGCCCACGGCCGCGTCGGCGGCCCTCCGCGAGGGCGCCACCGGCCACCTCACCCCCGACCGGTTCACCGCCCGCGAACTCCTCCAGGTCTTCCGCGACGCCGGCCGCGCCGACCTCGACCTGTCCGCCCGCGAGGCCGAGGTCATGGACCTGATCGCCGGCGGCCGTTCCAACGGCGAGATCGCCCGGGAGCTGTTCCTCAGCGAGAAGACGGTGAAGAACCACGTGAACCGCATCTACGCCAAGCTGAAGGTCGGCTCGCGCGCGGCCGCGATCACCCTCTGGCAGGCCGGCCGCCGACCTCGCTGACCTGGCCTTACGGGCGGCGGATCAATCGATTCGCAACTAGGGCAAGGGGGCTGCTAGAGTTACGGACGTCGCAAGCGCCGCTAGCTCAATTGGCAGAGCAGCGGACTCTTAATCCGCGGGTTCGGGGTTCAAGTCCCTGGCGGCGCACCGGCAGTGAGCTGGGCGTTCTCGGTCCCACCGAGAGCGCCCAGTTTCCGTTTCGGGGCCGTTTCGCGACGGCGGTCACTCCGCGGCTGCTCCCGCACCGGATTTCGGTCAGTCCCTACCGGACCGACGCGCGCCACCACCCGCAGCGCGCACCGACAGGGGATCACGGACACACCCATCCGACGTCGGCAGGCGGCCGACCGACGCGTCGCCGCCGCCCCAGGCGACGCGCACATCCTCTTACCGCCAAGCCGCTCCCCGGCGCGACCTTCCAGGACCCGACCGGTTGATCTTGTGATGCTCCATGACAGCACGGAGACCAGGCCGGCCATTGCCCGATAGGAGCGGGTTGGTCATACCGATCAGCCGAGGCGGCAACCGGAACGGCTTTCGGTCACCGGCCCAAGGAATACCGGATGCTCGGCGATCGCGGGCCAGGAAGAGGGCGAAGCCCGCATATCAGCGCGACCGCGCGGCCTTTCCCGAGCATTCGGTACGCCCACCCCCGAGAGGCGACGCACCGCCTCCCCTCAGCGCGCAGCACCGACGATGCGGTCGGTGCTGCGGGCATGGAGGCCGCTGATCACAGGCTGCGCGCGGTGATGTCGCCGTTGGAGGTGGTCGCGGTGATGGTCAGGTCGGCGGTGCCGTCGTTCTCGAGGGCGTTGGTGATCCGGCCGGGGGAGGTGCCGGCGTCCAGGACGGCGGCGCCGACCGAGCTCTCGTAGGTGATGTCGCCGAGCGGTCCGGTGGTCGAGAATTCGGCGCTGGCGGCCTTGGCCTCAATGCCGGAACCCGCGGGCAGCTGGACCGTCACCTCGATGGACCCGGACGGGCCGAAGTACTGGTTCTTCACCGCGGTCTCGATCCGCAGGACGCCGTCGGCGTAGTCGACCGTGGTCTGCTCGGCGGCCTTCACATCGCGGCCCTTGGAGGCGTCGGCGGGCAGGATCTCGACCGTGGTGTCGGTCCGGTCGGCGGCGATGTGGACGACCTGCGGGTATTCGTCGTGCAGGGTGCGCACCCAGCGGCACGATCCGACAGCCGGAGCGGTGGGGTCTCGGGCTACTCCGGCCGGGGGTCCCAGCGGAACCGGCGGATGGCCACCACCGCGCCGACCGCGCCCCACGCGAGCAGAGTGCCGTGGTCATGCCACTGGAAGCCGGAGCCGCCGCCGGTGAAGGCGGTCAGCAGCGCGTCGTTCAACGGCTTCACCGGCAGCGCGCCGGCGATGGTGCCGATGGCACCGTGGATCGGCACCATGGTGCCGGAGATGATCATCAGCGGGAACATGACGAACTGCACGACCGCCGGCGCGGCGTCCGCGTTCCTGATCATCGAGGCCAACGCGGTGCCCAGCGCGCAGTAGGCCGTCGCGCCGAGCACCAGGGAGACGACGATCGAGAGCCATTGCGCGGACGCGGGCAGCGAGAGCCCGTAGCACCGGCCGACCACGATGATGAGCAGGACGTCGACGAAGCTCACCAGGACGCAGTGCGCCAGCAGGCCCACGAAGTACACGGAGGCGGGCAGCGGTGTCGCCCGGACCCGCTTCAGGATGCCGGTCTGGCGCCGGGTCGCGAGCACGACGGCCAACTGGCTGTAGCAGGAGCCCAGCACGGACATCGCGATGATCGTGGACACGTAGTACTGGAGCGCGTCCCCGCCGTAGTAGAACGAGGTGTCCTTGGCGTGCCCGAACAACCCGCCGAAGATCGAGATGATCAGGACCGGGAACACGAAGGTGAAGAACGCGCTCTGCGGGTTGCGCCAGAAGGTCAGCTGCTCGTAGCGGATCTGGTGCCACAACAGGCCGGCGCCGCGGCGAGGTGCGACCTGCCGATGCGCCGTTTCCGGGACTGCGACACTCACGGCGCGCTCCTCTCCAGCGTGCGTTCCGGCGCCCGCTGGTCGCTCGTCAGATGCAGGTAGACGTCCTCCAGGCTGGGCCGGTCGACGGTCAGCCGGGCGAGCGCCACCCCGCGGCTCAGCGCCCATTCGGTCAGCCGGTGCAGCATCCCGGTCGGGTCCGCGGACTCCACGGTGACCAGGCCGTCATCGCCCGGCACGGCGGCCACCGGCAGATCGGTGACCGCGCATTCCGGCGGCAGTTCGAAACGGATGCGGGTCCGCGCGATGTCGCGTCCGCCGAGGGTGTCCGGCGTTCCCTCGGCCACGATCCGCCCGGCGGCGATCACGGCCACCCGGTCGGCCAACGCCTGCGCCTCTTCCATGTAGTGCGTGGTGAGCAGGATGGTCATCCCCGCGTCACGCAGATTCCGCACCAGTTTCCAGGCACCTCGACGGGCGTTCGGATCGAACCCGGTCGTCGGCTCGTCGAGGAAGAGCAGGTCCGGGTCGCCGATGATCCCCAGGGCGAGGTCCAGGCGGCGCTTCTGGCCGCCGGAGAGCACGCGGACCTTCTTCTTCTCATGTCCGACGAGGTCGACCAGGCCGATCACCTCGTCCATGTCGCGCGGCGCCGCGTAGTAGCCGGCGTTGCGGGCGATCGTCTCGCGGACCGTCAGGTACGGCTCGACCGCGATGTCCTGCAGCACGAGACCGACGCGTTCGCTCAGCCGCCGCTTGGTGGCCGGGTCTCCCGGGTCCAGGCCGAGCACTTCGGCACGCCCGCCGTCCCTGGCGCGGAACCCCTCAAGGATCTCCATGGTGGTGGTCTTGCCTGCGCCGTTACGGCCGAGCAGCGCGAAGATCTCGCCGTGCTCGACCGTGAAGCTCACGCCGTCCACGGCCCGTACCGTGCCGTAGGACTTGTGCAGGCCTTCCACCACGACCGCGGTGGTCATGGTCCTTCTCCCCTGTGCTTCGGTGGTCGTCACGGTCAGCGATGCACGCAGGTGACGTCCAGCGTCAGGTCGACGTGCCGCCCGGCCATCAGGCGGGACGCCGTCACACCGAAGTCGTGACGGTCGACCCGCGTCGTGGCACGCACGGTGAAGGTCTCCGCGGCCACCTCGGAGCCTGCGATCGCCAGGCTCACGGGCCGCGAGACGTCGCACACGGTGAGCGTGCCGGAGACCGTGGTGGCGTCCACGCCGTCGGAGACGAACGTGATCAGAGGGTGGCGGCCGGTGTCGAGGAACGTCGCCGACCGTACATGCGCGTCCCGTTGGTCGTTGCCGGTGTGGAAGCTCGCCGCGTCGACCTCCACCCGAAGGTTCGACTCGGCGAGCGGCTCGGCCACGTCGATCGTTCCGCTGCGGATCGCGAAGGTGCCCGTCACCGGCAGCAGGCCGAAGAAGTGGCGGCTTCGGAACGTGATGGAGGAGCGGTTCGGGTCGATCGTGTAGCGACCCAGCCGGGGGGTCGTCGTGACGGCATCGTTCGTCGTGGCCATGCCCCTATTCCAGGGCGGCGGGCCCCCGGCGCGGCAGGGCCGGCCGTCGGTTCCGGGAGCGACGAAGGGGCCACGCGCAGGGGGTGGCATACGACTTTCGTAGGGTCCGCCCAGGACGGACGTTCTGCGTGATTCCCGCGCGGGTGAGACCGCGGCCCGCATTCCCTACGGTATGAGGCATGACAAAGGGGCCGTGGCGCCGAGAGCACCGGGTCGCCCTGGACGTGGCGATCGCCGTCGCGTTCGGACTGCTCGACACCGGACTGACGCTGGTCCACGCCACCTGGTGGCCGGAGCACCCTGGCCCCCTCGCCTGGGTCATGCTGGGCGTGCAGGCGCTCGCCTGCGGCTCGCTGGCCATCCGCCGCGTCGCCCCGCTCACCGTCATCGGCGTGCTCGGCGCGTTCACGCTGGCGGTGACGCTGCTGATCTCACCGGTGGGCGCGCTGACGCCGGCGCACGACGGGAACTCCTGGGCCCCCCTGTCCACCGTGCTGGCCGCGTACGGTCCGCTCTTCTACCAGCGCAACCGCAAGGCGGCGCTCGTCGCGCTCGCCGCCTTCACCGTCGTCATCATGCGGCCCTGGGAGCCGTCGGTGACGACCATGACGATCGGGCTGCTGCGCACCGCAGTCGGCCCGCTGCTGGCGCTGTACTTCGACGCCCGCCGCCGGATGGTCTGCGCGCTGGTGGAGCGGGCCGAGCGGGCCGAGCGGGAGCAACACCTGCTGGCCGAGCGGGCGCGCGCGGAGGAGCGCGCGCGGCTGGCCGGTGAAATGCACGACGTGGTCACCCACCGGGTGAGCCTGATGGTGCTGCAGGCCGGCGCGCTGCGCGTGACCGCCAAGGACGAGGCGACCCGGCAGGCCGCGGAGGACCTGCGGGCGACGGGCTGCCAGGCCCTGGAGGAGCTGCGCGACGTGGTCGGCATCCTGCGCGCCGCGTCCGACGGCGATCACACGCCCTCGGTGGGAGGCTTCGACGACCTGGTCGCCGAGTCGATCGCGGTGGGGATACCCACCGAACTGATCCAGGAGGGCGACCCGGCACTCGCCTCACCGGTGATGGGGCGCGTCGCCTACCGCGTGCTGCGCGAGGCCCTGACCAACGTGCGCAAGCACGCGCCCGGCGCGCGGGTGACCGTACGGGTCGAGTACGCGGAGACGCGGTTGCGGCTCACGGTGCACAACACGCCACCGACCGGCAGACCCAGCAGCGCACTCGCCGGCTCCGGTTCCGGTCTGGGCATCACCCACCTGCGGCAGCGCGTCGAGCTGGTGCAGGGCAGACTGCGTGCCGGGCCCAGTCCCGACGGCGGGTTCAGCGTGGAGGCCACGCTGCCCGCGTACGTACCTACTGCGGAATCGACGGTGTGAGCATGCCCCGAGTGCTGTTGGTCGACGACGAGCCCATGGTGCGGGCGTTCCTGCGCACCATCCTCGGCTCGGCCGAGGACATCGAGGTCGTCGCCGAGGCACACGACGGGGCGGCCGGCCTCGAAGCCGTCCGGCGGAACCGCCCGGACGTCGTCCTGATGGACCTGCGCATGCCGGGCATGGACGGCCTGACCGCGATCGAGCGCATCAACGAGCTGGCGGACCCGCCGAACGTCGTGGTGCTGACGACCTTCGACGCCGACCCGTATGTGCTGCGTGCCCTGCGGGCCGGGGCGACCGGCTTCCTGGTCAAGTCCACGCCGCCGGAGGAGCTGATCGGGCTGGTGCGCGCGGCGGCCCAGGGGCACACCGTCCTGTCGCCCGCCGCCGCCCGCCGGCTCATCGCGGTGTCGACGGACGGCCTGTCGGCCCGGGAACGCGCGCGCGACCTGGTCGGCACGCTGACCGAACGGGAGGCCCAGGTGCTGGCCGGCCTCGGCGAGGGCCTGTCGAACGCGCAGATCGCGGCGCGGCTGTTCCTCTCCGAGGCCACCGTCAAGGGCTATGTGTCACGCACCCTGGACAAACTGGGGTGCGTCAACCGCACGCAGGCGGGACTGCTCGCGCACGACGCGGGGCTCATCGACTCGTAGCCGCGACAACTCATTTCACCCCTTCTTGAGGTTTCTTTTGCATTGTCTTTACCGACATCGCCGGGAGAGGCCATCTCGCGACGGTGGAGTGCCCTCATCGATCAGCCAGTTCCTGTAGAGGAGAGCTTGATGGCCTCGTCTTTGAGGTTGTTCCGCCGGAGCATCGTCGCCGTCACCGCGGTCGGCGTCTGCGCGGCGGCCGCGGTACCCACCTTCGCGTCGAGCGGTGACCGGACCGACTCCGTACGCGCGGCGATCAAGAGCGGCCGGGCTCGCAACGTCATCCTCTTGATCGGCGATGGCATGGGCGACTCGGAGATCACGATCGCCCGCAACTACGCCAAGGGCGCCGCGGGTCGCCTGGCGATGGACACCTTGCCGCTGACCGGTGCGTACACCACGTACTCCGTGAACAAGGACGACCCGAGCAAGCCCGACTATGTCACCGACTCCGCCGCCAGCGGGACCGGCTGGGCCACCGGGCACAAGTCCTACAACGGCGCGATCTCGGTCACTCCGGACGGCAAGCCGCAGTCCACGGTGCTCGAACTGGCGAAGAAGGCCGGATTCCGCACCGGCGACGTCACCACCGCCGAGCTGGGCGACGCGACCCCGGCGGTGCTGGCCGCCCACGTCGCCGACCGCTCCTGTGAAGGGCCCGCCGACATGGCCAAGTGCCCGCAGCAGGACAAGGTGAACGGCGGTCCGGGCTCGATCTCCGAGCAGCAGGTGCAGACCGGCGCCGACATCTACCTCGGCGGCGGCAAGGCACGGTTCGCCCAGACGATCAAGGCTGGCGCGTTCAAGGGCAAGACCGTCCTCGACCAGGCCGCCGCCTCGGGCTACAACGTCGTCACGGACGCCTCCGGGCTGGCGGCGGCCAAGCCGGGCAAGAAGCTGCTCGGCGTGTTCGCGGACGGCAACCTGCCGCTGGAGTGGACCGGTCCGCTGGCGAAGGTCGGTGGGACGGATCCGGCCCGGTGCACGACGAACAGTCAGTTCAGCGGCCCGCACCTGCGCGACATGGCGAACAAGGCGATCAGCCTCCTCGACGCCCAGACCGAGCACAGCAAGAAGGGCTTCTTCCTGCAGATCGAGGGTGCGTCGATCGACAAGCAGGACCACGCCGCCAACCCCTGCGGGCAGATCGGCGAGCACGTCGAGTTCGACCGCGCGGTCCAGGCCTCGCTGGACTACGCCCGCCACCACCGTGACACCCTCGTCGTCGTCACGGCCGACCACGGGCACACCAGCCAGATCATCCCGGTGGAGACTCAGAGCCCTGGTCAGACCGCGACGCTGATCACCGCCGATGGCGCCAACATGAAGATCAACTACGCGACCAACACGCCGGGTCAGTCCCAGGAGCACACCGGCACCGAGGTCCGCATCGCCGCGCAGGGTCCGCAGGCCGCCAACGTGGTCGGGGTGACCGACCAGACCGACCTGTTCCACACCCTCGGCCGAGCGCTCGGCGTTCGAGGCTGAACCCACCCTTGACGCGCCGGCGGCCGTACGGCCGCCGGCGCGCGAAGCGAACAGACGAAGAGACGCGGACGCGGAGCCGGTTCACGGCGTCTGGGCCTTGTCTGCGCGTCCGCGCCGCCGGGGACCGCTGAAACAGTGATGAGATGCCGGCGGGCTCGTGACACCGGGCGGTCCGGCGGCATGAGAGCAGCGGCCCCTCAGCCCGCGGGTCCGGGGAAGGGGTCGGACGGTAGCCGGGCCCACCCGACCCGGCTACCGTCCGGCTGCCGATAGGTGCCGAATCGGCGCGCCAACGCGCCGACCCCGCGCAGACCGAACCCGCTCTCGGGCGGCGGCTCGCCCCGGGCGACGACCGTCTCGGCATCGGCCCGGGGAAGGACGGGTCCGCGGCCGTCTCCGGCATCGGTGACCTGGATCTGCGCGAACCGGCCCCAACGCATCACCTCTACGGTGAACGCCCCGTCCGCCGACCCCGACCGTGAGTGCCGGACCGCGTTGGTGGCCAGTTCTCCGACCACCCAGGCGGCGTCGAACGCCGCAGCCGAGTCGGCCAGCAGGAACCGGATGAACCCGCGAGCGTGGCTGATGTGCTCCGTGGTTCCGGGGAACCGGCGCCGCCAGTACAGCGTCCCGGGCCGTCTGACCCGAAACCGGCCGCTCCCCGCGAGCCACTTCGCGCGCGCGATCGCAGCGCTCGGCTGGAAACCGGTCGCGCCGACCTCACCATCTGGGCTGGAACCTCTCGTAGTGCTCACGGAAATCAGAGTGGACAGGCCCCGATGAGAGGACTGTGAGACCGGGATGGCCGGCGCGCGCGCCGCGCCACCGTGGACCGTCGTCCCTCAGACGGGCAGGTGAACGGCGATCACCGCGCCGCCGAGGGGCGGCCCGTTTCTCGCGTCCACGCTGCCGCCGTGGGCGGCGGCGATGCTGCGAACGATCGACAGCCCCAGACCGGCACCCGCCGAGCCTCGCGTACGGGCCGTGTCCGCCCGGGTGAAGCGTTCGAAGGCCGAGTCGACGAAGTCCGGCGGGAATCCAGGGCCATCGTCGGCGACCTCGATCGTCACCTGGTGCGGGTGACGACGAATCGTCAGCAGCACCGCTCGTGCCCCCGCGGCGGCGCTGTTGCCGGCGAGGTTCGCGATCAACCGGCGCAGCCGGTCCGCATCGGCGTCGACCACCGCCGGGTCTCCGGTGACGCCGATCCGCACGCCCAGGACCGGTTCCAGGCGGCGTGCCTCGGCGACCGCCAGATCGAGCAGGTCGAGGGGCTCCCGGCGCAGGAGCAGCGTTCCGGCGCGTTCCCGGGCCAGCAGCAGGAGATCATCGGTAAGCCGGGTCAGCCGGTCGGTCTCGATCAAAGCCGCCCCCAGCAGCCTATCGACCTGGCGATGCTCGCCGACGGTGGCACGGGCGAGTTCGAGCTGTCCCCGCAGGACGGCGATCGGGCCGCGAAGCTCATGACTGGCGTCGTCGACGAACGCGCGCTCTCGCTCGAACGCGACGCGCAACCGGGCCAGCAGCGCCTCCAGGGTACGAGCCAGCTCCGCGATCTCGTCGTGGCCCGGCACGGTCGGCAACCGCCATCCGGTATCCAGCGAGGAGATCGCAGCCGCCTCCCGCGTCAGCCGGCGGACCGGCCCCAGCGCGGCGCGGATCACTCCCCAGGCGGCCAGCGCCAGCACGCCCACCAGCGTGGGAGCGGCCAGGAACAGGACCCACCCGAGACGGCTCCGGGCGACATTGATCGGCCGGGTCGGTACCGCCACGGCGAGCACACGTCCTTCGCGGATCCGGCGCGTCAGCATCCGCACCGGTGTGCCCCGCGGCGGCAGCGACCGGTGGACCACCCGCCGGCCGGTCAAACCACGCACCTCCGAGACGCTCAGCAGCCGGACGCGAGCAAGCGCGGGCGAACCGATGATCAGCGTGCCGTCATCGGCGTACAGCTGCGCCAGCGGGTCACGACCGGCCGCGCCGATGTCCCCCCGCGTGGCCGCGGTCGCCACATCGTGACTCCGCTCGGCCAGGTCCTCGTCCAGGGCGGCGTTCAACTGCTCGACGAGCAGGACGTACAGCAGAATGAGGCAAAGGATCAGCGCCACCGACGTGCCCAGCGTGAAGGCCAGGAGCAGCCGGCCGCGCAGCGAGCCCGGCGCCATTCGCACGGCGGCTCACCTCCCCGATCTCATGGTCCTCTCATCCGGGCCGGCCCACTGTGGACCCATGAAAGCGACCACACCTTCCATCCACTCGATGGGACCCGAGGTCACTCACCACTGCTGCCACGGGCGCGACCGGACCCGGCGCGCTCGCCGGCTCGCCGGCGACCTGCTGGGGTCCTGGTCCTTCCTGGCCGGCGTCCTGGTCGTCATGGCGGTCGCTTTGGCGCTCATCGGCTCGTACGGCCGTGGCCTGAGCTCCGCCGCAGCCCTCGACGTCATCATGCCCGGTATCGCCCTGGTCTCCTTCTCCCTGGTCTTGATGGCGATTCACCGTGCCGACCGCACCACCGATCTGTTGGCCATGCGTCACCTCGCTGCGGCCAGGCGGATCGAGGCGGCCGGTAAGGAGATCTTCAGCGAGCTCAACCAGATCAACTCCGGGCTCGCCCGGCTGACCGCCCGGGTCGAGACGATCAGGTTCCAGTGCCGGGTCACGGCCGAGGCGGAGCAGGGCGAAGCCGAGCGAAGCAGCAGGTCATAGGCTGTGTGCATGCGGTTGCTCCTCGTCGAGGACGACCCCGCGATGGCCGCTATGCTCCAGCGTGCCCTGCGAGGAGAGGGATACGCCGTCGATGCCGTCGCCGGTGGCACGGACGCGTTGTGGAGCGTGTCGGAGATCGACTACGACGTGGTGGTCCTCGACGTCATGATCCCGGCCCCGGACGGGTTCGAGGTCTGCCGCCGCATGCGCGAGCAGGGCCGGTGGACGCCGGTGCTGATGCTCACCGCCCGCGACGCGGTTCCCGACCGAGTCCGCGGCCTGGACGCGGGCGCGGACGACTACCTGACCAAACCGTTCGCGCTCGAGGAACTGTCCGCGCGGCTGCGCGCGCTGATCCGCCGCGACCCGGCCGATCGCCCGGCCGTCCTCCGGGTGGCCGACCTCACCCTGGATCCGAGCACCCGCTCCGTACGGCGTGGCGACGTCGACATCCGGCTCTCGCCGAAGGAGTTCGAGCTGCTGCACGAGCTCATGCGCCGACCCGACCAGATCCTCAGCCGCACCCACCTGATCGACCACGTGTGGGACTTCGCCTACGAGGGCGGCTCCAACGTCGTCGACGTCTATATCCGGTACCTGCGCGACAAGGTCGACCGTCCCTTCGCACGCGACACCATCAAGACCAGCCGAGGCGTCGGCTACCGCATCGACTCCGACGCCTGATCATCGGCACGAACCGACGGAGGCGCTCAAGACTCCCGGCGACCCGCCGGCTCAGTGCCGGAGACGGACCGGGCCGATGAGACCGGAGACGCACTGGCCCGGGAAGACGAAGTGGGTGGGGCTCACCGCGTCGAGATAGGGCGCGAGCGTGCCGAACACCACGATCTCCAGCTCGTTCGGGCCGGGCCGGACCAGCTCCGTCAGATCGAAGCGGTACGGCGAGCACACCCTGACGCCCGCCGACCGGCCGTTCACGATCACCTCGGCGGTGCCGCGGACGCGTCCCAGGTCGAGCGTCGTGTTCGTCCCGTGGTCCAGCTCGATCCGGCGGCGGTACCGGACGCCTCCGCTGTGCTCCGCGAGTCCCACGGTCGCCCAGTCGCCGAGTTCGATCCGGCCGGGGCCGACCTCGAAACGGACGGGTTCGGCGAAAGCGGCACCTTCCTCGTACCCCGGCAGCGTCCGCACCCGCACGGCGGCGCACCGTGCGCCCGGCCCGCCGTCGAGGTCGACGCCGCGGACCGGCGGTTCGGCGGCCCCTTCCGGATCCGCCGTGGTCACGGGGTGCTCGGTGCCGTCGACGAAGACCCGCACGTCGCCGTGCGGCCGCAGCTCCATCCGGGTGGCGCCGGGCGGGACGGCGAAGCGGAACCACTCCACCCGCTCCGGCCCGGTACGCGGCACGGCGAACACCACCGGCAGCACACAGGTGTCGTCGCCCGCCTCGGGCGCCTCCAGCCAGGCGGTCCCGGGCAGCGGATGGGGCCGCCGCCACAGGTGCAGCGCGGCCGGATCGCCGTACTGCCGGCGGCGCGCGGCGACCTCGACCGCCACGCCGTCCCGCACCGCCCGCCAGGTCCCGTCCGGCGTGCCGCCGAAGTCCCGGTCGACGAGGATCGCGACGGGAACGTCCCGCTCGGTCAGTTCCACGGTCAGCTCGTTGGCCCCGGCGCGCAGCGCGCCCGCCACCTCGTAGCGTCGCACCCGCGGGGCGTCGTGCTCGGCGTAGGGGTCGAAGCCGCCCTGGCGACCGGCCTCGGTGCCGTTGACGAGCACCCGGCACGGCTCGGCCGCCGCGATCTGCAGCACGGCGCGGTCCGGCACGGCGTCCAGATGGATGCTCGTGCCGAGCGCGACGCGGGCGCCGGGCCGTGGGGGTCCCGCCGGCCCGATCCACTCCGGTCTCCGGTACCGACGCGGGTCCCGGACCAGCGCGATGTGCGCCCGCAGCCGTACGTCCTCCTCGGGGACGAGTCGCAGGTCGAGCACGTGTCTTCCCGCGCCGAGCCGCACCGGGGCGGTGGCGAGGTAACCGCCGTCGTCCATGGGCGGTTCCACGCCGTCCAGCCAGATGGTCTTGGCGGCCGGCGCGCCGACCGCGAGCGTCGCCTCGACGGCCTCCGGGACGATCAGCACGGTGCGCAGCCGCACCGTCTGCCCCGCGGCCACGTCGCCCAGGTCGAGGAACTCCTCCGGCACGTGCCCCTTGGGGCCCAGGGTCTCGCGGTGGATCGGGTCCTTGTGGATCCCGCGCGAGGTGGAGTAGCCGAGCGGCCGCCACCCCGCGCCCTCCTCGGGCCACGGTCCGGGCAGGTCGCCGGGGCGGGCGGGTCCGACGGCGAGCGCGTGCGGGCCGAACGTCGCGTGCGCGAGCGTCCAGGCCGCGTCGTCGCACCCGGCCTCCGCCCAGCCGTCCCGCAGGCCGTCGTCGCCCGCCGTCTCGACCCGATGCCGGAACGTCCACCGCGCCGGTCCGGGCGGTTCGCCGACCGGCCGGGCGAAGTCCCCCCAGGTGTTGTCCAGCGTGCCGATGAGCTCCATGTCCCAGGTGGCGCCCAGGTCGCGCCACCCGGCGGCCTCCTCGGACACGGCATCGTCCTCGCCCGGGAGGTCGCGCCGCCCTGCGACTCCCCCGGACGCGATATCGGCTCCGCCGGATGCGCGGCCGTCGCCGGAACCGGCGGTCTCCGGCGCGCCGTCGCGAGAGCCCGCTTCGGCCGTGGCCGTCGGGGCCACACCCGACGCTCCGAGCGCCGGACCGCTCGGAGCGCCGGGTGGTCCGGCCGTGGCCGGGTCCGGGAAGATGATGAGGGCGGCGGGACCGTCGTCGAACGGCACCACGACCTCGGTGACGTCGCCGTTCCGCTCGTACGCGAGCGGGCGTACCGTCCCGCCGAACGGGCGGGCGAGCAGCGGCTCGCCGCGTACGCCGCGCACCCGCACGCGTGTCTCGGTCGCGTACCGGCCGGGGTCGAAGTCGTACGTCGCGTCCAGCCAGCCGAGGTCGATCCCCCGCTCGTCGGGACGGCCGACCGACACGTCACTGGCGTGCGGGACGGCGGCGGTCACGAAGACCAGGGTCGCGCCGTCGACCGCGCGGACGAGGACGGGCACCGGAGCCTCGACCCGCGGCGGTCCGGGCACGGTCAGCTCGCCGGCGGAGCCGACGAAGGTCGCGCCGGGCACCGACGGGTCGGCGAAGCGTTCGCGCAGCCGCGTCAGGACGTCGCCGGTCCCCGGCTGCGATGTTGTGCCGACGGTGCGTTCGGGCAGCGCGCCGACGGCGATCACGTTGCCGCCCGCGGCGGCGAACTCGTCCAGGCGGCGGGCCGTCTCGGCGTCCAGCACGGTGCAGCCCGGCAGGATGATCGTCGCGTACGCCTCTCCGGCGACCCGGAGCCGCCCGTCCGACACGGTGGCCCGGTGCACGGAGTCGTCGTCGATCACGTCGGCGTCCAGCCGCAACCGGTCGAGGGTGCCGGGGACCGTGTGGAACCACGCCATGTCGCCGACGAGTTCGCGGTAGATGCTCTGGGCCCGCACGGCGTCGTCGTCGACCCCGTCGAGCCGGGCGCCGGCCTGCGCGGTCGTGGTCGGCAGCAGCACCGCCACGTCGCACACGTGGTCGCCGAGGGACAGCGCGGCGCACAGCCGGGTGACCGCGTCGGCGAAGACCTTGTGGTGCGCCCAGTACGGCTGACGCCAGTCGGTGGACGGCGGCGCCCACTCCCACCAGCCGCCCTTCGTCGTGTAGTAGACGGCGTGCGGGTTGTAGAGGTTCGCGCCGGTCCGCAGCCAGGGCAGCAGCCAGTCGAAGGTCTCCTCCAGCGTGCCGCCCCAGCCACTGGAGTGGAACGCCTCGATCCAGGTGCGCGGCCGCCCGTACAGGTGGGCCAGCGACGAGTGGATCCGCGCGTCGCCGTGGTGGTCCGAGCCGGGCGCGCCGAACCACCGGTGGGTGCGCGCGTAGTCGGCGTACAGCCGGACGCCGTCCACCGGGTCCCCGGCGCGGGCGGGGTCCTGCTGGTCGCATCCGTGTAGGAGGCCGTGCCGGTCGTGCCACTCGGCGAGCGGGCGGAAGAACGCCTCCTCGGCCAGCTCGGAGCGGGTGCGGTGGTAGTCGTGCCGGACGTCCGCGCCGCCCGGATCGCCGGTCCACAGGGCCGGCAGGTACGGGGTGAGGTCGTAGCCGCGCCGCCGCTCGAACTCCTCGGCGAAGTGCGGCGACCACGTCGGCAGGGCCGGCAGCTCGTCCTGGAACGACCCGACGATGACCGAGCCCAGCCGGTGCGGCAGGCGCCGTTCGAACTCCCCGTGCACGCGGTCGAGGAGGGTGGCGCAGGCGTCCGCCGAGAGGTAGTCGAAGCCGCGGCGGACCACGCCGGTGCGGTGCAGCCAGCGGCCGGCGTACTCCGGCGCCTCCTGGACCAGCCGGGCCTGCAGGTCGGCACCGGAGAACCCGAGCTGGTCGTAGAACCACAGGGAGGCGCCGAGTTCCGCGGCGTCGGCGCAGACACCGTCGAGCAGTTCCCACCACGGCTCGGTGAAGAACGCCGGGTCGTCGGCGTCGGAGCCGAACATCGGCCCCGACGGCGCGAGGTTGAGCACGACCAGGTTGTGCACGCCGCCCGCGACGAACCGCTCGAGCTGCCATCGCAGGCGGGTGCGGTCCAGGCGTTCCCCGCTCCACCACCAGATCGCGGCCGGGGAGAACTCCGGCGGCGGATCGCGCAGCACCGCCGCCAGCCGCGAGGGCAGGCCGGTCATCCCTTCAGCCCCCCGGCGAAGCCACGGATGACGTAGCGCTGCAGCACCAGGAAGACCACGATGATCGGTAGCGCCGCCAGCACGAGACCGGCGAAGACGAGACCGTAGTCGGAGACGTACTGCCCGACGAACGAGAACACCCGCACCGGAACCGTCTCCTTGGCGGAGCCGCCGAGGTAGAGCAGCGGCGTGAAGAAGTCGTTCCAGATGAACACGGCGTTGAGGATCAGCACCGTGCCGGTGATCGGCCGCAGCAGCGGGAACACCACGCGGGTGAACGCCTGCAGGTGCGACGCGCCGTCGATCAGCGCCGCGTTGGCGTAGTCGCGGGGCAGCGCCCGGATGAACCCGGTGTAGAGGAAGATCGTGAACGGCAGCTGGATGCCGGTGTAGAACACGATCATTCCTTGGTACGTGCCGAGCAGGCCGAGCTGGTCGACCAGCTTGAACAGCGGGATCATCCCGAGCTGGAACGGCAGCACGATGCCGAGCAGGAAGAGGACGTACAGCGCGTAGCCGAGCCGGGAGGCGCAGCGGGCCAGGAAGTACGCGGCGAAGGAGCCGAGCGCGATCAGGCAGACCAGGCTGGCCACGGTGATCATGGTGCTGTTGAGCAGCGCCGAGCCCAGCGACGCCTTCGACCACGCGTGGGAGTAGTTGGCCAGCGTCGGCGCGGTCGGCGGGGACAACGGCGTGCTCGCGATCTGCTTGGGATCCTTCAGCGAGAGCACGATCAGCGCGTACACCGGGAACAGGAACGCCAGCCCCACCGCGATCATGACGAGTTCGAGGGCGAACGTCCGCAGGCCGTACCGCAGGTGCGTCATGCCGTGACCTCCCTTCTCCGTAGGTAGGCGATCTGCACGAGCGACACCGCCGCGACGAACAGGGCGAGCACGAGCGCGATCGCGGTGCTGTACCCGTACTTGCCGTACACGAAGGCCTGCTTGTACAGCACCGTCGACAGGGTCTCGCTGGCGTAGCCGGGGCCGCCGCCGGTCGCGGCGTACACCTGGTCGAACAGCTTCAGCCCGCCGATGGTGGACAGCATCACGTTGATCGTGAGGGACGGCGCGAGCAGCGGCCAGGTGACGTAGCGGAACCGCTGCCAGCGGCCGGCGCCGTCGATCATCGCGGCCTCGTGCAGCTCCGGCGGTACCCCTTCCAGCCCGGCGAGGAAGATGACCATCGAGTAGCCGGCGTACTGCCACACGACCATCCCGGCCACCGACCACACCGTGAGCGAGGGGTCGCCGAGCCAGTCCTGCCGCAGCCCGCCCAGGCCGATCATGCCGAGGATGCCGTTCAGTCCGGCGTGCGGGTCGGGGTTGTAGACGTACTTCCACAGGAAGGCGATCATCACCGGGCTGACCACCGCGGGCGCGAAGAAGATCACCCGCAGTGCGGTCCGCGACTTGATCCGCGCGTGCACGCCGAGCGCGAGCAGCAGCCCGACGCCGTTCTGCACGATGACGATCGCGACGGTCAGCAACAGCGTGTTGCGCAGGGCGCCGACGGCCCGCTCATCGCCGAACAGCGTCCGGAAGTTCGCCAGGCCGTTGAACGACTTGTCGCCGATCCCGCTCCAGTCGGTGAAGGCGTACACGACGCCCGAGACGCTCGGGTAGAGGACGACGAGCGCGTACACCAGCAGCGCGGGAGCGACGAACCACCACGGCGGGATCAGCGCGCCCGTCCGGCGACCGCGCGCCGCCGGGCGCGTGGTCGCCGAGCGGGTGGCACGACGGGTGACGAGCGTCATGACTTCTTCCGGTAGATCTCGTCCATCTTCGCCAGCCCCTTGTCCACGGTGGTCTTGCCGGCCAGCAGGTCCTGGACGACGGCGAAGTGGGTCGGCTGGACCTCGGCGTTCGGCCACGCCTGGTCCATGAAGGGCACGGCCTTGTTGCCCTCGATGAACGGCAGGAACGGCTCCAGCACCGGGTCGATCTTGGAGTTCGCGTCCCGCTTGAGCGGGATGCAGGCGACCGCCTGCGCCCAGCGGTTCATGTTCTCCGGCTTGCCGAGGAACTCGATGAACGCCTTGGCCGCGTCGGCGTTCCGGCTGCGGGCGCTCACGCCCAGGCCGACGACGACGCCCGCGGGGATCCACACGCCCGCCTCGGTGTCCGCGCCAGGGAACGGGAACATCCCCAGGTCATCGGCGTTGGTGGCGGCCTTGCGGAAGTCGGGCAGCACCGCCGACACCTGGACGGCCATGGCGGCCTTGCCGGTGGCCACCATGGACGTCTGCTGCTCGTACGTCGTGCCGTTGGGGTTCGCGTTGAAGAATCCGCGTTTCTGCAGCTCCAGGTACATGTTCATCGCGTCCCGCCAGCCCGACTGCGCGAAGCTCGCCGAGCCCGCCTTCATCTGGGCGTCGAACTGCGGGTTCTTGGCGTACACGGTCGACGGCACGAGCGCGTACGTGATCAGCTGGGTGACCCAGGCCGTCTGCGCGCCGAGCGCGATCGGGATCTTGCCCGCCTTCTTGAGCTTGTCGCACACGTCGAGGAGCTCGGTCCAGGTCTTCGGCGGTTCGACCTTCGCCTGCTCGAAGACCTTCTTGTTGTAGATCGCGCCGATCACGCTGGACCCCGCGGAGTACATGAAGGTCTTGCCCTCGAGCTGGAACGCGGGCTTGAGGCCGGCCGGGATCGCCTGGGTCCACTGCTGCTTGCTGAGGTCGGCGAGCAGTCCGGCCTGCGCGATCTCCACCATCGACATCGCGCTGCCGCTGCCCGGGTAGACGACGTGCACGTCGGGCGCGTTGCCCGCGCCGAGCTGGGTGCGCAGCGAGGTCTGCACCTGGTCGGTCGGCGCGTACGACGTCGCGAACTTCGCCTGTGTGTACAGCTTGGTCAGCTCGTCGAGCGCCTTCTGCTGGTCGGCCACGCCGACGAGGCGCAGCGTCTTCCCGCCGCCGCCCGAGCTCGATGATCCGCCGCACGCGGTCAGCGCCGCCGGCATCGCCGCCACGGCGGCGAATCCTCCCGCCGCCCGCAGGAACTGCCTGCGGTTCGGCTCGAATCGCGATGTCATCGGGTCCTCCTTGTGGTTCGGTGAATCCCCCGAGACGTGATGTGTTCCTTCAGCGCCACGCACGGTGATCTCGCACCGGGGCCGTGCCCGCGGTCATACGGCGACCTCGTACGCGATCTTGTGCTCGTCGAATTCGCGGAGCGCCTCCGCGGACGCCCCGGCGTCGACGATCACTCGGTGGAACGCGCTCAGCGGGGCGACCCGGTGCAGCGCGGTCCGGCTCAGTTTGGTGTGGTCGAGCAGCAGCACGTTGCGCGCGGCGCGGGCGAGCATCGCGCGCTTGACCGAGACGATGTGCTGCTCCTGGTGGTACGCGAAGCCGCCGGAGACCGCCGAGGTGGACACGAAGCACAGGTCCACCTGGAGAGAGTCGATGGCCTCGATGCAGGACACGCCCAGGAAGGAGTTGTGCAGCGGGTCGTAGTCGCCGCCGAGGGCCATCAGCCGTACGTCGCGCACCTGGGACAGCAGGTTGAGCGACTCCATGAAGTTCGTGACGACGGTGAGCGGGGTGATGCCCGAAAGCCGCCGGGCGAGCGCCAGCGTGGTCGTTGAGTCGTCGAGCATCACGGCCATGCCCGGCTCGATCATCTCGGCGGCCTTCGCCGCGATCGCGTCCTTCTCGAACTGCATGGCCTTCATGCGGAAGGCGACGTTGCTCTCGAACACGCCGGAGGGTTGCGCGGTCACCCCGCCGTGGTACTTGCGGACGATGCCCTGGTGCTCCAGCTCGTCCAGATCCCGGTGGATCGTCATGAGGCTGACCTGGAACCGCTCGGCCAGCTCCGCGGCGGTGGCCGAGCCGTGCGTCAGCACGTGCTCGGCGATCTCCTCTTGCCGTCCGGCGGGTCCGCGCCTGCCGGCACGCGTTCCGGTACCGTCCATCCGCTCCTCCGTCAGATCAGCGACATAACACTCAATGCCGTGATCTTCACATCCACGTCGGGTGGTTTCCGGATCTTGTAGCACGCATGTAACCGACGTCAAGCCCCCGTTATCGATCGGACATAATCCCAGCCGAGAGCCGCCGTAACCCGGGCGGCGCGTACGCCGCGCCCGCCCGGCCCGGCTGGAGTTCACGTGTTGACGTGTGGTTTTAAAGCCGAGATAACGTGCGGATCAGGCGTCCGGGAGAACCGGCTCGCGCGGCACGAGCGGGAGCGGGGCCTGCTCGGCGAACCGCTGCCGGTAGGCGGTCGCGGTGAGGCCGAAGTGCGCCTTGAACCGGCGGGCGAAGTAGTTCTGGTCCGGCCAGCCCACCGACCGGCTGATCTGCGTGATCGGCTGCGCCGTGCGCAGCAGGAGCGAGGCCGCGATCTCGGCCCGCAGCCGGGACAGGTAGGCCATCGGCGGCAGGCCGGTGGCGGTCTTGAACACCCGTACGAGGTGGCTCGGTGTGATGTGCAGTTCGCCGGCGAGCTCGGCGAGCGTCCAGGCGTGCGCGGGACGCGACTCCAGCAGTCGCATCGCCCGCACGGCGGCCGGGTGGGTCGGGGGCCGCCCGGCGGGCACCCCCTCGGCGGCCGCGACGGCGCGGGCCAGCCGGGTCGTGAACAGCAGCAGCCGCCCGATCACGGCGCCGCGGTCCGGCGCGGGCCCGAGCCGGCTCAACTCGCGGAGCTGCGCCGTGCACTCCTTCAGCGCGGCCGGGTCGAGCGTCGTGCTCAGCGTGCCGCGCCGCTGCGCCGACATCGGCCCGGTCCACAGCAGATGCCCCAGGAGCGGGTCCTCGCGGGTCCAGGACAGCTCGTGCTGGAGCAGCCCGGTGCTGACGCAGCAGTTGTAGAGGGCGAGGTCGCGGCACCGTTCGTAGCCGTGCCACACGCCTGGGCGCAGCACCATGACGTCGCCGGACCGCAGGTCACGGCGGCCCGCCGGGGAGTGGTGCACGCCGACGCCGCCGACCACCACCGCGATCTCCAGGAAGCTGTGCGTGTGCACGACGTGGGACCGCGCGTGCACGTAACGGCCCGCGTACGCGGGCGCGCCGCCGGTGAGATACGTCAGGCCGGCCCGCGACAGCTCCACCGGCTCGGTCATGGGGCGAGATTAGCGCGATATCAATTTCGTGCTACTCGAAGCTCATCGCGGGCTATTCGGCCGGGTCGGCCACGCCGCATGATCCCAAATACCGACGACGCGAAGAGTCCGAGGCCGGAGCGGTGCCCTCGGCCCGACGGCGGACTCGAAACGGCACCGGGACCCGCCCGGCGCCGCAGCGGACGGATCAGAACGTCCAGCGAAGGATCCCCCCATGGCCGACGACCGACCGAACTTCCGCCACACGATGACCCGGTGGAGTGCCGCGTGAAGGTGACGGACGTCCGTTTCGAACACCACCGCGAGGCTCTCGGCATCGGCGTACACCGGCCGCGGGTGTCGTGGACGACGGTCACCGACGCGACGGGCTGGCGGCAGACCGTCCGGCAGATCCAGGTGCTCGACGAGGCCGGCACGGTGGTCTGGGACACCGGCCGGGAGAAGACCGGCGAGTCCGTGCTGGTGCCCTGGCCCGCGCCCCCGCTCGGCTCCCGGGACCGGCGCCGGGTACGCGTGCGGGTCTGGGGACCCGACGACGCCGGCCCGTCGCCGTGGAGCGAGGCGGTCCCGGTCGAGGCGGGCCTCCTGAGACCGGGCGACTGGACCGCCGCGTTCGTCACCGGCGGCGCGGACCGATTGCTGCGCCACGGCTTCGACCTGCGGGACGGATTCGTCTCCGCCCGGTTGTACGCCACCGCGCTCGGCGTCTACGAGATCGAGCTGAACGGCGCGCGGGTCGGCGACCACGTGCTGGCGCCCGGCTGGACCAGCTACCGGAACCGCCTGCGGTACCAGACGTACGACATCACGGACCTGCTGCGTCCCGGACCGAACGCGCTCGGCGCCCTCCTCGGCGACGGCTGGTACCACGGGCGGCTCGGCTGGGCCGACGGCTCGGCGTACTACGGCGACGAGGTCGCGCTGCTCGCCCAGCTGGAGGTCCGGTACGCCGACGGCACGATCGACCGCGTCGGCACCGGACCCGGCTGGACCTGCGCGCCCGGCCCGATCGTGACGTCCGACCTGTACGACGGCGAACGCCACGACGCCCGGGCCGAACCGCCCGGCTGGTCGATGCCCGGCTTCGACGACGAGG
Source organism: Actinoallomurus sp. NPDC052308 (assembly GCF_040679195.1). Taxonomy (NCBI): domain Bacteria; kingdom Bacillati; phylum Actinomycetota; class Actinomycetes; order Streptosporangiales; family Thermomonosporaceae; genus Actinoallomurus; species Actinoallomurus sp. NPDC052308. Next base: position 202,055 of record NZ_JBFAUM010000007.1, on the reverse strand, counting down.
CGTGGCGGGCGGTGCGCGTCGTGGCCGCCGACCCGGCCCGGCTGGTCGGCCCCGACGGGCCGCCGGTGCGCCGCACCGAGGCCCTCGAACCCGTGGCGGTCACCGAGTCACCGGACGGCCACCCCATCCTCGACTTCGGGCAGAACATCGCCGGGCGGCTGCGCATCCGGGTCAGCGGCCCGGCCGGGCGCGTGGTGACCCTGCGCCACGCCGAGGTGCTCGACGAACGCGGCGGCCTGTGCGTCCGGCCACTGCGCACGGCCCGCGCCACCGACGAGTACGTGCTGCGCGGCACCGGGATCGAGGAATGGGAGCCGCGTTTCACCTACCACGGGTTCCGCTACGCCGAGGTGCGCGGCTGGCCGGGGACGCTCGACCCGGCCGACGTGCGCGCCGTCGTCTGCCACACCGACATGACCCGCACCGGCCGGTTCACCTGCTCCGACCCGATGCTGAACCGCCTGCACGAGAACGCGGTGTGGAGCATGCGCGGCAACTTCGTCGACCTGCCCACCGACTGCCCGCAACGCGACGAGCGGTTCGGCTGGACGGGCGACGCGCAGGTGTTCGCGCCGGCCGCGGCGTTCCTGTACGCGTGCGGCGGCCTGTTCGCCTCCTGGCTGACCGACCTGGCCGCCGAGCAGCACGACGACGGCCTCGTCCCGCCGTACGTTCCGTACGTGAAGGTCGAGGGCGACGGCGCGCAGCCGGCCGCCGCATGGGGCGACGCGGCGGTGATCGTGCCCTGGACGATGTACCGGCGGTTCGGCGACCGGGACGTGCTGCGCCGCCAGTACCCGTCGATGCGCGCGTGGGTGGACGGCATCGCCGCGCTGGCCGGTGACCGGTACGTGTGGGACACCGGCTTCCAGTTCGGCGACTGGCTCGACCCGGCCGCGCCGCCCGACCGGCCCGACGCGACCCGTACTCCGCACGGCCTGGTCGCCACGGCCTACCTCGCGTACTCCGCCGGCCTGGTCGCCCGTACGGCGGAGGTGCTCGGCGAGACCGCGGACCGGGAGCGGTACGACGACCTGGCCGGACGGGTCCGCGCGGCGTTCCGCGCCAAGTACCAGGGCCCGGACGGGCGGCTGACGGGCGACTCGCAGACCGGGTACGCGCTGGCGCTCGGCTTCGGGCTGCTGGAGGACGCGGCGAGCCGCCGGGCCGCGGGCCGGCGCCTCGCCGAGGTGGTCCGCCGCGATGGGCACCGCATCGGTACCGGGTTCGTCGGCACGCCGCTGGTCTGCGACGCGCTGTGCGACGCCGGCGAGCACGAGACCGCGTACCGCCTGGTGCTGCAACGCGCGTGCCCGTCGTGGCTGTACCAGGTGACGATGGGCGCCACGACGATCTGGGAGCGCTGGGACAGCCTGCTGCCCGACGGCACGGTCAACCCGGGCACGATGACGTCGTTCAACCACTACGCCTACGGCGCGGTGGCCGACTGGCTGCACCGCGTCGTCGCCGGTCTCGCCCCCGACGAGCCCGGCTACCGGCGCCTGCTCGTCCACCCCCGCCCGGGCGGCGGCCTGACCCACGCCTCCGCCACCCTCGACACCCCGTACGGCCGGGCCGAGGCCGGCTGGCGGCTGCTGCCGGCCACGCGGGAACTCCAGGTCGAGGTGCTGGTCCCGCCGAACGCGACCGCGCGGGTGATCCTGCCGGCCGGCGAGACGACGGACGTCACCGCCGGCCGCCACACCTTCCGCGCGCCGTTCGGCTGACCAGTGCCCCGTCGGGCTCGTCGACCAGACGTTTTGCCCGGCCATGGCGAGGGCGGGTGTGTCACCGGGGTGGGCGTGGTGGGCCTGCGGGAAGGCCGCTCGTGACGCGGCCGCATACCCCACCGAAAGGGAAACCATGACACTGCAGATGATCAACACCCTCATCGAGCCCGCCGCCAAGCATGGCGTCACGGCGATGTCCGGTGGCTGGGGCTACTTCACCGCGAACGGAGACGTGATCCTCGACGTCGGAGCGCCCTGGATCACGCCGACCACTCTGGTGTTCGCCTCGATCGTGGAGGTGGACGAGAACAACATGCCGATCATGGGAGACGCGCGCATGACCGTCCGCAACATCGAGCCCTACCAGGGAGGCATCCGGACCTGGGCCACCATCGATTGGGGCAGCCCCCTGCGAGTACGGGTCAGCTATTCCTGGTCGGAATGACCTGTCACCGCGCCGACGGGGAGACGCCCGCGGTTCGGTGACGAGTCCCACGCGCGGCCCCGCGGGACTGCGGGGCCGCCTCGCCTGGTCCCCGGCACCATGACGGACTGCGGGGCCGTCGCGATCAGTGATGGTGGTCGTCGTGGAGCGCGGGGTCGGGCTGGTCCTGGGTGGCGGCCCAGGTGGCGAGGAGCCGGAGGTTGTCGGCGCTGGGGGTGTCGGGGGTCGCGGTGTAGATGATCAGGGTGAGGCCCGGTTCGGAGGTCAGGGTCATGGCCTCGAAGTGGAGTTCGAGGTCGCCGACGGCCGGGTGGTGGATCCTCTTGACGCCGGTGCGGTGGTACCGGACGTTGTGGTCGGCCCAGCGTCGCCGGAAGACCTCGCTTCGGGTGGACAGTTCCCCGATGAGATCGGTGAGGGCCTTGTCGTAGGGGTTACGTCCGGCGTCGGCGCGGAGGATGGCCGCGATGTCGTCGGCGGCCTTGTCCCAGTCGGTGAAGAACTCGCGGGCGGCGGGGTCGAGGTAGATGAAGCGGGCGGTGTTGGCGGGGCGGCGGGGATCGGCCAGGATCGGCGCGTACAGGGCACGGGCCAGGCGGTTGGTGGCCAGCACGTCGTGGCGGTCGTTGCGGATCCAGGCGGGGGCGTCGCCGATGGCGTCCAGCATGTGCTGGAGCGCGGGCCGTAGCCGCCGGGCGGGGGCCTTGCGGCGGGTCGCGGCGGACGCGGGAGCGCGCCGAGCGAGATCGAAGAGGTGCTCGCGTTCGGCGTCGTCGAGTTGCAGGGCGCGGGCGACGCCGTCCAGGACGCCGTCGGAGGCGCCGGACAGGTTGCCGCGCTCGAGCCGCACGTAGTAGTCGACCGAGACGCCGGCCAGCATCGCGACCTCCTCCCGGCGCAGCCCCTTCACCCGGCGGTTGCCGCCGTAGGCGGGCAGGCCCGCCTGCTCGGGGGTGACACGGGCCCGGCGGGAGGCGAGGAACTCCTTGATCTCGGCGCGATCGTCCATGCCTCCACGGTATGCGCACGGCCGCTCGGCGAAGCAGGTACTGGCATTACCTGGAACGACAGACACTGCCGCCACCTGGCAAAAGGCCGTTTCCTGGAGATGGGCCGCGTCGGCGGCCCGGGCCGTCCCGACCGCCCTTGCGGCGGACGGGCGGCGCACGACGGCAGCGAGCAGACCGAGGAAGAGAACCATGAAGCACGTCACGCTGGACGACCTGACACCCGCCGCGGGCGACCACCACAACGAGGCCCAGATGCGCATGATCGACGGCTGACCCCGACCATCCGGCCTCGTACGATCTGTTCCCCCCGATTAGCCAGACAGGAGCTGCCCATGCTCGGCACGATCATTCACGGCCCCGGCGACGTCCGTTTCGAGGAGCGCCCCGACCCGACGATCATCGAGCCCACCGACGCGATCGTCCGCACGGTCGCGACCTGTGTGTGCGGCTCGGACCTGTGGCGGTACCGCGGCATCAACGAGGTGCCGCAGCCCACGCCCATCGGCCACGAGTACGTCGGCGTCGTCGAGGAGGTCGGCTCCGCGGTGACGTCGGTCCGGCCCGGCCAGTTCGTCGTCGGCGGCTTTCTCACCAGCGACAACACCTGCCCGCTCTGCCAGGCCGGCGCGCACGCCAACTGCCAGAACCGCACCGGTTACGACGGCTGCCAGGCCGAGCTCATCCGCGTCCAGAACGCCGACGGCACCCTGCTCGCCACCCCGGAGCCGCCGGCCGACGACCTGGTGCCCGGCATCCTGGCCCTCTCCGACGTGATGTGCACCGGCTGGCACGCCGCGGTCTGCGCGGACGTGCGGCCCGGCGGCACCGTCGTCGTGGTCGGCGACGGCGCGGTCGGCCTCTGCGGTGTGCTCGCGGCACGTGAGCTCGGCGCGGAACGGATCATCGCGATGAGCCGCCACGCGGACCGCCAGGCGGTCGCCCGCCGGTTCGGCGCCACGGACGTCGTCGCCGAGCGCGGTGACGCCGGTGTCGAGGCGGTCAAGGAGCTCACCGGCGGCATCGGCGCCGACTCCGTCCTCGAATGCGTCGGCACCGACGAGTCCGTGGCGCAGGCGCTCCGCTCCGCCCGCCCCGGCGGCATGGTCGGCTGGGTCGGCGTCCCCCACATCACCGACATCCCGCAAGAGCACATGTTCTGGAAGAACGTCGGCCTGCGCGGCGGCCCGGCCCCGGCGCGGGCCTACCTGCCCGACCTCCTCGAGCGGGTCTGGGAGCGCCGCATCGAGCCGGGCGAGGTCTTCGACCTGACCCTGCCGCTGGAGAAGGTGGCCGAGGCGTACGCCGCGATGGACGAGCGCCGAGCCATCAAGGCCCTGCTGCGGCCCTGAACCGGCGCCTTAAGCGATCTCAGAGAGATCTCAATCGCCTTTCACGTTCGTCTTGGCGGGCTTTCAGCCGGGCCTTCTAACGTCTTTCCTGTCAGCGCCGAACGGCGAGGATGACGAAGGAAGGATACGGCAATGAGCTTCCGTAAGATCGCCCCGATTCCCCCGAAGAAGAAGCCCGCTCCGAAGCCGCCGCGCAAGCACCACGGCAAGACCACCAAGCCGCTGCCCAAGCCGGCCGGCCAGCGCTGACCAGCCGAAGAGGGGAGCCGACGGGCCCATGCGGCCCGTCGGCTCCCCTCTTCATCGGCCCGAGGAATTGGTGGTCATGAATCGCTCGCCCGCTGAAGAGGGGCCTTCCGGCATTTCGCCGCGGGAGGCGTTTCGCCGTTTCTGGCCGTACACCCGCGGAATGCGCCGATGGCTCGTGGCCGGCGCGCTCCTGCTCATCCTCTCCGCAGCCTGTGAGGTCGTCGCGATCCGGCTGTTCGGTGACATCACCGACCGGGTCCTGGCCGCCAAGAACCTGCACGCCTTCTGGACGCCGGCCTTGATGTGGCTGGGGGTCACGGTCCTGTCGGGCGTCGCGACCTTCGGCGGGAGCTATCTCACCACCCTGGTCGGAGAGCGGTTCCTGCTCCGGCTGCGCGACGCGGTGTTCGCCCACGTCCAGCGACTGTCCCCCGACTTCCTCGACAACCGCGACCTCGGTGATCTCATGATCCGGCTCACCGGGGACATCGAGGCGATCGAGCAGTTCGCCGCCTCAGGCGTGATCGGTGCGGTCACGGCGGCGGTCAGTGCGGTCTTCTTCGCGGGCGCGGCGCTGTACGTGAGGTGGGACCTGGCGCTCGTCTCGTTCGCCGTCGCCCCGCTGTTCTGGCTCGCGATGCGGAACTTCACCGCGCGGTTCCGGGACGCCGCCGTCCAAGAGCGGGCGAGCGACGGCGCGCTGACGAGCGTGGTCGAGGAGAGCCTGTCGAATCAGGCCCTCGTCCAGGCGTACAACCGGCAGCGGGCCGAGCAGCGGCGGCTGCACCGGGAGGGCCTGTCGTGGCTGGAGGCCAGGATGGCCGAGACGCGCCTGGCCGCGCTGTACGAACCGCTCGTCCAGGTCATCGAGACGGTGTGCGTCCTCGTCGTGCTCGGCTTCGGCGCCTGGGAGCTCACGAACGACCGCGTCACCCTGGGCGGCCTGCTGTCCTTCGCCGCCTACCTCGGCTACCTGTACCCCCCGATCCAGAGCCTGGGGCAGGTCGGCCTGACGGCCTCGGAGGCGACGGCGAGCGCCGAGCGGATCGTCGAACTCATGGAGACCCCGCCCGCGGTGGCCAACCGTCCGGCGGCCCGTACGCGGACCGCGCGACGGGGCCGGGTGGCGTTCGACAACGTCACGTTCTCCTACCCGGGCAAGGACCGACCCGCGATCGAGAACCTGTCGTTCCGCGCCGGGCCCGAGGAGCTCGTGCTGTTGACGGGGCCGAGCGGTTCGGGCAAGTCGACCATCACCAAGCTGCTGCTGCGGTTCTACGACCCGCGGTTCGGGCGGATCCGCCTCGACGGCGTCGACATCCGCGAACTGTCGCTGGCGACCCTGCGGGACACGGTGACGCTGATGCAGCAGGAGACCATGCTGTTCCCCGGCACCGTACGCGACAACATCGCGTACGGCAGGCCGGACGCCACCGACGAGCAGATCGCCGCCGCGGCGCGGTCCGCCGAGGCGCACGACTTCATCGCGGCGCTGCCCCAGGGGTACGACACGCCCGTCGGGCAGCGGGGCCGTCTGCTGTCCGGCGGCCAGCGGCAGCGGATCGCCATCGCGCGGGCGATGCTCCGCGACAGTCCGGTGCTGATCCTCGACGAGCCGACCACCGGCCTGGACGCGCCGACGGCCCGCCGGGTGCTGGAGCCGCTACGGCGGCTGATGGCCGGCCGTACGACCATCCTCATCACCCACGACCTGTACCTGGCGCCGGAGGCCGACAAGGTCATCGTCATCGGCGGGACGCCCGAGAACACGGGAGGCCTTCAGCGAACGGCGGCCGTGCCGCACAGGTAGACCGCGTCGTCGAGCAGGGCCTCGGTCACGCGGACTCCGGTGAGCCGCTCGGCCAGCGCGAAGGCGGCCGTCGTGGTCGGGCCGATCTCCTCACGATCCTCCTCCAGGTCGAAACCGATCTGCCTCATGTCCTCGAGGAGGGCGTCCGGGGTGCCGCCCGCCCGGTTGCGGGCGAACAGCGGCTCGAACTCCAGCCGGACGTCGCCGTCCTCGATCCAGCAGAAGTCGCCGACGCCGTTGCCGCCGTTGTAGCGGTGCGAGACGAGCCGGGTCCCCGCCGAGACCGGGCCCATGGTCGAGGGGGTCACGCCCAGATGGCCGTTCACCTCCAGCGCCAGGGTCCAGTCGCCGCCGTCCCCGGCCACCGTCGTGGCGCCGATGAACTGAACGTCGCCGTAGTGCGGCTCGTCCCAGTACTGGAACGAGAGGTCGATGAACTCATCGGCGAGTTCCAGAGCCTCGAACATGATCCGCGCACCGAGCCGGTCCATGAACTCCTGTGGCGTGATGCCGCGTACGAGGGTCAGGCAGTACGCCGAGAACAGGCCGCCGTCCTCATCGGTTCCGATCCACGCGTAGTCGGCTGCGACGGCCTTCGGCCGCCCGAAGTTCGTTGCCATGAGATCCAGATCATAAGTGTGCGGCGGGGACCGGTCTCGCCTCCCACCTGCTCGGAGGCGAGACCGGCTACTCATCTGCGCCGAGGGCGCGGATCCGTCGACCTGGCCGACGTCGCGTTGAGGAGATCTCGCCGTACTACGTCGCGGACTTCTCCTTGTCGTGCGTCCGGTCGACCTCCCGCGCGGCCGCCTGCACGTCGGCCTTGGTGGCGGTACCGCGCTGGTGGTCATCGATCGTCCGGTCCAGCCGCTCCTGCGCCTTGTCCGCTGTGCTCATCTGTCTGCTCCCTGTCTGCGAGTGGCGCACGGCGTTCGCCGTGCTCTCTCAGGTCGTGGCTTCTCCACGGACCCGAGGAGAACCGTCCGTCCGACCGGCCGCGTGGCAACAGTCCCCACGGCCGACGGAACGACCACTACGCCTCAACTCCGGCCCTCGGCGAAGGACGGCCCTGCCCGGCCGCGGGACCGATGGCGCGGAGGAACGGCGGAACCGCCAGGAGGAATCGTACGGTTCACCGTTAATTCCGATTCCGGTTCGCCCAAACGGCATGAAACGGGCTCAAAAAGCGCCATAATCCGGTTGTCGGCCAGTCGACAATCCCGGTTTCGGACCTGCCGATCCCACCTCGGCACCGACCGCGATCGGGCGTTCCGCCGACCGCGCCCGCCACCCGCCGGCGCGCCGCATGACGCAAGGAGTCCCCCGCCAATGCCGCTCATGGAGCCCTACCGGATCAAGGTCGTCGAACCGATCCCGGTGACCACCCCCGCCCAACGCGCGCAGGCCCTGGCGCGCGCCGGGTACAACCTTTTCGGGCTGCGCGCCGACGAGGTCACCATCGACCTGCTGACCGATTCGGGCACCGGAGCGCTCTCCGCCGCCCAGCAGGCGGCCGCCGCGACCGGGGACGAGTCGTACGCCGGAGCGCGATCCTTCCATCGCTTTCGCGAGGTGGTCGAGGATCTGACCTCCTATGAGCACATCTACCCGGTGCATCAAGGACGCGCCGCCGAACGGATCCTGTTCGCCACGCTGCTCGAACCAGGCCAGATAACGCTTAGTAACATGCATTTTGACACGACGAGGGCGAACTCCGAACTCATCGGGTGCGAAGCCCGGGACCTGCCCTGCCCGGAGGCGGCGGATCTCGACAGCCACGAGCCGTTCAAGGGGAACATCGATCTGACGGCCCTGGAGGCCGCGCTGACCGGCCCGGACGCCGGCCGGGTCGGCCTGGTGATCATGACGATCACGAACAACGGAGGCGGCGGCCAGCCGGTCTCGATGGCCAACCTTGAAGCGGCGTCCGAGCTGTGCCGGCGGCACGGCGTACCGTTCTTCCTCGATGCCGCGCGCTTCGCCGAGAACGCCTGGCTCGTCACACAGCGTGAACCCGGGTACGAGAACACCGACCCCCGCGACGTGGCCAAGGCCGCGTTCCGCCTCGCCGACGGATGCCTGGCGAGCCTCAAGAAGGACGGGATCGCCCACATCGGCGGCCTGCTCGCGATGCGCGACGGCGACCTGGCACGGCGGTGCGAGGTGATGCTGACCGCGACCGAGGGCTTCCGCACGTACGGCGGCCTGGCGGGCCGGGACCTGGCGATGCTGGCCCAGGGGCTCGAGGAGGTGACGGACCCGCACTATCTCCGGTCGCGCGAGGCTGCGGCGGCCCACCTGGCCGAGCTCGTGAACGCGGCCGGCGTCGACACCGTGCAGCCGCCCGGCCTGCACGCCGTCTACCTCAACGCGGGACGCCTGCTGCCGCACGTCCCGCCGGAGCGCTTCCCCGGTCACGCGCTGGCCTGCGCGCTGTACCTGGAGGGCGGCATCCGGACCGTCGAGCTCGGCACGCTGATGCTCGGCAAGGAGGGCGCCGAGGGCGAGCCGGCGACCCTCGCCCCGTTCGAGCTGGTCCGGCTGGCGCTCCCCCGCCGGACGTACACCCAGAGTCACCTGGAGTACGTCGCGGAGGTCGTCGGCATGGTGGCCAAGCAGGCCCCGCTCGTACCGGGCTACCGCGTCGTCGAGTCGCCGCCCATCCTGCGGCACTTCAACGCGCGGCTGGAGCCGGTCGCCGAGTAGCGCGGAGTGGCCGCGACGCCGGCCCGGACCGGCGTCGCGGCCACTCGTCGAGGAACCGCGCGTCCACCTCCTGCGCGCGCGGACGGCCCGGTTCGGCGAAGGACGATTCGAGAGGTGCGGCCGTTTCATGACCTCTCACGTAATCGCCACGGTGCGGGCCCAGGCGGCAATCTCGATCTCGCAGCCGCCGATCAGAGCAGGAGACGACGACATGACCGCCATCAAGGCGCCCGCAGCGGCCCCCGTACGGGTGACGGCCGCCCCCGGCCGGGGGACCCTGCTGGTCCTCCTCACCGGGGTCTTCATCACCACTCTCGACTTCTTCATCGTCAACGTGGCGATCCCCGCCACCCAGCGGGACCTGAACGCGACCCCGTCGCAGGTCCAGTTCCTCGTCGCGGGCTTCGGGGTGGCGCTGGCGGCCGGGCTGATCACCGCCGGGCGGCTCGGCGACCTGTACGGACGGCGGCGGATGTTCGCGATCGGGCTCGCCGTGTTCACGCTGGCCTCGGCGGCCTGCGGGGAGGCCCCGACCGCCGGGTTCCTCATCGGCGCGCGAGTCGCGCAGGGGCTGGGCGCGGCACTGCTGATGCCCCAGGTCCTGGCGATCATCAACACCGTCTACACCGGCGAGCACCGGGCCAAGGCGTTCAACGCCTACGGCGTCGCGATGGGCTTCGGCGGCGTGTTCGGGCAGCTCATCGGCGGCATCCTGATCAAGACGGACATCGCCGGTCTCGGCTGGCGCACCATCTTCCTGATCAACGTGCCGGTGGGCATTGCCACGCTCGCGCTGGTCCCGCGCCTGGTGCCCGAGTCCCGCTCCGCCGCCGGCGCCCGGCTGGACCTGGCCGGCACCGTGCTCGTCTCGCTCGGCCTGGTCGCGATCGTCTTCCCCCTGGTGCAGGGCCGCGAGCAGGGCTGGCCGATGTGGACGTGGGAGTGCCTGGGAGCGGCGGCCGTCCTGCTGACGGCGTTCGCCCTGTACCAGCGGCGGGCCGCCGCGCCCCTGGTGGCCCCGGCGCTGTTCCGGAACCGCTCGTTCACCGTCGGCGCGACCGTCAGCCTGCTGCACGCGATGACGATGGGCTCGTTCTTCCTGGTCCTGGCCCTCTACCTGCAGCAGGGACGCGGACTGTCCGCCCTGGAGTCCGGGCTGATCTTCCTCCCGCTGGGCCTCGGCTACTTCCTGTCCTCCACGCGCGCCGCCGCGGTCGCCGCGAGGCTTGGACGTCAGGTCATCGCCGTCGGCGCGCTGGGCATGGCGCTCGGGTACGTGGTGCTCGCGCTGACCGCCTCGGAACTCGGCGAGCACGGCGCCGTCGGCTGGGTCATCCCCGGCCTGGTGATCGCGGGCGCCGGGATGGGCCTGGTCATGGCGCCGCTGCCCGCGCTGGTGCTGGGCGGGGTCGAGCCCGCGCACGCCGCCGCCGCGTCCGGCGTGCTGAGCACCGCCCAGCAGGCCGGCGGCGCGATCGGGGTGGCCCTGATCGGCGTGGTCTTCTACGGCGCGCTCGGCACCTTCCCGCACGCCTTCGCCGCCGGCCTGATCCTGCTGATCGTCCTGGACGCGCTGGTCGCCGCCCTGGTCCAGGCCCTCCCCCGCGCACGGTAAGAGCCGCGTCTCCCCTGCCGCGGCCCGGCCTCCGGAGGTTCCGCCGTCCGCCCCGCCTCGACGCGCCGCGTCGAGGCGGGGCGGGGCGGACATCTGCGCGACGCGATGCCCATCCTACTTTCGGTGACGCTTCGGTTACTGCTGCGACTACCGCTAGCGGGCCAGGGCGCGGAACCGGTCCCACTCCACCCGGGGCCGGGACAGTGAGCGCCGCTCCAGGTACCTCCGGGTCGCCCGGCGGACGTTGCGCAGGGTACGGACCGCCTCGCGCGGCTTCTCCACATTGCCGGGCTCGATGACCCGGTCCGGGACCAGCAGCCAGTCGTCGCCGTCCGCGCGCAGCTCGCCGCGTACGAGGACGTTCCGCACGCCGTTCAGATGGTCGTCGTGCCGGTGCACCAGCAGGCTCGCGGGGCCCGGCACGACCGCGCACTCCGGCGGCGGCTCGACCGCGAAGCCACCGGCCGTCGCCGTCACCCGGGTACGCGCGAGCCGCGGCGCCCCGGAAGCATCACAGGCACCTAGGACGGCGCTCGGGAAGCTCGCGAGCAGGTCGGCGCCGGGCAGCGCGACCGGCTCCGCCGGCCCCGCCGGCCCCGCCGGCGCCGGCGGCGCGAGTTCGGCCAGCGGCGGCCGGACGCTCACCTGGGTCGGCGTGACGGTGATGAGCAGCCGCAGGTAGTACCAGTCCATGAGCCAGCGGGCCGGTGGCCTGAGGTACCCGCGGCTGTGCGGCTGCCGTTCGAACAGCATCCGCCAGTAGTCCTCCGCGCCCTCCGGGCCGGTTCTGATGTCCTCCGGGCAGACGGCCGTGCCGGCGACGAAGATCTGCGGCGCGTCGGGACGCCCGCTGCCCGTCGGGTCGGAGAACAGCAGGGCCACGCGCCCGTCGCGGCGTACGTTGAGCGCCTTCTGCGCGAACGCCAGCGAGGTCGTGACCAAGAAGGTCCCGTCGTCAAAGAGCCAGGCGGCGGTCGGCCAGGTCAGCGGGGTGCCGTCCCGGCCCAGGGTGGTGAACTCGCAGGTCCGGTACGCGGCGATGGTCGCGGCGAGCTCCGCGTCGATGGTCGTCATCGCGATCAGTCTCGCGGAATCGCATCGGGTCACACGGCGAAACGCGGCAAACTCGGGCATACGGGCCGAGCGGCTCAGAATCGTCGGCGTTCAGAAGGAGGCGGCGTCGAACTGCTCGAGCAGGACGTCGGCCAGTGTTCCGCCCTCGGTGGTGGGCTCGCGGCCCTCGAGGGCCTGGTCGGCCCAGATGACCTTGCCGTTGGTCGTGTAGCGGGTTCCCCAGCGTTCGGCGAGCTGTGCCACGAGGAACAGGCCGCGGCCGCCTTCGTCGGTGGTGGCGGCGCGCCGAAGTCGTGGTGAGGTGCTGCTGCCGTCGGAGACCTCGCACGTCAGGGAGCGCCCGTGGAGCAGCCGCACCTTGATCGGCGGTGCTCCGTACCGGAGGGCGTTCGTGACCAGTTCGCTGAGGATGAGTTCGGTGGTGAAGGCGATCTCCTCCAGGCCCCACTCCCGTACCTTCGCCGCGCACGCGGCCCGTACCGCGGGGACCGCCGCCGCGTCGACCGGGACGTCCCACTCGGCCACGTGTGAGCGCGGGAGCAGCCGGGTCCGGGCGACCAGCAGGGCGATGTCGTCGGCGGGGTGGGCGGGCGCGATGTCGTCGATCACCGCCTGACAGATCTGTTCGGGGGTGCGTCCGTCGCTGTGCCGCAGCGCGCGGCGCAGTTGTTCCAGCCCGGTGTCGATGTCGCGGGTGCGGTCCTCGATGAGCCCGTCGGTGTACAGCACCAGTCGTGATCCCTCCGGCAGGTGCAGCTCGGTGGTCTCGAAGGGGTAGCCGCCGAGGCCGAGCGGGGGCGAGGCCGGTACGTCCGGATAGGTGACTGTCCCGTCCTGGTACACCACCGCCGGGCCGGGGTGTCCGGCGCGGGCGAGCGTGCAGGTGCCCGTCACCGGGTCATAGATCCCGTACAGGCAGGTGGCTCCGATCACCTCGTTCCCGCTGTGGCCTTCGGGGTCCGGGCCGGTGTGCTCCTCCCCGTCCATAGAGGCGACCAGTTCGTCCAGGTGCCACAGGACCTCCTCCACCGGCAGATCCAGGGTGGCGAAGTTGTGGGCGGCGGTACGCAGCCGGCCCATCGTCACCGCCGCGTGCATCCCATGGCCGATGACGTCGCCCATCACCAGGGCCACGCGCGCTCCCGGCAGCGGGATCAGGTCGAACCAGTCCCCGCCCACCCCCGCCTCGGCGGGCAGGTACCGCCAGGCCACCTCCAGCGCGTCCTGCTCCGGCTGCCGGCGCGGCAGCAGACTCCGCTGCAGCGTGACCGCCATCGCGTGCTCCCGGGTGAAGCGCCGCGCGTTGTCGATGGCCACCGCCGCCCGCGCGGCCAGTTCCTCCGCCAGCAGGAGGTCCTCGTTGTCGAAGGCCGGGCTCTCCCGGACCCGGTAGAAGCTGGCCACGCCCAGCGGGACACCCCGCGCCTGCAACGGCACGGCCACCAGCGAGCGCAGCCCCTGCTCCAGCGCGTCGCGGGCGCGCTCGGGAGCCTCTTCCTGCCATGCCCGGGCCTGCCGCAGGTCCGCCTGCAGCAGGCCGTAGCCCCGCTCCAGCGCCCGGTTCTGCGGCGCCGCCGGGGAGAACCACACGTGCTCGCGCACCTGCCACAGCGGCGTGATCCGCTGATCACCGCCGATCGCCACCCGCCGCAGTCGCCATCGCCCCGCCACCGGCTCCTCCCCGCGCAACACCGCGTCGATCAGATCCACCATGACCACGTCGGCGAACCCCGCCGCGGCCACTTCGGCCAGTTCCCGCGCCTCACGGACCACGTCCAGTGTCGTTCCGATCCGTACCCCCGCCTCATAGAGCAACTTCAACCGCTCCCGCGTCGCCTCGGCCCGCCCCGACACCGCCGCCAGTTCCGTGGTGTCCCGCAACGTCACCACGCTGCCCGTCTGCGCCCTGCCCGGGAACGTCGGCCGCTTGTTCACCGCCAGCAACCGGTCCTGCGCCAGATGCACCTCATCGGTCACCGCCTCGCCGGACATCAGCACCCGCGTCATGTGCTCCGGCAGCCCCAGCTCCCGTACATCCCGCCCCTGTGCGTCCGCCGGCAGGCCCAGCAACCGCTGTGCCTCGTCGTTGGCCAGCACCAACCGCCCACCCGCGCCGGTGATCAGCACTCCCTCCCGCACCGCGTGCAGGACCGCGTCGTGATGCTCGTACATCCGCGTCATCTCCGCCGGGCCCACACCGTGCGTCTGCCGCCGCAGCCGCCGGGACACCAGCGCCGTCCCGGCCGCGGCCAGCGCCAGCGCCGCCACACCGCTGCCCACGGTGATCGGCAGGTCCGAGACCCACTGGCTCGTCACGCCCTGGATCGTCTTCCCGGCGGACACCATCCCCACCACCGCACCGTGCTCGTCGAACACCGGCACCACGGCCTGGACGAACATTCCGCCACCCGCGGGGGTGGGCGGCCCGCCTGCCCGGTTCTCGACGGTGGGGTGGCCGTGCAACGCCGGTTCGATGGTGCCGACGAAGTGCTTCCCTATCTCGCTCGGATAGGGGTACGTGTAGCGGATGCCGTGGGTGTTCATCACGACGATGAAGTGGACGCCCGACCTCTTGCGGGCCGCTTCGGCGCGCGGCTGCAGCACAGCCGTCGGGTTCGGGCCGCGCAGCGCCTGCGCCACCCCGGGGGCGTTCGCGAACGCCTCGGCGGCGACGAGCGACTCCCGGCGCCCCTGCCGAAGAGCGTTATGCGCCGCCTGATACACCTCCATCGCCACCGCGGCCGCCACCAGCAGGACCACGATCACGACCTGCAGAAGGAACACCTGCCCTGCGACGCTGCGCAGGCTCAGCAGGGACACCCGGCGATCGCGCGGGTGTCCGGCGGACGACTGACGGGAAGGCCTCCGGAGATGCCGGAAAGATGCCTTCATGTCCCATTCATAACACCACAATGAGCGCCCAAACGCCCCGCCTGGCCATTGCCACAAGCCGCGGGCGCGGTCATCGCCTGATCGCGGGCGAATGATGTGTCTCCCGGCGGCCGTCGCCACTTGAACGGCACACTGTTCATGTGGCCGAGATGATCGGTTCACTCATCCATCACCGGCAACGGCGATCGTGCTCCCCGGTATCGATCGACAAGGAGTACCTGATGGCCGAGTCCCCGAACGAGTCACCCAACCGGGTCGCCAGGCGGCAGGTCCTGCGCGGACTGGGCGGGTTGGCCGTCGCCGGGCCTGTCCTGGGCCGGGCGGGCAGCGCCGCGGCCCTGGTGACCACCCCGGACCAGGCCGGAGCGCCCGCACCGGAACAATTGCACCTGCAGTTCGGCGCGGACGCCGCCCACGAGATGGCGGTGTCCTGGGCCGCGCCGCAGCGGGTCCGCCGTCCGGTCGTCCGGCTCGGCAGGCGGGGTCACGGCCTCGGTTCGGAGATCCCGGCCGAGGAGCGCGTGTACACCGAGGCCCTCACCGGGGAGACCGTCTTCACGTACCACGCCGTCCTGCCCCGGCTCGCCGCCGACACCCGCTACGAGTACCACGTGGCGCACCGCGGCGCGGAGCCGCTCAGCGGGTCGTTCCGCACGGCCCCGCACGGCCGCTCCAAGGGCTTCCGGTTCACCAGCTTCGGCGACCAGGCCGTCCCCGCCAAGGTCGGCAAGGGGCTCGGGCCCGCGACGCCGAACGCCGGCTACATCGTCGACGCCGTGGAGCGGCTCGACCCGCTGTTCCACCTGCTGAACGGCGACCTGTGCTACGCGAACGTCAGCGACGCGCCGGTACAGACGTGGCAGTCCTTCTTCAACAACAACCAGCGCTCGGCGCGCAACCGCCCCTGGATGCCCTGCGCGGGCAACCACGAGAACGAGGTCGGCAACGGCCCGGAGGGCTACCTGTCGTACCAGACCCGCTTCACGCTCCCGGGCAACGGATCGCGGGAGTTCGCCGGCAACTGGTACGCCTTCACGGTGGGCCCGATCCGGGTGATCTCCATCAACAACGACGACGTGTGCCTGCAGGACGGCGCGTTCAGCGCGTACCGGCGCGACAACGTCCCCGGCTACAAGGCGAAGGGGTACGACCCCTACATCCGCGGATACAGCCACGGCGCGCAGAAGGCCTGGCTGGAGCGGACGCTCCGCGCGGCGAGCAAGGACCCGGCCATCGACTGGATCATCGTCTGCATGCACCAGGTGGCGATGTCCTCCGCGCACTTCAACGGCGCCGACCTGGGGATCCGCCAGGAGTTCCTGCCGCTCTTCGACAAGTACGGCGTGGACCTCGTCGTCGCCGGGCACGAGCACCACTTCGAGCGGACGTTCCCGGTCAAGGGGGTGCTGCCGGGCAGCTCGCTGCTCACGCCGGCGCCGCAGGCCAGTGACGCCTCCGTCATCGACACCACCAAGGGCGCGGTGCACATGATCATCGGTGGGGGCGGACACTCGTCCGCGACGCCGTGGTCGGCGTTCGACTCCCCGCACGACGGCGTGGTGATCTACGACGTGGGCCCCGGCGACCCGACGACCCAGCGCGCGTCCAAGCTCACCACCGAGCCCGCCCCCTGGTCCGCGTACCGCGACCTGCAGCGGCCGTACGGCTTCGCCTCGTTCGACTTCGAGCCGCACGCCCCGGGCGGGAACACCCAGATCACCGTCACGCACTACGGCGCCGACCTGGGCTCCGCCGACTACCAGGAGCTGGACCGTTTCGTGCTCCGCAAGTCCCGCGGCGGGCACCGGGACTGACGGCCACGGGGCGGCGTCCCCGCTCGTCATGTCGCATTACGGCCGGGCCGGTCGGTGTCAGAGCACCGATCGGCCCGGCCGTAATTCGTCTGTCAGGTAATCGATGAAAGGTCGTTGACAGTCCGCAACAGGCGTCTTAACGTCCAGGCGACCACTTTCGAACATTGTTCGATATTCCGAACAATAGGACGAGAGGCCCGCCATGAATTTCCTGTCCCGGCTTCGCCGCGCGCGAAAAACACTGATGTCGGTGGGCGCGGCGAGCGCGCTCGCCACCGGCCTGCTGGCCGGCGTCTCCACTCCCTCGAACGCCGCGACCTCACTGCCGTGTGACATTTACGCGGCGGGCGGCACGCCGTGCGTGGCGGCGCACAGCACGACCCGCGCCCTGTACGCCTCTTACAACGGCCCGCTGTACCAGGTACGCCGTTCCTCGGACAACACCACCCGCGACATCGGCGTGCTCAGCGCCGGTGGATACGCGAACGCGGCGACCCAGGACTCCTTCTGCTCCGGCACCACCTGCCTGATCACCGTCATCTACGACCAGTCCGGCCGGGGCAACAACCTCACCCAGGCCCCCGGTGGCGGCGCCGCGGGCGGCCCCGACAACCTCGCGGTCGCGACCGCCGCACCCACCACGGTGGGCGGCCACAAGGCCTACGGCGTCTACGTCGCCCCCGGCACCGGATACCGCAACAACCACACCAGCGGGATCGCGACCGGAGACCAGCCGGAGGGGATGTACGCCATCTTCGACGGCACCCATTACAACGGCGGCTGCTGCTTCGACTACGGCAACGCCGAAACGAGCAGCAACGACACCGGAAACGGCCACATGGAGGCCATCTATTTCGGGAACATCAAGGTCTGGGGTTATGGCGCGGGCAACGGCCCGTGGGTCATGGCGGACCTGGAGAACGGCCTGTTCTCCGGCGTCAATCAGCACTACAACGCGAACGACCCGACCGTGAACTACCGGTACCTGACCGCCATCGTCAAGGGCGAGCCGAACCACTGGTCCATCCGCGGCGGCAACGCGCAGTCGGGCGGCCTGTCCACCTACTACAACGGGGTGCGGCCCAACGTCTCGGGCTACAACCCGATGCACAAGGAGGGGGCCATCATCCTCGGCATCGGCGGCGACAACAGTAAGGGCTCCGCCGGCACCTTCTACGAAGGCGTGATGACCTCCGGCTACCCCTCGGACGCCACCGAGAACTCCGTCCAGGCCAACATCACCTCCGCCGGATACTCGACGTCGACCGGCGGCGGCACCGGCGGAACGCTCATCCCCGGATCGTCGATCTCGCTGCGCGCGACGACCGCCTGCTGCACCGACCGCTACATCCGGCACCAGAACGACCAGGCCGTCACCTCGGTGATCAACTCCTCCAGTTCGTCGCTCGACAAGAACGACGCCACGTGGATCGTGCACAACGGTCTGGCCAACAGCTCCTGCGTGTCGTTCGAGTCGAAGAACTACCCCGGCGACTACCTGCGGCACCAGAACTTCCATCTGTACCGGCAGACCAATGACGGCAGCACGCTCTTCGCCGCGGACGCCACCTTCTGCCCGCAGACCGGCAAGAACGGCCAGGGCACCTCACTGGCCTCCTACAACTACCCGGACCGGTTCATCCGCCACTACGACAACACCGTCTACATCGCCAGTGACGGCGGCTCGAACTCCTTCGACAGCGCCACCTCGTGGGCCGACGACGTGAGCTGGATCGTCGACCAGCCCTGGGCATAGCCACCGGAGCGCCACCCGAGGCCCGGTGCGGAGAGGCGGCACCTCCGCACCGGGCACCGCCGGTTCCGGGAGCCGGCCGGCGGCCGGGGTAGGCGCTCACCGCCCGGCTGATCGAACAGTGGCAGGCGGCCCTGCGGGCCGGCATCGCGGGCATGCAGGCGACCGGCGAGGTCGACCGGCGGATCGACGCCGACCGTACGGCGGCCGCACTGCTCGCCGCGGTGCGGGGCGGGGTGACCATCCTGATGTCGACCGGATGGATCACCCACCTGGAGGCCGCCCTGGACACCTCCCTGGCCCTACTGCGCCAGAGTGCCGTCCGGGCGTGACGGCGGGAGGTGGTCCCGGCGTCCCGCCCGGCGGCTACGCCGTGAAGGTCACGGTGGCCTCGTCGGTGTAGACGAGGAACGTCAGGGTCTCCTGGAAGTAGAGCTGGACCGTGTCCGCGTCGTGGGACAGGTAGCCGATCGACAGGTCCTGGCCGATGCGGAGTTCGAAGTCGCCGCCGCGCGTCGACAGCAGGAACGCTCCATCGATGGCGGGCGCCCAGATGATCTCCCCGTCCAGGACCCGGGCGATGTGCTCGTGGATCGGGTAGCCGTGGTCGGAGGTCTCGTTCACGGCGGTGTAGGCGTCGGCGCTGAGCACCAGCGCGTACGGCCCTCCGACGCCCGCCAGCCGCAGGGCGCTCACCGCCCGGCTTACGGCGTTCGGATAGTCGCGCACGTCGGCGGGCAGGGACAGCGCCGGATTGGCGGAGCTCTCCCCGAGCCCGGCGATGCCCCCGGCGGCGTACCCCTGGAAGATCGCGCGGTCCTCGGCGAACGCGATCCGCCGCGCGGCGTCCTTCACCGGCTGCCAGTCGGCGTCCCGGGCGCCGCGCTCGACCGCGTCGACCTGCCGGCGGTCGACGGTGAACGGCACCCGCAGCTCGACGAGCGGCTGCGACCGTCGCGCGTACGCGGCGATCCCTTCGGCGGGCGCCGCGATCGGGTCGACATGCCCGGTGGAGACGGCAGAAAGTTCGATCCCGCCCGGCTCCGGGACGTCGACGACGCGACGGCCGGCGACGTGGCGCCGGAAGGTCCGCCGCGCCTCCTCCTCCAGGTCGGCCCACGCGGCGTCGGAGATGGGCGCGAGTTCGCGGTGCAGGTTGTTCAACGGATGCTGCTCCTCTTCAGTCCGCCGATTCCCAGGGAACCGTCGGGTGGGCTTGCCGGCCTGTCGGAGGCCGTCTCCGCCGTGGCCGCGTCGGTGTCCGTGCCGAGGACGTCGGTCACGGCGGCGCCTTCGGTGGCCTCCGGCGGAAGGTCGTCGAGGAAGTCGGCGGTCGGCGCGAAGAACAGCGTCCCGGTCACCGGGGTGGAGAAGTCGAGGATCCGGTCGTGGTTGCCCGGCGGATCGCCGATGAACATGTTCTCCAGCATCTTCTCGGTGACGGCCGGGGTGCGGGCGTAGCCGATGAAGTAGGTGCCGAACTCCCCGCGGCCGACGTTGCCGAACGGCATGTTGTCACGCAGGATCTGGCGCTCGGTGCCGTCGGGGTCGGTGATGGTGGTCAGGGCGACGTGGGAGTTGGACGGCTTGACGGCGTCGTCCAGCTCGACGTTCTCCAGCTTCGTACGGCCGATGACCCGCTCCTGCTCCTCCACCGGCAGGGCGTTCCACGCCTCCAGGTCGTGCAGGTACTTCTGCACGATCACGTAGCTGCCGCCCGCGAAGGCGGAATCCTCGTCGCCGATCAGGACGGCGGCCGCCGCGGCGGGGCCCACCGGGTTCTCGGTGCCGTCGACGAAGCCGAGCAGGTCGCGCACGTCGAAGTACATGAACCCCTGCGTCTCGTCCTCGACGGTGACCGATCCCCGCAGCCGGTTCATGATCTGGGAGGCCAGTTCGAAGCAGAGGTCGAGCTTCTCGGCGCGGATGTGGAAGAGCAGGTCGCCCGGGGTGGCGACCGCGCGGTGCACGGCTCCGGCCACCTCACGGAACGGGTGCAGCTCGGCGGGCCGAGGACCGTCGAACAGACGGTCCCAGACCTCCGATCCGATGCCGGCGACGCAGCTCAGCCTGCCGTCCGGCACCCGGAAACCGACCGACCTCGTCAGTCCCGCGAGGTCGGCCAGCAGGTCCCGTGCCGTGGACTCCCCGCCGGGATCGACCGTCAGCACGAGGAAGACGGCGGCGGTCGTCAGCGGACTCAGCACGGGCTGCGGTACGCCTGCCTGCTCAGCGTCCACCATCCAGGTCCCCCTTTTTTCGGCCGCTTCGGGAAAGCGTGCCATGAGGGGTTCCTTCCCCGCTTTCCGGGGTGGCGTTCGGTCAGGCGGGCACGTTCGCCCTGCTCCGGCGCGTCCGTCCACGATGCCGCCGCCAGGACGGCCCGGACTCGGCCGCCGAGACGTACATCGGGCAGGCCGTGACCGTACGGCGCAGCGGGCGGGACCCGGGGTCATTGGCCTGGATCGCGAGGCTCACCAGGGACTGCAGGAGGAACAGGTCGCCGTCGGTGTCCAGATGGACCTGCGCCCAGCCGGCGGCCGGAGAGAGGTCGACGCGGCCCGAGGCGGTGAGGGCGGTGCCGAGCCGGGAGATGACCTCTTGGGTCAGGAGGACCTCGGCCAGGTCCCCTCCGTGGAGATGAACGATCTGCAGGCCGTGCAGGGCCAGGGCACGGCCGGGTGGACAGTCGGCGCGGCATTCCGTCAGTGGCCACTTCTGGAATCGATCGATCACCAGGTCGGCGTACGAGATGGGGCGGTGTCCTGCGCTCATGGATGCCAGAGTGGCGGAATACCGGACCGTAGCGCCGATCGGCGGATGACCTGGTGCGATTCGCCGTTTCCAAGTGCTCTCCCGGAATTCCTGGTGCGTTCCTGGAACCTTCCCAGGCGGGGTCCCCGGCCGTACAAACGGGTACGAGAACGCGAACTTCTGGATAACTGGCAGGTTCGGCACCGGTTCCGGCGGCACTGTGGAAAACGCCACGCGACGGGCGCCCGCGCGGCGAAGAGCGCGAGACGGACGGAGCGGGTGTTGGACTCCCATGTCGACCGGAGGGCGGAGTTCACCCGCGGCCTGGCCGTCCGTCTGGCCGGGACCGAGCCGGCCGTACTGGCCCAGCGCACGGGGCTGCTGGAGGAGACGGTCAAGGCGGTGTCGTCCGGCGACGCCGAGCTGATGTCGTGGGAGGTCGTCAGCGCGTGCCTCGCGGCGGCGGGCGCCGACGGCGTCGAGGTGGGCGAGGTGCGCGGCCGGTGGAGTGCGGCCGAGCACGCCCTCTGGGACGAATGGGGCGAGGAGCTGCGCGCGGCGTTCGAACGGAACGGACACGGCAAGCCCACGAAGGCGGTCGAGGCGTACCGGGAGAAGGTCCCGTGGCGGCAGCTGACCGAGCGGTACCCGGTGACCTTCAAGCCCTGGACCGAGCCGACGTTCGCCGCCGAGCGGCGGCTGCCCGATCCGTCGGCGGCGGGCGACATCCGGGACTTCTACCTGCTCCTGGCGGAGCTGCGCGGCTGGGCGGGCTCGCCGCGGCAGACCGAGATCGAGAAACGCTCGTGGGGCACGCTCCCCGACGCCACGATCAGCGCGATGCTCCAGAAGGACCGCTGGCGCACCACCAGCGACCGGGAGCGCGTCAGGGTCGGCCATTTCGCACGGGCCTGCGGGCTGCCGGCCGCGGAGGTCGCGCGCTGGGTCGAGGCGTACGAGCGTCTCCGGCACGTCCCCCCGACGGACGACCTGGCCCGTGCCCGCGCCGAAGGAGCCGAACTGCGCCGGCGACTCGCGGCGGCCCAGGCCGAGGCGGAGACGCTTCGCGAACGCCTTGCCGAGGCGGAGACGCTCCGGGAACGCCCGGCGGAGGCGGAGGGACTCCGGAAGCGCCCGGCGGAGGCGGGTGAGATCCGCGAACGCGTGGCCGAGGCGGAGGGGTTCTCGGAACGCCCGGCCGCGGCCGGGAGCCGGCCGCGCACGGAACGGGAGGCCGCCCCGGCGAGGGGGACGTCCCCGCGGGAGCGGTGGTTCTCCCGCAGGCGGCGGTCACTGTCGGTCGCCGCCGCCGCCCTGGTGTTCGCCGCCGGCGCCGGGGCGGCCCGGCTGGCCGGCGTCGCCACGTCGCCGGCGGACCGTGCGCTGTGCTTCTCCGGAACGCTCCACCTGGTCGGCTCGACCGCGTTCGAGCGGACGGCCGGCATCATCCGGCGGGGCTACGAGGCCCGGTGCCGGGACGCCCGGATCGAGGTGAGCGCCATCGGGTCCAACGAGGGAGTACGCGCCCTCACCACGGGCAACGCCGCCTCGACCATCGCGATGCACGACGGCTATCTCGCGTCCGACTCCGACGAGGTGCGGCTCCGGGGTTTCCGGGGCTTCCCGGTCGCGCTGGTGGCGTTCGCCGTCATCGTCGACAAGGGCACGAACGTGACCGGTCTGTCCCTCCAGGACCTGCGCTCGATCTACGCGCCGGACGGCCCCACCGACTGGAAGTCGATCAAGGGCGGCAGGGACCTGCCGATCCGGCTGGTCAGCCGGACCGAGGGGTCGGGAACCCGGGGCATCTTCGAGGAGCACGTGCTGAGGGGGCCGGAACCGGACCTGTCGTCCAGCGACTGCCGGCGCAAGGACGATCTCCGCGCCGCGCTGCACGTCATCCGCTGCGAACGCAGCAGCCAGGCGCAGGTCCTCGACACGGTCGACACGGTCCCCGGCACGATCGGGTACGCCGAGGTGCACGTCGCCTCGGACCCCCGCCGCTATCCCAACGTGCGCATCATCGCCCTGGACGGCAGGATGCCGACGGCGTCGCCGACGATGGATCGCTACCCGTTCGTCGCCCCGGAGGTCTTCTACACCGACGGGCCGCCGCCGAACGGCAGCGCCGCCACGGCGTTCCTCACCTTCCTCGCCGGTGACCACGCCAGGAGGCTGCTCCGCCAGGCGGGCGCACCCGTCTGCGTCGGCCCGGATTCGCTGATCACGGCACCCTGCCAGCCGAATTGAGCTCCCGAGGCACCACCGGACGAGGCGCGCACGACAACGTTGTCACGGACGTCAGCCCGCACGGGGTTCGGGATCCGTCGGCCACGCGGGGCCACCGGGCAGATCGGCGGGATCGCACGGATGGCCGATCCACCGCTCGAGCTGATCGAGCTGCCGGCGAGCCGTGGCCGCCGCGTGCCGGGCCTCCGCCCGTACGCCGGGATCGTCCGCCAGCGCGGCGGCGTGGTCGAACCAGAGTGCCGCCTCGGCGTGCTGGTCGTCCTTGGCGCAGCGGTTGCCGGCCGCGAACGCCGCGTCGACCAGATCCTCACGGGCGATGAGCGGGCCGGCGGCCATGAGGTGGCGGGCGACGTGCACGGGATGGCGGTGCGGCAGCTCGGTCAGCGCGCGTGCCGCGGCCGCGTGCAGCAACTGCCGGCGGGCCGGGGTGAGGTCCTGCAGCACCAGCTCGCGTACGAGGTCGGGCATGAGATACCGCCCAGGGCGGCCGGGAGCGATGCCGTCCTCCCAGTTCAGCACCCGCGCGGTGACGGCCGCGTCGATGAGGGACAGCAGCTCCTCACGACTGATCGTCCGGATCCGGAGCAGGAGCTCGGGGTCGAGCTCTCCGCCCGTCACCGCGATGGCCTGCAACATCGTGAGCACGCGTTCGTCCAGCAGGTCCATGCGCGCGCGCAGCACCCTGCTGACGGACGCGGGAAGCCGCGCCCCCGGTCCCGTCCGTTCCTCACTGGGCAGCTCGAGGATCTCGGTGATGAGGAAGGGGTTCCCCTCGCCGCGCCGGTGCAGCTCGGCCGCCTCTCGCTGATGGAGCTCGCTGCCCGGGGCGCTCGGGTTGAACGGGGTGGCCCGGCGTTGCATCAGCTCGTGGACGTCCGCGACGGTGAGCGGGTCCAGCGGCATGAGGGTGGCGCGGGTCTGCCGGACGAGCAGCGCGAGGAGCTCGCGCAGCCCCGCGTCATCGGTGTCCTGCGTCGTGCAGACGACGATGAGCGGCACGTCGCGCAGCAGCGCGGCGTAGCTGGCGAGCAGGCGCCGGAAGCGCGGGCCGGCCCGGTGCAGATCCTCGATCAGGCAGATCGTCGGCTGCCGGGTCAGCCGTTCCGCGAGCTCGCCGACGACGGCCTCGGATCCACCGTCCAGGCGGATGTCCGGGTACGCCATCGAGATGAGCCGGCCCATGGGGTCCGCCCCGTCCGTCTCCGAACCGATGTCGATGCCGCACCGGACCCACACGGTCTTGAACCCGGCGTCCGCGGCCCGCGACGCGAACTCCTCCGCCAGCCGCGTCTTGCCGATGCCCCCTTCCCCGGACAGCACCACCCAGCGGGTACGGCCCTGGCCCGCGTCGCTCAGGATCTCCTCGAACCGGGCCAGTTCGCCGGTCCGGCCGACGATGGACGAGGTCATGCCCGCCGGGCGTCCCACGAGCGGGGCAGGTGCCGTATGCGAGCGGAACGGAGCGAGAGCCGCCACGTCCTGGCGGAGCACCGCCACGTGGACGTCGCTGAGCTCGGGTCCCGGCACGGCGCCCAGTTCCTCGGCGAGCAGCGTACGGATCGCCTCGAAACGCCGTAGCGCCTCCGCGGGCCGGCCCGCCAGGTACAGGGCGCGCAGCAGCAGCGCCCACGCGGCCTCGCGCAGCGGTGACCGCGTGGTGAGCTCCTCGGCGATGACGGCCGCCTCATCGGGACGGCCCTCGTGGAGGAGAACGGTGGCGTGCAGTTCACCCGCCGCCAGCCGGATCTCCTCCAGCCGGGCGATCTCCCTCTCGGCGAAGGCGTAGTTGGCCGCGTCGGCCAGCGCGGTGCCGCGCCACAGGGCCAGACCGCGCTGCACCTCCCGGCGGGCCTCGGCGAGCCGTCCGCGGGTCAGCAGCCCGCGCGCGTGGCTGACCGTCTCCTCGAACCGGGTGGAGTCCCGGGTCTGGGGCGGCGTGTTGAGCGTGTACCCCGCCGACCCGCTGAGCAGGACGGTGTGCCCTCCCCGCCGGGTGCGGTCCGGCTCCAGCACGGCGCGCAGCCGGCTGATGTGCGAGTGGATGGAGGACAGGGCGCCCGCGGGCGGGCTCCCCTCCCACAGGTCCTCGCCCAGACGGTCCGCCGACACCGGACGGCTGTCGGCGATCAGCAGCCGGGCGAGGAGGACACGCCGTTTGGGCGGGCCGAGGTCGAGCCGGGCGTCACCCGACCAGACCTCCAGCGGACCCAACAGCACGAACCTCAGGTGCTCGCTCAATCGTTCGCCTTCCACAACCGCGTTCGCCTGCTCCGCCGGCTCGGGGCATGGCTTGTCGGAGATCGGCAGGCCGGTGGTCGATCAGCCGAAGGACCAGATGTGGTCGTCCTTGGGGTCGCATGGGAAGAGGGTGAGCCGGGCGTCCTTCCCGCCGGATCCGTAGTAGCCCGACACGTCGAGGCACAGGCCGTGGCTGGCGTAGTTGCGGATCCAGAAGTGGCGGTTGTACCGCTTCTGGAGGTACCACATCTGGTTGTCGCCCTTCCCAGGCAGGCAGTCGTGCTCCGACACTGGGGTCCTGGGGCCGTCGGCGCCAGAACCGCCCACGTCGAAGCAGAGGTTGTCCTTGCTGTTGCGGATGGTGAACAGGTCGGCCCCGTGCGGTCCGGCACCCTTCATATTGACGACGAGATCCCAGAGTTGGTTGTCACCATTTGAGCGGGTGCAGGTGAACTGGTTGATCGGACCATTATTGGTGCCGTTGCCGTAGCCGGGGACGTCGGCGCACAGGCCCGTCATCGTGTTGTGCAGCAGGACGCGCGTGACCGTGGAGAACTTCGGTCCGGTCGGGCCGCGTCCGCCGGTGCTCGTCACGCCGACCTTGCCGTTGTCCGCCTTGGTCCCGTGTTTGCCGTCGGCTGCCGCGGCCTTGGAGGCGGCGGCCGCGGCCTTCGTGCCCTTCTTCGGGGTCGCGGACGCCGACGGCGACGGTGACGCGGTGGGGGTCGGCGAGGTGGAGACGTACGCGCCCGGCGCCGCCTGACCGTCGCCGGCCATCACCCTGTCCGCCGCCGCGATGGTGCGTTGTCTCTTATCGTCGTGGTGCCCCGTCCCGACCAGCAGGATCGGGATCGAGAGCAGGACGACCCCGCCGATCGCCACGGCGGCGAGCACGGGTTTGCGCGGCCGGTCCGGCGGCATCTCGTCGCCGGCCGCCGCGGTGCCGTCCGACGCCGCCGGCGAGACCGCGACGTTCCGCAGCCACGCGGTGCGCTTCTCCTTCTTGGCGGCCTTGTCGTCCTTCTTGGCGGCCTTGTCGTCGGCCGCCGGCTCCGTGGCCTCCGCCGGTGACGCCGCCGGCTTCGGAGCGCTCTCAGAGCCCTCGGAGCCCTTGGAGCCCGCCTCGGACGCGGCCGAATCGGCCGCACCGGCGTCGGCGCTCTCCCCTCCGGCGGGAGCGGACCGGTCGCCCTCCGGTTCGGACGCGGATCCGGTGGCCGGGGTCTGCTCCTCATCGGGCGTGGAAGCGGGGGCGGCAGCCGGCTCGTCCGCGGGGCTGAGGTCGGAGGCCGGCGCCAGGTCCGCCGCCCCCTCCATGTCCCCTTCGGGCAACTCGACCGGTCGGCGGATGCCGAGCGGCTTCGTGTGGTCACCGGATCCCGGATGGGAAGACACGATGTTTCTCCTTTGATGTTCGTATCAGTTCGCGGATGGGGCCGGTGGTCAGCCTGGTCTCGAGGCCTCCTGCCATCCCGTGACTCCATCCAGTGGCTCGGCGCAGCGGACGGGCCAGACGGCCGGAGACGTTCCTCCGGCCGAGGGCGCCTGCCGGCGCAGCGCTTCGTCGAGCCTTTCCAGAGCGGCCTGATCGGCGTCACCGAGCACGCCGGGCCGGTCGCCGGTCGCCGATCCCGTGCGGAGGATCTCGCTCAGCAGGACGATCGGAGCCTGACCGGCGGACCGTACGCCGAGCACGCGGAAGGCGGTGCCGGGAGGGAAGACGATCTCGTCCGACGCGGCACCGGATCCGAGCAGCGGGCGCACCCGCCGACCCGTCGAGGACCAGATGACGTATCCACCCGTCGCGGCGAACATCTCCACCGCACCCCCGATCGGCAGCGCGCTGACCGGTCCCGGCCCGTGCAGCACCGTTCCCGGCACGAACCGCTCCAGGTCGCCGTCGGCGGGCAGCCCGCCGCGCACGGCGGCCCCCCGGTACGACGGCAGGCGGCTCAGGCCGGAGGCGAGGCAGGCGAGGTACGAGTCGGGCAGCCCGGCACCGCCCGGTGATCCCGGCTCCTGTCCGTCCGGCTCGCCGAGCCCGCCCGACAGGTGGACGTGCACCGCGACGAGGTCGGTCCGTGCCGCGTCCACCTGCCCGCCGCGCAGTGCCGGCATCCGGGTCATCGCGCGATTCACCGCGGCGCCATGCCGCTCCCAGATCCGTTGCACGAGGGACCGGAACTCCGCTCGTTCCGCCTCCGTGCTGCGGCGGAGCGGTTTCACGGCTGATCCGGGTCGTACTCCACCGGTGGCGGGGGCCGGACCGGCCCGGTGCTCGGCGGGCGGGGACGGAGGAGACACCCGGGCCTCGGCGGCAGCCGGAGGCTGCGTGGCGGCCGGAGGCCCCGGAGCGACCAGGGAGCCGGGGGCCACCGGCGGCCCGGGAGCGGCCAGGGACTCCGGGACGGCCGGAGGTTCGGAAGGCTCCGGAAGGGCCGAGGTCGTTGCCGGGGGCTCCGGAGGGCCTGGGAGCTCCGAGGGTTCTGGAGGGGCCGCGGCCTCAGGCGCGGTCGGGGCCCCTGGAGTGGATGGCGGTTCCGTGGGCGCGCCGGGGGCTTCGGATGCCTCCGGTTCGCCGGACGCGACGGACATGGGCGGGGTCTTCGCCGGGTTCGGCGAGAGCGGTTCCGCGCCGCCTCCCTCCCCCGGTCCGGTCGACGGTGTCGCCCCGGTACGGTCCTCCGCCGCGGAGGCCGGTCGGGCCGGATGTTCCGGCGCGTGCGGCGGCTCCTCGACTCGGCGCGGAGCCGAGCCTTCCGTCATGTCTCCGGGAGGATTCGGGGCCGTTGGTGCTTCGCGCTCGGGCAGGGGCAGACTCGGCTGCGCGGCCACGAGATCGGGGAGGTCGATCCGGGCGGAATGGGCGAAAGCGTCGGCCGCCGGTCCGGCGGAGTTCGCTCGTGCGGGTTCCGAGTGAACGGTCGCGTCGCCGGAAGCGTCCGTTCTCGCCCTCGGTGGTGCGGCGGGCGGCTCGGCGGCCCGCTCCGCCTGAGACCAGGCGGAGCGCGGCGTCGCGACGGTCCGTACGGTGGGCTGTGCGGGAGCGGGCGCGGCCTCGACCGGTCGCGGCTCCACCAGCGACACGTTGTGCTCGATGGCCAGCCGGAGCAGCCGGAATCCCGCGTCGTCCGCCCCCTCCGGCGGTGCGGACCGGTGCAGGGCGACGAACTCGCGCACCCCGGTCCCCAGGTCGGACAACAAGCGGGACAGACCGGTGAAGAGCGCGTCGTCGGCCGGCGCGCCGCGAAGGTTCAGCTCGATCGCCAGTTGTTCCGGTGACACGGGCCGCCCGGCGACGGCGGACGGCTCGCCGTGGGGGCCCACCACCAGACCGGACCTCGTCACGGCGACCTGCCAGCGATCCGAGAGACGAATGACGCCGTCGTCCGTCCGGACGCCCTCGGACAGGGGCGACCGCCAGCGCAGCAGTCGGGGCGCGGCGGGAGCGTCCGCCCCGTCGGCGCCGTACGGGCGGCAGGCGACGGCCTCGACGAACGGCGCCCAGGTCGGCTCGGCGTCGGCGCCGATGAGGACCGGCCGGACGCCGGCCTCGGTGTCGGAGCCGACGACCAGCGGGAGGCCGGTCCACACCTCCACGTCGGCGCCCAGGATCTCGGCGGTGTCCTGAGCGACGGACAGCAGGTCCACGGGACCGCACGGCGCGAGCCGGACGGCCGAACGGGTCGAAACGGGCAGGGCCGTCAGCAGGGAGGCGAGCTCCTCCGCCGGGACCTCCGCGTCGCCGCTGAGCCGGGACGCGCCGACCAGGACGGTGAGGTGGTCACCGTCCACCGGAACCGAGTAGCAGAGCTCCGCCGCCCAGGCTCTCGGCTCCCGCGCGGACCGCACGAGGAGGCCGGCGGGAACCTGCTCCACGACGTACCCGCCCGCGGTACGGCCGGGCAGCCGGGCGAGCGCGGGCTGCCAGACCGGCGCCGGACTGCGCGGCCCGAGCGGCGACGGTTCCGTCCCGGACGTGAACGACCGCCAGCCGAGGCCGGGCCCGTCGGTGCCCTGGGCCAGCAGGGAGCCGCCGGGCAGGATGAGGACGCCCGCGTCCGGAGCGATCACCTCGATCCCCCAGGCGTCGGCGATCCGCTGCGCGAGGGCGGGGCGGTCGGCGCGTTCACCGCCCGCGCCCGACAGCACGAGCCGAACCGTGGTGACCCCCTTGGCGTGCAGGGAGTCGAGGACGGTGCCGAGCCGGGCCCAGAGTTCGCCGCCCGCGTCGTCCGCGCCGACGACGAGGGTGAAGTACTCGTCCACGCCGGCGACGGCGCGGGCGAGTTCGGCGACGTCCTCGGGGCGTGGCGCCGCGTCCGGAGAGGAGCGCAGCAAGATCAGACCGTCGTACTCGTCGACCACCACCGGTGCCCGGCTCTTCGCGCGGGCCGCGCCGCTGCTCTCCGGGCCGGTCGAGGCGGCGGCGCCCTGCCTGCCCTGCCCAGGACGGCGGATGGGCGTCCTTCTCCAGCGGGTCACGATTCACCTCCGGCGGCGGTGGCGGTGGCGGTGGCGGCGAAGGGCCTCCCGGTCACCGGATCCGTCACCGCACACCTCCTTCGCGTTACGCACAGCGAGCCGAGGCCACCCCTCGGTCCGTACGGAGGCGATTCGGCGAGAGGTTGCCTCGCATACGCATACGGACGCGATGGCGCTTTCGGTTCACCACAAGCGACCGTATTTTCACCGTCGCACCCGCCTCGACCGTTTTATACGGTCGAGCCGCCTCTGCAACGCCGATGGGCGAAATCGGATCAGGTCTCCTCACCTGCCGGGAACGGGATCAGGCCTCCTCGGCGGCCGGACCGCCGCCGACGGTGGCCGGACGCTCCGGCGGCCCGACGTCCGCATCCTGGTCATCGACCTCGCCGGCGTCCGCCGCCTGATCACCATCGGCGTCCGCACCGGCCTCTTCCAGCGCCTCCAGGAGCATGCCGGTCTCCACCGTCATGCTCACCGGGGCCGAGGGGTTGAGGTAGAGGACGTGCTCCTCGGGCAGCGAGTCGACCAGCTCCCACAGGTCCATCAGCTCGAACGCCAGCCGGCCGGCGGCGTGGAGGTAGACGGGCGAGGTGAACACGGGGATCACCGGCGTCTTTCCGTCCGGCGCCGTGGCGGCCAGCGGGTCGCCGTCGGGGGTGACGAGGACCGCCACCTCCTTCATGGTGGCCAGCGCCCGGGGCACCGCCTCGCCGGGTCCGTAGCCGGTCGCCGCGAGCTGCACCGCCGCGTCCACGTCATCGGCCGGCTCGGGCCAGCCGAGGGCGGTCGGCGACGGCCGGTAATCCGCGTTGTCCCGCCACTCGACGATCTCGCCCTCCGGGCTCGACCGCCATTGGCCGAGCATCGCCCACGAGGGTGGCTCCCCTTCACCGGTCCAGGCGGGATCGACCATCCCGAGCCAGTGGTCCGGGGCGAGCCGTGCGGCCTCCCGAATCGAATCCGGGATCGGGGGCATGTTGTCCGTCGTCATGATTCCAACCAGGTGATGTAGAACCCCGAGAAGGCGGACCTGAATCCCTGAGCCGTGAGCGGCGGAGGATGCAGTCGGTTCCACGGGTTGTACAGGTGGATGAAGCCCTCGTCGTCCACGAGGACGATGTCGTAGTAATGACCCTCGAGAAGGCCGGCGGCGAGGAGCTGATCGCCGCCTTCCTCCGGCGATTGTGTGCCCACCACGATCGGCTTGTTCGCGGCGAGCAGCGTACGGAAGCCGTCGAGGAGCCGCTGGTCCGCGTCGGGACCGGGCGGTTCGTAGAAGCCGGGGATCTCGAGGAACGACGAAGGCAGGCCGGTCAGCTGGGTGAGCATCTCGGCGCCCTCCTCCTGGAGGTTGCCCTGGTGGAGGCGGACGTACCCCTGCGGGACGGCTTCGTCGTCTCCCCCCATCGCCGTCCATCCGTCGATCCATCGCTGCCATCGTTCGGCGCTCCAGGTCTGGTCGATTCCGGCGAACGCCTTCTCCATGATCGGCGCCCATGCCGTTCCCCCTCCACGCGCGAAGGCGGGCGTCCCGGGGTCGTCGGCGAAGACGGGAAGGTCGGGCGTCACGGTGAGGGTGATGAGCCTTCCGGTCGGCCGGTACAGGTCGCCCTCCTCCACGTATTCCGCCTCGTTCAACGACACCTGGTAGTTGCCGTCCCCGGTCTCTCGTACGCGACCGGCGATGACCTGCGGGTATCGCGCCGCGACCGCGCCGATCAGGGTGATCAGCTGGCAGTCGTCGAGGCCGCCCTGATGGATCTGCAGGCGCGTCGGCACCCCGTCGAACAGCGGAGCGCGGGTGCCGTCCGCGTACTGCAGGGGCCAACCGTAGCCGTCGGGAACCGACTCCGGGTCTTCGTTCGCGTCCTGGAACTCGGGGCGCTCCACGTAGGCCGTCAGCCGACCCGCGTCCGTGCCCGTGGCGGTGGACGCGTTGTGGAAGGCGGGGTCCGGAAGGGCCGGTGCTTCGGGCGGCTGCGGGATCTCGCCGAGCACCAGCCGTACGCCCAGCGCCCGGGCCGCGGAGTCGACGGCCGCCAGCATCTCCGCCCGCGTCTCATGACCGGCGAGCGGATCCTCCACCGCCAGCCGGAACCGCTGGACACGGGTGAGGCTCGCGACGGGCAGGGCACCGCCCTGCAGGACCGCCTGGGTGTCCTGGACGGTCGTCAGCGGGATCCCGGCGTTCTTCAGGTCGTGGACCCGGACGGGTCCGTCCTCGCCGAAGAGCGGCGCGGACGCGGGCAGGCTCTCCTCGGTCAGACCCGCCATCAACCGGTCGAACGGGGAGCCCGTCGCCGTGGACGACTCACCCGCCGTAGGCGGTTCGTCCCCGATTCGCAGGAGGGACGCTCCACGGTCCAGCGCCCGTGCCAGCGCCCTGCCGAACGCCTCGCCCTCCTGCGGGACGACCGGCAGTTCGGCCAGGCCTCCACCGGACTCCTCCGGCACTTCGGAGCCGGGGGCGGTGACGGTCTCGCCTCCGGGTGACGTCTGCGGCAGCGGTTCCGCGATGCGCTCCGGAGCGGGACCGAAGTGGTGGTCTACGCCTCCGTCGGGCCGGTAGACGCGCACCGGCAGGGCCCGACCGGCGGCGTCCGGCAGAAGGTCGATCGCCCCCGGCGTCGGCGCGACCCGACCGGTCCCCTCGATGATCGTCAGACCATGGTCCCGGGCCACCCGCCCCAACTCGGGCGACGGCGCCACACCGGCATCCGAACACCGCAGAAGGAACAACGTGGTGAAACCACGACTCACGATCTCCCGCGCCGTCGTCGCGACGACGGCCGCCGCGTCCGGCGGCGGCTGCGAGCCATGCCACGCCAGAAGGTACACGCCGGCACGGTCACCGACCGGCACCTCCACCGGCACGCTCACCTCACGACCCGGCTCCCCCGACCACGACCGGAACTCCGCACCCTGCGACGCGCCATAGAACGGCAAGCGAAGGCGCCAATCCGCGTCGTTGAAGTACGCGCGTCCGACATCCCGCCCGTCCGAAGAACTGATGTCACGCCACTGCGGCCGGTCCGCAGGCACGACCGCTACGGCCGCCCCAGGGCCGACGAGACCACCGGCGCGAACAGGCACAAGGGCCCCGGCCATCTCCGCCGACAACGCCTCGGGAACGACGGGCTCGGTCTTCACCGCCGATACCTCGGGGGCGACAGGCTCGGTCTTCACCACCGATGCCTCGGGAACGACAGGCTCGGTCCGGGCCGCCAGTTGGGAACGCTGGTCGCGCGTGAGGTCCGCGCCGCGTAGGCCGCCGCTCAGGATGGCCTGGCTTCGTTGCGCGGTCGTCAGGTCGATCCCGGCGCGTTCGAGGTCGGCGAGGGGAACCTGCTGGTCTTCGTCGATGAGGGGCGCGGAGGTGGGCGGGTCCTCGTCCGTCAGACTCGTGAGCCGGCCGTCCGGCGACTTGAGGGCATCGCCCGGTTCGTCGGGGGACGTGGTCGTCGGCCGCAGGGCCTGACGCGCGTCCTGGGGGTACCGGCTGATCGTTCCGTCGGCGTCGCGGACGAGCAGTTCGACCGGTACGCCGGTCTGAGCGGTGATCCGGTCCGCCGCCACGGAGGCCGACGCCAGGTGGTCGGCGGAGGTCCACAGCCGCAGTATCCGGCCGCGGAGCGCCGCCATGCCTCCCGCCCGGTCGATGACCTCGGCGGTGGCCTCGGGTGGAAGAGTGCCGCCCTCGGCCCACTGGGCCGGTAGCTCGGCGTCGCCCAGTGGCGGTCGTTCCAGGTCCAGGCCGAGGTCGGTGATCAGTCGCCGGACCACCGCGGCCGGGAGCATGCCGATGAGACCGTCGGGAACGTCCAGGACGACGTAGTGCCCGTGCGGGCCGCTGACGTGGAACCGGGCGTCGAAGGTGTAGTAGTCGTAGTCGTCGTCGCGCTGCCGGTTGGACTCGACGTAGTCGCCGGCCGAGTTCTTGTGCGTACGAGCGGTCCGGTTGTCCTTGCCGGAGGACATCCCGGGGTCGAACAGAGGCTGGTCGGCGTGCTCCTCGACCGGCCGGGCGAACGTATGGCCGAGGTCGAACTCGCCGTCCACGCTCCACCCCCGTTCGACTTCGTGTTCCCGCGCGGGTTCCTGGGAGTGTTCGGGGAAGTTGAGTCCGGTGAAACCGCCCCGGGTCAGCCATCGTCCCCGGGTGGGCACCAACTGCACGGTGAGGTACTCGCCGCCGACCAGCGGGATGCGGTAGGTGCCGCGCAGCAGTTTGTCGATGTTGGCGGAGGCGTCGCGTTCGTCGAGTGCGATGTCGCCGGTCAGGCCGTCCTGGTGGGTCGGGTCGAACTCATCGACCGTCGGTGCGACACCGCGCGCCACCTCCGCGCCGTCGAGCCGGCGCCCGGGCGTCGCGGCGGCGGGCGCCCAGCGGGCCAGGTGCTCGATTCCGGGCATCGCCATGGCGTGCATGTGCTCGGCGAGCGAGCCGGCCAGTGCCGTGGGAGCCGGAGGCGGCGTGCGCGTGATCACCGGCCGTACCGTGACCGACGCCGATGCCGCGGCCGCAGCCGAGGCCTGACCGGCCGAGGCCGCGGACTCACCGGCCGCGGTCGAGGCCGTTCTCGGGCCGGCCGCGGTCAGATGGGTGGGCACGAGGACCGTGGCCCTGCCGCTCACCTCCTCGGTGGCGGCCGCCGGGACGGTGGCGGGGAACAGGCGCCGCCACATCCGCCGGCTCTCGCCCAGGGAGAGGATGTCCACGAGCGTGGGCACGGCCTTCGCCACCTGCGCGGCCCGCCGGGCGAACTCGCTCGGCGAGTACCGGTGGAACACCTCGACGCGGAACCGCGTGCCGTGCCGGAACTCTTGTGCGGTGTCCTTGGCCGTGGCGCGCCGGACGTCGCGCGCGGTGGACTCGACGCCGACCTTGAGCCCGTATCTGCGCTCGTACTTGACGCTCGCGCCGCCGGCCGGCCGCAGGCCCAGCGGCGCGGTCGCCCACCGGCCGTGGAAGTAGCCGCCGCCGCGCCAGGCGTGGCCGCGGCTCCGGTGCTCGCCGACCTGGACGAACGCCTGGCCGCCGGTCGTCACCTTCACGTCGGGCCTGGGCCGCCGGTAGGCGACCGAGTCCTCGATGGCGGTCACGCGGATACCGGTGTGCAGGGTGCCGCCCGTGCGGGCGGGCATCTTCAGGTAGTCCCAGACACGGCCCTCCCCCCACGTCTGGGCGGGGGTGGTGAGGACACGGTGGATCCCGCCTCGGCGCGCGATCTTGTACTGGCCGCGGATCGCCTCCTCGTCGAAGGCCGTCTCGATCGCGCCGAGCAGGTCCGGATCCAGGTCACCGCCGAGCAGGGCCTCGATCGTGTCGAGGACGTCGGCGGCGTCGACGTCCTCGACGTGCGCGGCGGCCAGGGCCAGGTCGTCGTTGAGGTAGTGACGCTCGCCCTTGGCGGACGGCAGGTCCTCCCGGGCCGGCACGGGCAGGCCGTGGTCGGCGGCGCGGACGTACGGGACGAGGAGCTCGGCCCCCCGGGTGATCTTCACGTGCCGTTCGACGCGGTAGGAGACCCGGGTCCCCCTGCCCCGGAGGAAGGCGCGGCGCAGCTTGCGCGACCCGCTCACGTGGCGCCAGCGCCGGTACTGGATGGTGTAGACGGGATCGGTGCCGAGCTGCTCGCTGTCGCCCGAGTAGGTGCCCAGGTTCAGATCCAGCGCACCGCCGCTGTCGGTCTTGCTGCGGCTCGGGAAGGACACGTCGCCGCCGCCCATGACGCCGCCCGAGATCTGGTTGCCCACCTTCTGGCTGGTCGTCTGGTGGCCTTCGCCCTCGTTGTGGCTCTCCGCGGACGGCAGGCCGAGCCGCACCACCCCGCCCGGGCCGGCGGAACCGTCGAGACCGTAACCGGCGGCCCTCTCCTCACCGAACCGGAGATCGGCCTCGGTGTACTGCTCCAAGGCGGCGTCCTTGACCGTCTGCTCGTGGCGCACGTTGAAGGTCCGCATCCGGATTCTGAGCTCCTGCCGCCATCCGCCGGCGGTCGAGGGCAGCGGAATCCGCAGGCCCCGGCGGCTCAGCAGGCGCCGGGCGTTGGACTCCAGGAACGTGTGCGTGCCGGTGCGCAGGATCCGCTCCGCCGCGCCGTACCGCCGGCCGGACGGCACGAGCGCGGCGAGCACCTGCTTGAACGCGTCGGCCTGGGGCCTGGACCCCGGTGTCCTGTTGTGCGCGGCCACCAGCTCGGCCATGTGCACCGAGATCTCACTGACGCCGGTCAGGTTGACCTGGATGCCGGTCAGGCCCTCCCTGGTGAGATCGAACTCCTCGCCCCTGTCCTTCCCGAGCGGGGCGGCCAGCCGCCGGAGACCCTCCTCGTCCATCGGTCCGGTCTTCACCGTGACCTCGCCGTACGCCAGGATCTCGTCGGCGGGGAGCGGCTTGGCGGGCAGGTGCGCGTCGGAGACGGTGACGGCGGTCCAGTACTCGTCGCCGGACTGCTCCCACACCCGGGCCGCGACCAGGTCTCCGGACTTACGGCTCGTCGTGACCGCCGTCGTGTACGCGGTCTCGTATTCGAAACGGGTGACGTTCCCGTTCGTCCGTTCCCGGCGGTACTCCTTCACCCCCGTGCTGTTACCGATCTTGTGGTGCCGGGCGCGCTCGGCCTTCAGTTCGAGCAGGTGCAGGTCCAGGCTGAACAGCCGGGCCAGTTTGACCCGGAAGCTGAGCTTGAACCCGCCGCCGATGGTGCGGCCCTTCTTGTCCTCGGTGTCCAGCCCCGCGACGTTCTTGCGCTGGGTGTCCAGGCTGACGTTCACCTCGGCCACCGGATCCCGGCGCAGCGCTCGCAGCTCGGTGTAGAGCACGGCGGTGAACACGTACCCGCCGATCGTCACCTCGTGGCTGATGTCGCCGTCGATGCCGTCCGCCACCGTGCCGCGGGCGCCGGGCACGCCGAACTTCATGGCCAGCGCCCGCGCCAGATGCTGACGCAGGGCGGCGGACATCTTGCCCACGACGCCGGCCGCACGCATCTGCCGCGCGAGCTCGTCCGCCAGTTCGCGGTAGACCTTCTCCCGGCCCGGCATCTCCCGCACGATGCCCCGGCCCAGGCCGGTACGGGTGGCCAGCGCGAGCGGCTCACGGGGATGCACCACATGACGCCAGGTCCGCAGCGGACCATGGACCTGACCGCGCTCATCGATGACGAACCGCTTCTCGCCGGCCTTCTCTCCGCCTGCCTGCTCCTGGACTCGCCTGCCGTCGGCGGCCACCACCTGGATCCGCGGCTCCGCCATCAGCGCGTCGACGGCGTCGTGCAGAGTCCGATCCTCGCCCGGCTCCTCCAGCCGGGTCCGCAGCGCCTCGGTCAGCTGGACCTGCGGTGTCCCCCCTGAGGCCAGGAAGTCGGTGACGGCCGTCAGCTCCGCCGCGCGCAGCGGCGCCAGCAGATCCTCGTACCACGGCGGCGGCGCCTCGGCCGTCATCGGCTCCCTGGCCGGATTGGGGACGTACCAGCGCGGCTCCCGCTCACCCTCGTGCTCGTCCATGAGGAGGGCGCCGACCACCCGTTCGTCCTCGTCCAGCACGTATCGCCACACCGGGCCGCCGGAGCCGCCGAGGTCCTCCCTGGAGACGAAAATCGCGTGCTCGTCCGCCGGCAGTACCCAGGTGATGTCAGAGTGCGCGTACAGGGCCCGCCAGCCGTCCTCCGCGACCAGCCAATGGGGGACGAGCGCGTCGTGCAGCGCGGGAGGAAGGACGATCTCGATCGGCCCTCGGGAGGCCAACGCGAGGAGGTCGCCGACGTCCCGCACCCCGCCGCCGGGGAAGGGCTCGGGCGGGCCTCCGTCCGTGAACCGCGACCGCAGCCACCGCGCGAAGTCGGCCCAGGACGGCACCGAGCGCCCTGCCGTGGGCTCCGGCGCGGCGGACGTCCCACCGGCG
The DNA here is from genome assembly GCF_040679195.1 of Actinoallomurus sp. NPDC052308. NCBI lineage: Bacteria > Bacillati > Actinomycetota > Actinomycetes > Streptosporangiales > Thermomonosporaceae > Actinoallomurus > Actinoallomurus sp. NPDC052308. Next base: position 163,972 of record NZ_JBFAUM010000007.1, on the reverse strand, counting down.
ACCGTCTCCGCCTCCCGCACCTCCAGGCCGGCGGGTATCTCCGACCGGGCCGGCGCACCCTCGTCGAGCGCCTCCGTCTCCGCCGGCGGCTCCTCAGCGAGCGTGTGCGACCCGGCGGGCGCTTCGAGCCCCTCCGGCTCCTCCGCCTTCTTCGGTTCCTCCGCGGGGATGAGTCCGGAGCCGGTGGGCACTCCACCCAGAGCGCCGCGCTCGAACTCCTTGGCGTGCGCGAGACCGATGCCCAGCTCGCCGACGACCGGGAGGGTGAACGGGACGTCGCCGTGGTCGGACTTGACCGAGATCGTCACCAGGAACTCGGTCTGATAGCGGACCAGCCGGTCCTTGCGCATGGTGGCGTTCTTGACCTGGCCTCCAGAGGTCAGGGTGCGCCCGTACTCGCGCGAGGACCCCAGCTTCGGCAGATCGACACTGGGCGTGGCCAGATGGGAGCCGAGCTCGATGCCGAAGGCGACGCCCGGAGTGGCGCTCGCCCCGGAGCTGTGCTTCTCACCGTCGCCGATCCGCACCGTGTCCGCGATGTCGTTGCGGAGCAGGACCTCCTCGCTGGTGGTCGTCACGTAACGCACGGTGTGCGGCCGGCCGCTGACCTCCAGATGCCCCTGGAACGTGGACAGGGCGGACAGCCTCTTGGCGATCAGGCCCGTCACCCAGCTGCCGGTCAGCCACCACTGGCTGCGGTCCTTGAACGTCTTCTCGTTGACGTACTCCTCGGCGATGTCCTGCACGATCTCATCGACGTCCTTCGCCGGGAGCCCGAGACGGTCGAGGACGCTCCGCAGCCTCGTCAGCAGCGCCTCGGGAACGATCGCGGTGACCGCGTGATCGAGGCCGTCCAGCACGGCCGGGTCCACGACCCGCACGACCGGGTGCCCGCCGTCACCGGGCCGCATCGTGAGGGCCGCGGCCTCGACGGCGGACGAGTAGACCGTGGGGAACGCCAGTCGCGCCCTGCCCGGGAGCAGGAGATCCGGACGCTCGACCCGGTTGACGGTGGCCCGCACCCGGATCCGTGCCGCGTGACCGTGGGTCGCGTTGGCGATGACCCGGTTCCCCGACTGGACCTCCATCAGGATGGTGTGCCAGGAACCGCGGCCGCGCTCCGTCCCGGCCTTGAACACCGGTGAGACGTGCGACAGCCCTGCCTGCAGCCCCACCGAGAGGAACAGGATCGGCTCGACCTGCGCGCTCCTCCCGCTCAGGGCTTGGCGCGCGACCTCCTCGGCGTACGTCGTGTCGCCGTACTTGCTGAAGTACGTCTGGTGTCCCGGATCGGTACCCGCGTCCTCCGGCGGAGCGAACTCCGTCTGCTCCACCGAGAAGGACAGCCTGACCCGTGCGTCCTTCTCCCTGATCAACGTGCCGTGGAGCAGCAGCCGCTCCCACCGCACGGGGTCGTTGTCGGCCAGCAGCGCGAGGATCTTCTTGCGGACCGCACGCGCCACGGACGATGACAGGCCGGAGGTGACGCCGTCGATCCAGCGGGTGACCGACTCGTCTGGTCGGCCGCCCGGCAGCGACCTGTCCACCACCTCGGCGACCGACGACACGGAGCCGTCGCCGAGCCCGCCCTGCTCCACGTACCAGGGCACGAGCGGTATCGCGTCCGAGCCTCGCGCCTCCATATCGCCGGAACCTTCCAGCGCCTCCCAGAAGGTCCGGTAAGCGGCGTACAGCTCATCGTCCGCCGGCGGTCGGCCGGTGAGCGCGCCGGACCGCGCGTCCTCCGGGGACACCGGCTCCGGCCGCGGCTCGTCGTTCAGGTACTCGCGGAAGGCGTCCTCAACGGCTTCCGTGCGTTTCGCCGTGAGAGCTCTCCCGGGGGTGCCCGCTCCCAGGCGAATCCCGTGGTCGACGCCTCCGTCGGGACGGTAGACGCGCACCGGCAGGGCCCGACCCGCGGCGTCCGGCAGGAAGTGGATCACACCCGTCGTCGGCGCGACCCGACCCGTCCCCTCGATGATCGTCAAGCTGTGATCCCGGGCCACCCGCCCCAGCTCAGGCGACGCGGCCACGCCGGCGTCCGTGCACCGCAGAAGGAACAACGTGGTGAAACCACGACTCACGATCTCCCGCGCCGTCGTCACGACGACACCCACCGCATCCGACGGCGGCTGCGAGGCATGCCACGCCAAGATATACACACCGGCACGGTCACCGACCGAAACCTCCACCGGCGCACTCACCTCACGACCCGGCTCCCCCGACCAGGACCGCAACTCCGCACCCTGCAACCCGCCATAGAACGGCGAACGAAGCCGCCAATCCTCCTCAGCGAAATACGCACGCCCGACATCCCGCCCATCCGTCGAGCGAATCTCCCGCCACTGCGGCCGGCCCACGGGCCCGGCCGGCACGGCCGTCCCGAGGCCGGTGAGGCCATCGGCGTGGACGGGCTCGGTGACGGTGAGCGCCGCGTCGTTCACGTACTCCGAGCGCGGGACCCGGTGCCGGCGTTCGTACGCGCGCAGGTCGTCGATCACCTCGTCGACGCGCCGGCGCACATGTTCCAGGTCACGGCGGCCGGCGCGCACCGCGCCCGCGTTCCGCTCGTCGACGAGGGCGTTCCGGATCGCGGCGAGCGCGTGCCGTACGCCGCGGGCGGCCTCGGCGCCGGGATGGCGGATGAGGCCGCGCAGCGCCACGACCGCATCGGCCTGCAGGTTGCTGGTGGTGTTCCCGCGGAAGATCGGATCGATGACCACCTCGGGGGTCCTGCGCGCGATCGAGTCGAGGAGGTCACGAACGGTCGTCACCAGGTCCCCGCCGGAGGAGTTGTGAGCGCTGACCGCCCGCACCGCCGCGGCCAGGTCATCGTTGAAGGCGCGGCCCTCGGCGGTCCGGATGTTCTGGTCCACCCGCTCGGCCCACGCGTAGAACCGCCGTGCGATAGCGGCGAACGCCCGGGCGGTGCGCATCTCCACCCGGAGGCTCGGCCCGGGCGGACCGACCTCGCGCATCTCCAGCACGGCCAGGTCGACCGCGAGGGCGCCGCTGTTGTCATCCGTGCTGCGGAAGTCCGTCCGGACGTTCATCGCGTCGTACTGCTCGACGAGGACGCGAGTCCGGTTCTGCGGCAGCAGCATGTTGTCGACGTAGTCGCCGACGGTCATCGTCTTGTCGTTCAGCGTGTAGTCGAACAGATCGAGCGGCCGCTCGTTCGACGCGCGCCGGCGCCGCTCGTAGCGGCTGATGGCCGAGGCGAGCCGTTTCCTGAGGTCCTCCTTCAGCCGGTCACGAATCTGGTCACGGCCGCCCTCGAGGAACTCCTGGACCTCGTCCCAGAATGACTCGCGGATGCCGGCGAAGGACGTGCGCAGGACCCCGTACACGAGGTTCTTCGCCAGCTCCTCGTCGCGAAGGAACACGTGGGCCACGGCGTACGCGTGCGTGTTCAGCAGCATCGCCGCCGTCCGCACGTCCGCGACGCCCGGCACGTGTTCCATCGCCGGCACGGCGAACCGGCCCACGCGCTGCCCCAGATCTTCGGTCAGGTAGGCCCGCGTCACCTCCGCGGCGAACCGCAGGCCGGCCCGCAGCGCGCCGGTCATGTCCCTGTGGTTCGCGAACCTCTGGGCCTCGACCAGGAAGGCGGGGGTGAACGCGACCGGTACTCCCTCGGTGAGGTGCAGACCGGCCGTCGCGACGGATCCGGGTGGCCGGAGGATGGTCACGTCGTCCGCCCTGGGCCCGTACGCGTAGTCGGGGTCGTCGCCGAACAGCTCCCTCAGGGTGCTGCCGCGCGAACCGCGCCCGCCTTCGCCGTCCCGGAGGCGCACCGCGTTGTTCAGCCGCCGCTCCACGTCGTTGAGCCCGGCGTCCACGACCTCGGGGTCGTGGCGATTCTCCTCGCCCGGCAGCACCCGTTCGATCGCGGTGACCACTTCGGTGATCGTGACGTTCTGGTCCCTGACCCGTCCCCGTCCCGAGGCCCGCGCCGACTGTCGCGACTCGAAGTAACGACCGCCGGCCATGTAGATGCCGCCGGTGTCGGTCTCCACCTTGACGCCGGTCCTCCGGTTGTAGACGAGGACCTCTCTGCTGTCCCCGAACCGCCCGCCGTTGTGGACGTGGACGATGAAGGGCCGCTCATGCTCGGTGCCCTGTCCGCCCCCGAGCACCCGGGGTGCCTCATCGAGGGCGATCTGATGGGCGAGGTCGGTGGCCAGTCCTCGAGGGTCCGTGGGGCCGTGCCGCGGGACGTCGCGCAGCGCCTGTTCGACCTCCCCGCGGTCGACCCGGCCGCCGAGCCAGGCGCCGCCGAGGCGGGCCAGCTGGGAGTTGACCTCACTCACGAGGTGGTCCGACACGGGGGTGCCGGCCCGTACGCCCTGGTCCGACGGTTCCGGAGCCGGCGGGTCACCGAGCTGCCCGCGGAGATTCCGGATCAGGCCTTCGAGGTCGGCCGCCGCGCGCCGCATGCCGTCGAGCCGGTGCTGTGCGCGGCGGTGCGCCGGCACGTCGACGTGGCCGCCCGCCGCGTGGGCGGTCCAGAAGCGGTCGACCATCTCCCGTGCCTGCGCGTCGATCGCGGGCCTGACGTCCGGATCGATGCGCTCCCGCAGGCCCCGGTAGTCGGTGCCCGCACGCTCGACGCGTCGTTCCACGGACCCGCGGATGACCTCGAACTGGCGGGCGGACTGGTCGGCGGGCGTCGGCGGCGCCGGGCGGAGCCGGTCCCACGGGACCTCCGGCGCGTCCTCGTCCGTGCTCTCGGCACCCCTGAAGTGGCCCGGGGTACGGATGAAGTCGACCCGCGCGGCGCCGGCCGGCCCGAGCCTGGTGACGTACCGGTCCTGGATGACCGTGACGGGCAGGCCGAGTTCGTTCGCCGCCAGGTGCGCGACGAGGTCGCCCACCTCGTTGCGCCAGCTGTCCATCCGGCGGATCTGGTCCACCAGCGCACGGCCCCAGTCCGCGAAGGAGGTCCCGTCCCCTGCCTCGTGGAAGAAGCCGGCGTACCGGGAGAGGAGGCCCTCGCCCGCCACCGCGAGATCCGCCTCCAGCCGGTCCGCCAGCCAGTTCCGCACCACCTGCACGGCCTCGCGACTGCCGGGCCGGGTGCTCCTCAGGCCGGGGATCTCCCGGGCGAGGTACGGACCGGCCAGGGCGATGAGGCTGTGGTAGAAGCAGTTGTCATCCGCGGGCACCTCGACCGGCCGAAGGCTTCGGGCGCTGAGCTCCGCGTCCAGCCGCGCCTGGTCGAACGCCTCCGCCTCCGTCCTCAGTGCCCGCGCGGCCGCTCGCTCGATCTCCCGCCCGCCGGCGCTGCGCGTGTCCGACCGGCCGGCGACCGGAGCCGTCCGGCTCGTGCGCAGCAGCGGGTCGGCCGTGCGGAATTCAGGAGCCGGTTCGGTGCGGCCGATCCCGGCGCCCGTGCCCGTCCGGCCGATGCCAGCGTCCGTACCCGTCCGGCGGGTGCCGATGACCGTGCTCGTCCGGCCAGTGCCCGCGGACGGGTTCGTCGTGCCGGTTCCGGGGGCCGGTCTCCGCGTGTCCGCACCGGAGGTCGCGGCCTCCTGGGCTGCGGCCAGTGCGGCGAGCCGGTCGCCGAGCTCCGACACCTCCTCCGGCGTCCAGGCGTGGCCACCGTGCCCGCCGCGGGCCGCGGTCCGCAGCGACTCGACGATCCGGGCGGCGTCCTCGGTGTTCCACTCGGCCTCGTGCGCCTGCTCGGACAGCTCCAGGAGACCGCCGAGCGGGTCGTCCGCGTTCTGCCGTTGTCGGCGCGTCTCCGCCTCCTGCTGCCAGAACGCGTGGACGGCGGCCGCGTCGTGCAGCAGTCCCGGCAGCTCGGGGTCCAGGTCGGCGAGGCGCTCCCGGCGGGCGGTGATCTCGGCGTTGAACGCCTGCTCGAACGTCTGCTGGCGGACCGGGGCGGTCAGGTAGATCCGGCCCATCTCGCCGCGGTCCAGCCCGTACACGTCCGCCTCGGCCCGCTGTGTGGACGACAGCAGCCCGTGGGTCTCGGCGACGGCGGCGCTGAAGAAGTGGGTCCGCGAGGTGATCGGCGAGAAGACGCGCGTCGCGCGGGTCAGCCAGTCCGGTCGCGTGAGGACCGGGTCGAAGGCGTACATGCCGCCGTTCGGGTCGATCCAGGTCTGGTGCACCGAGCCGTCGCCCCGGGTGATGTCCACGCGTACGTGCGCGGCGAGGGCGTAGGCGGTGTCCCGTCCGACGAAGACGGGGTGCAGTCCCAGGTCCGCGACGGCCGGCGGGAGACCGGCGGGCCGCCCCTCGGGGTTGTCCGGCCGCTGGGCGTGCAGCGCGTTGACGGTCCTGATGACGTCGGTCGTGGCCTGCTGGATGGCGTCCACCGAGCCGGTGACCGGCCCGGCCCTGTCGACCTGCCGCTCGTAGCCGGCGAGGGCGGCGGGTTTCGCGACGGCCGGGTCGAGCTGCCGGATCGCGGCCAGGTCGGCGGTCATGGTCCGCACCGCCCAGCGCAGCACCGCGTCGTGGGTCTGCGCGGCCAGGGCCGGCGCGTCCGCGGTGAGGACGACCGGCCTGCCGCCGCCGACCTGCCGGCGGATGTGGCGGGCGACGGTCTGGTACGCCCGGACCGGGTCGGTGTGCCGGCTCGCCGCGTCGGTCAGGAGCGGGGCGAGGTCGAACCGCGGCGCCTGGTCCATCGAGGGCCAGTTCAGCGACTCCGGCCGGGCCTGGAGGCGGATCTTGGCCTCCTCGCGGTGGGCGAGCAGGTCCTCGATCTGCGCCTGGGAGATCTCCGCGTAGACGTCGCCGAAGAACGGGTCGCTGACGAACTCCCCCGTCGGCGTCGGCCTGCGGAACAGGTGGTGGTCCGCCCGGTCGGCGAACAGGCGCCCGCGGAAGCGCATCCGAACGAGGAAGAGCGGACTCCGTTCCTTGCCGTGCTGCTCGCGGCGGTAGTTCTCGGTGCCCGCCATCGTGTCGCTGAACGAGGTGACACGGTTGTTCGAGGTCCCCGTCTCCCAGGAGTGGGCTGGAGTGTGGTCCCCCATCGGGCCGTGCACGCTCAGCGAGGCGTCGCCGACGACGCGGGTGTGGTCGCTGCTCGCGCTGACGGTGGTGCCGCTCTGGTGCTTGTTGTAGCGGCCGGTGCCGGTCCCCTCCTTCATCCGCCCGATCACCTCGAGCCCGCTCAGGTCGCCGTGCAGCCACATCTCGGCCCGCTCCTCGGAATGGCCGGGAACGAACAGGTTCTCGGCCAGCTTCAGCGGTGCCGCACCGGACGCCTCGCGGACGTTGTTGACGATGTGCAGGCGGGACAGCAGCACGGGCAGGGACAGGCTCTTGCGGGTCCGGGGGTCGTCGGCGGTGGCGCCCAGGAGCACCTCCATCCGGCTCGGCTGGAACATCTCGTTCAGCAGCTTCAGGCCGATCGGCAGGGCGTCGTCGATCATCGCCTCGGTGACGTAGGCGTTGACCGGCAGTTCCGGGAGCCGCGTCAGGTCGGGCAGCGGATGCGGGCCCCGCAGGCGGCGGCCCTCGGCGAGGGAGCGCGGCATCTGGATCACCAGCGTGCCCGACTCGGTGACGGTGCCGGTCGCGCTGTGGTGGGTCCAGTGGTCGAACTCCGCGTTCAGCGTCTTGACCAGCGGACGGCCGGTCGGGTCCAGCCGCCGGACCGTCACGGTCAGCTCGTGTTCCATCCCGACCAGATAGTGCGCGCCACCGTAGACCGTCTGCTCGACGACTCCCTGGTCCGTCCGGGTCGTTCCGCGGTGATGGCCCTCGGAGGTCTTCGCGTCGACGGCGTCCCCACCGGTGGTCTGCTGCTGCCCGCCGGTGCCGAGCTTGGCGAAGGTGAAGGACTGCGATCCGTCCCGGGAGTGGGACTCGGCCGTGGTGCGGTACTGGTGCTCGTACACCTCGGTCGCGGTGTTCGGCACGAAGTCCCGCACCTTCGGCGACGCGATGCGAAGGTCGAGGTTGATCTCGACGATGTCCGACAGCAGCCAGCCGATCGGGTTCACCAGGTAGAAGGAGTACCCGTCCTCGGCCGGCGAGGGGCCCAGGAGGGCCTGGTCCCGACCCTTGGCGAGCAGGTTCGCCAGGAGCGCGAGGTCCCGGCCCTTGCCCAGCATCCCCTGCAGGGCGTCGACTCCGCCCTGCATCCGCCCGATGACCCGGTGCTTGGCGTCCCACAGCACGGCGCCGGCCGTCAGCAGGCCGGGGGCGACCTTGTCGACCTGTTCCCGGACGATCTGGTAGGTCGACTTGCCGTTCGCGAAGCGGAAGCTCTCGACGCCGTGGAAGCCGAGGCCGGGGTCCTCCCGCTCCAGGTACTCCGGCAGCTCGATCTCCTCGAACGGGATCGGCGGCTCCCCGAGCTCCTGCCCGAAGGTCTCCTTGAATCGTGTCCGCACGTCGCCGTCCCATACCGGCGCGGCCCCCTGGGTGTGCAGGAAGGCCACCGTCCGGACCAGTTCGCCACCGTCCACCCCCGGCAGCGTCTCCGGGGTGTACGACCCGTCGGTCGTCCAGCGATGCAGGATCCCCGCCGCCACGTCGCCGCTGAGCGCGAGGTCGCCGGCCTGCCAGGAGTTCAGCGCCTCGGCCAGGCGCTCCCCGGGCAGCGCCGGGCCGCCCTCCGCGTAGGCGACCAGGTCATCGGGCATCTCGATGTACGGGTCGGAGGCCCGGGGTTCGGCCAGCGGCAGGCCGAACGCGTCGGTGAAGGCGCGCCTGACGCCCGGGTCCGTCACCCGGACACCGCCGGAGTCGTGCACGTCGGCCAGCTCGGTGGCCCGCGCGGCGACGAAGGTCAGCAGGTCCTTCGGAGGGTTCGGCCGCTCGGCCAGGTCGTTCTTCCAGCGGGTCAGCACACCGGCGGCGACGTCGCCGGGCAGCCGCAGCTCACCCCTGCTCCACCGGGTGAGCGAGTCGGTGAGCTGGGCGTCGGACACGGGCAGGACCGTGTCGGCGTACTGCGCCAGCCCGTCCGGCTCGACCAGGATGTAGATGGCGTCACGGCCGTTCACCTGGCGCGGGGCCGGCCGGTGAAGGCTGGAGGGCAGGAGCTTGGCGTGCGCCTCCTGCCTCGCCCGCACCGTGAAGTTCGCGGGCGCCTGGTAGAGGAACGCGCGCCCGACCTTGATCTGGATGAGCTCCTTGGCGGCTCCGCGCCCGAACCCTCGCGAGGTGTTCCACTGCCAGCTCCGGCTGAAGTCCCACTCGCCGGTGAGGCTCGCCTCCCCCGCCACGTTGCCGAACGCCAGGTCGAGCTGTTCCCAGCCGAAACCGTGGGAGTCCTTGGTGCTGAGCCTGTTCTCCAGCAGGAACAGGTAGATGAGGCCGAGCACGAACGGATCGGAGGTGGCGCCCATGAACCGGGACGGGCCGAGGTCGCCGGACAGGTCCAGGGCGCCGAAGAGGTCGCGGAACCACCCCGGATCGAACGGCCCGTCGGTGGTGTACTCGCCGTTCAGGATCTCCTTGAGGTGCGCCTTGACCATGAACAGACCGGCGAACGCGCTCACCTCGCGGTCCGCGACTCCCGCCGGGCCGGTGAAGCCCTTCAGCATCGCGGCCGCCGCCGGCGTCAGGCCGGTCGCGTCCAGATGGAAGACCACGGCCTGCTCCAGGGCCTCGGCCGGCGTCCACTTCTCGCGGAGCATCACCTCGCGGGGCGACAGGTCGGTGGCCGAGGGCTGTTCGGCCTCCGTGAACGGCATCAGGTACGCCATGGCCTTCTGATCGCGCAGGGGCGGCAGGGTGACGTCGCGCCGCCCCTTGGCGATGTTCCCGATCCGGCCGGAGTGCTGGAACTCGATCTTCGCGTGGAGGTCGTAGGTCACCTCCCACACGTCCAGCAGCCCGGGGATCTCGAGGAGCTGGGGAACGTTGCTCAGGAAGCTCACGGCGTCGGTGGCCCCGACGGTGCGCTGGTACTCCACCCCCAGGAGGGCCGTCTTCAGGAACCGGAACAACGTCTTGAATTTGATGCCGATCGCGATCTTGCGCGTGTGGGTCGCCGACTGCCCGGCGCTGTCCATCGCCATCGGCAGGTTCGCCGTCGTGTAGGCGTCCGTGGACCGGAGGTACTTCGGCGGCGCCTCCACCCGCTCCGTGATTCCGATCGTCACCTTGGCCGAGTCGACGTCCAGGTCCATGCCCGCGCCGCCGCGGCGCAGGCGCAGGGTGAACGTGTACTTGTCCTGGTGCGCCACGTCCCAGTAGGAGCTCAGCCCCCAGAGCGAGATCCACTTGCGGAGCTGGTCCTGGCCGTCCAGGCGGCTGAGCACCTTGTTGCCGTGCGTGTAGAAGTACTCCCCGGCGAACGGGTCGTCGTCGTTCTCCGGCAGGAAGCCGTGGGCCTTGAGCCGCGTCGCGAGCGCGTCGTACAGCGCCTCGACGGTCGACTCTTCGGGCTGCGCCCAGCCGGTGCCGATGCCCGTGCGCTTCAGCAGGTACGCCGGTGGCCGCTTGGTCTCGGGGTCCTCCGTCCGCCGGCCGGTGTCGCGGAGCGCGTCGGCGTGGTAGGGCGCCGTCCTGCCCTCCGGCGCCGTCTTGAACGCCTCCTTGTCGACCGGCAGCCCGTGCTCGAACGCCTCCGTCTCGGTGGCCCGGACGAGCGCGCGGCTGCGGACCACCGGCGTCCTCGTCAGGCTCGAGGGCGACGTCTTGGCGCCGCGGACGTGGGCGACGCCGTAGAGACCGAGCTGCATGTCGTTTCCGGTGGTGTGCCCCGTGGCCCGCGGCACCACGACGTTCAGGCCCACGCGGCCGCCGGAGAGCGACTCGGAGTTCGCGTCGGTGTACGGCGCCGCCACGCTGATCCCCAGACCGAACTCGTCGGCCTGCAGCGGCAGCGGCGCCAGGTCGAACTCGACGCTCGGCACCGTCCACCTGGTCGAGTTGGAGAGGCTGTGGCCGCTGCTCACGCCGCGGATTCCGGTGCGGACGTTCTCGATGTGGACCTTGTCGCTCGTCGCGCCGACCCGGCGCGCCTGGGGCAGCCGGTCGCCGTGGAGCCGTACGACCGCGAGGACCGAGCCGCGCTTGTCGTGCAGCGTGAACGAGTAGCCCTGCTTGCGGTCGTTGATCGCCTTGTCGAGGTGGGTGTTCAGGTTCCACAGCTTCTGCAGCAGTTCCGCGCGGGGCACACTGCCGATCCTCAGCTGCAGCCCCTGCGACGCCAGGACGCCGATGACCTCGTCGAACAGCTTCGGCAGGTTCGTCAGGCCCGACGCGTAGAAGTGCGGCGGCAGCTTGGTCGACTTCACGCCCGCACCGGTCGCGGTCACCTGGTCGGCCGCCGGCGCCTTCAGGTACGGCTCGGGCATCCACAGCAGCAGCTTCTCGGTGCCCGGGTCCTGGATCCGGAACGGCCTGATGTGCTCCCAGTCCGGGGCCGGCCCCTTCTTCGGGTCGACCCGGATCTTGAGCGCGATGTTCGGCGTGTAGGCCACCAGGCTCGAATCGATCCGGGCGTCCTCCACGTGGCCGCCCTCGGCGTCGGCGATGTGGCTCGTGCTGCGGTTCGACTGGTTCGCGACGCCCGACACCCCGACGCCGACCTTGACGACCTGCAGCACGAGGTACGGCGCCGCGCCGATCCCGAACGTCAGCGACAGCGCGCCTCGCGTCGCCCCCGTCTGGCCGGCGTGGGTCTCGACGTGCGCGCCGGTCGTGTACGCGGCGTTGATCGTCTCGTAGCCGACGTTCTCGCCCTCCGGCGCGGGCAGGGTGGCCGGCCGGGTCGTGGAGCCCGCCATGTTGTCGACGGTGTACGGATCCGTGGGGTCGAACGTCACCAGCAGCTCGACGTCCCCGAACGGCACCATCAGGCCGCTGGTGTTGGCGTCGTCGCCGCTGTCGCCCAGCGTGTACGTGAAGTTGCTCACCAGCCGCTGCACCAGGCCGGTCATGTCCTTCTCGGACGGGGGGAACCCGTACGCGGTGAGCGCGCGCCGGACCGCCGTGAGCACCTGCGCCATGTACGGCAGGCCCACCCGCGGCACCCCGATGGACCGGGCCGCCGGATCCACCATCACCGGCCGCATCACCGCCCGCTCCGGTGAGGCCGGCGGCGTACCGTGCTCCCCGACTGCCGTGCCGGTCAGCTCCGAGTGGATCGGCGTGCTCGCGGACTCGCCCGGCAGGTACATCCGGAACCGCCCGACGTAGGCCCCGTCAGGCGAGGAGGGCGTGGGCTCCAACCCCCGCATCGCCTCCTTGCCGCTGCCGACGGCCGTCAGCGTGCCCCTGGCCGGGTCGAAGCGCACGCCGCGCGGCGCGGCCAGCACCGGCCCGCCGCTCAGGTCCGCCAGCGACGTGGCGACCTCGCCGGATCCGGGCATCAGCAGGAACGGCTGATGCCCGGAGGCGCGGGCGGCCAGCAGCCCCATCAGCGTCGTCGGCTCGATCGGCCGATCCCCGGCCATCAGCGCGCCGTTCTCCACCCGGCCCAGGACGAACACCGTCTGCGGCGGCACCAGGTCACCCAGCAGCGCGACCGTCGCCTCGTCGAAGGCCACGTCCCTGGGCGCCCCGGGCAGCCAGAGGGCCACCGGGCGGTCGTTCACCACGCCCACGCGCGCCTGTCCGAGCAGCTCGTCCAGGGACAGCGGCTCCGGTTCGTCGCCCTCGGACTCCTCCGATTCGAGCTCCGAGCCGCTCTCCTCCGAGGCGGTGGTGTCGCCCTGCTGGTCGGCCCACCGAACATGCCGGACAGGGGCGGGCGGCGCGACCTGGCGATGGTCGCCGGTCACGCTCTCGACCTCGTCCTCGGAGGACACGGAGGAGAGGTCCTCCGCCGGCTCCTCCTCGGAGATCTCCTCGACCGGCCCCCGCACCACCGTCACCGGCATGGGGTTGCCGCTCGACGACGACCCCGAGATCCCGGCCAGGCCCGGGATGCCTCCCGCGGCGTCCGAGCCGCCCCGCAGCCTGGGCATCTTCGCCAGCTCCCCATCGAAGGCGATCCAGTGGGCGAGGTCGTTCGCCAGGCCCCTGGGGTCCGTGGGGCCGGGCGGCAGCTCGGGGTCGCGCAGCGCCTGCTCGACCCGGGCGCGATCCACCGGGCCGCCGGTGTGCCCGAGGATGCGGAGGATGGCGTTGACCTCGAGGACGTGGAAGTCCGAAACCTCGGTCCGCTGCCGCAGGCTCCGGTACGGCGAAGGCGGCCGAGCGTCGTCGGCGGCGCGGGGCCGGGAGACGACGAGCGTGTGCCGGCCGTTGTCGAGCGGCGCCAGTCCCACCCGGGAACGCGTCTCGCGCGGGGCGGCCGAGCCGGCCAGGAGGACGCGGTACCTGGTCGCGCCCGCCGGGTCCGCGACCACCGCCACGGCCCCCATGCGGGACGGGCCGACGAACCAGGCCCACGTCCCGGGCGGCAGGTCGTCGGGGATCCGGTCGACCTCCTCGGCCAGCCGGTCGGGGCGTTCCTCGATCGCCCGTACGACGTCTTCCTCCCACGTCCGGTCGCCGGCCTCCGCCAGGAACCGGACCGCCGCGCCCAGCCCGGTGCGGGCGACGTCCTGAACGGTCACGGACCGGGCCGGCGCGCCGTGGGTGAGCCAGAAGACCGGGATGAAGTCCGCCAGCGGGCCCAGCGGCGTCCAGCCCTCCACCTCCGCGTCGGACGATCCGATCCCGTGGTGGCCCTGCTCGTTCCGGTAGAGGTACGCGTCGTCCGGCACGTCCCCGCGCCGCGCGGTGTCCAGACTGACGATGGACGGCCGGGGAGTGTCCGTCAGCGCGGCGATGCTCGCGCTCCGGTCGACGAGCCGGTTCTCGAACGCGAGCAGGGCCTGGTCGAGCGTGGGCCGTGAATGAGCCTCCGTCCGCCGCGCGACCTGCCCGGCCAGGCCGGAGCTCAGGTGATCCGTGACGGAGGCGAGCGCGAGGTCGCGCACCGAGGTGAACGACCTGACCTGTGACCGTGGCCCGTCCAGCCCGGCGGGCGGGCCGAGCAGCAGGCCGTTCCGGTCGAGGTCGAGGGAGTACAGCCGCCCGGCGTTCTCCGGGGGCCGCACCGGGAGTCCGGACACGGCCTCGAACCACCGGATCTCGCCCTGGTCGGCGACCACGGTGAACCGCCCGGCGGTGCCGTCCGCGTGGGTGGTGACGGCCAGGGAGACCGCGCCGTCCCCGGCCGCCGACAGCGTGTCGTGCAGCCCCTGGATCGCCTGCTCGATCGACGGCGCCTGCCACCGCCGGTACGCCAGGTTCACCCGTCGCCCGTCCAGAGCGGACTCCGACGCGGTGATGCGGTCCATGGCCTCCTGTACGGCGTCCGCCGTCCAGCGCGCCGCGTCGCCGGCCCCGGCGTCCCGCCCGGCGACGCGCGGGCCGGCGAGGACCTCCTCCGTCTCCTGGAGCCCGTGACGCGCGGCCTCCAGGAGCGGCGTCAGGTAGGCCGTCGACTCCTCGTGCCGCTCCAGCAGCTCCCGCTGCTCGGCCTGCCGTGCCTCCAGATCCGAGATCCGGGTCCGCAGCCCGTCCAGCGCGGCCTGGTCCGGGGACAGATCCAGGATCAGCCGCGTCTGCTGCGTGTAGAGGTCGTCCAGGGCACGCTGGAGGTCGTCGAGCACCCGCTGGGCCCGGGTCGTCTCCCCGGCCGCCGCGGCGTGCTCCGCCTCGACCCGGGCGACGATCCCCCGCCACGCGGCGGCGGCCTGCACGGCCCGGCCGAACAGGCCGGGCAGCTCCGGGTGGGCCGCGCCCATTCGATCGAGGCGCTCGGCGATCTCGGCCAGCACCGCCTGCTCGAAGGTCCGCTGGTGCGCCCAGGAGGTGCGGTACAGCCGGGCGAGGTCGATCGGGTCGAGCCCGTGGTCGGCGGCGGCCTGACGGGTCTCGTCGGTCCAGAGCCCGGCGTTCGACGCGTCGTCGGCGGTCAGTCTGAGGTCGTCGAACGTGGTGGGGTCGAAGGCGTGGATCCGGCCGCTCGGGTCGGCCCAGTGGCTGCGCACCGTGCCGTCGGGCCGGGTGACGTCCAGCCGGACGTGCGTGGCCAGCTCCCGCGCGACGTCGCGGGCCAGGTGGACCGGGTCGAGCGAGAGCAGCGCGGCCTCCGGCGGCAGCGCGGCGGGCGCGCCGAAGGGGTTGTCCGGGCGGAGGGCGTGGACCCGGTTGACCTCGTTGATGATCGCGGTGATCTCGTCGTCGAGGGAGCCGGTCAGGCCGTCGAACAGGCGGGCGTCCGTCCTGGCGCTCCGCTGCTCGTAGACCTCGGGGACGGCCGGCGCCGGCGTGTACGGGTCCGCCGCGCGCGCGGCGGTCAGGTCGTCGCGGATCGTCCGCGCGGCCCAGTCGAGGATCGCCCGGTAGTGCAGGACCCGCGTGTTCGCGCCGTGGGTCAGTACGAGCGGGCCGCGGGCGCCGCCCTGCTCCCGGAGGTGACTCACCAGGGCCTGGTGGGCCTGGGAGGCGGTGTACTTCGGCCGCGGCCCGGGCTGCGGGTGGGTCGGGTCCGGGCGGTGCACGGCCGCGTCGGCGAGCAGCGGGGCCAGGTCGAAGCGGGGCGCGGTGTCCAGGCGGGCCCAGGCGTTCGGGTCGACCCGGTCGCGCAGCGCCTGCCGGGCCTGCCGCTCGTTGGCCGCCAGTTCCGCGCGCAGCTCCTCGTACTGCGCCTCGAACATCTCCACGTACACGTCGCCGGTGACCGGGTCGCTGCGGACCGGCGCGCCGACCGGCTTGGGCTTGTTCGGCGTGAGGAGGTGGTGGCGCATCTTCTGCGCCTCCAGCCAGAACTGGCCGCGCAGGCGCACCAGCAGCTTGGAGCCGTACTCCTTGGCGTCCTGCTCGCGCCGGTAGTTCTCGGTGCCGGCGCTGTTCTGGTTGGCGGACGTGACGCGGCTGCCCCCGTGGTTCAGCGCCCACGAGTCGTCCGGACGGTGCGGCGGCGCCTCGGTGCCGGGCGGCGGAGCGGGCTGCGGGTTGATCGTGTCGGTGCCGCCGAGGCCGTAGTCGCCGGTGCCGCGCGTCAGGTCGCTGCTGTTGTTCGCGGTGGTCCCGCTCTGGTGCTTGATGTAGCGGCCGACGCCGCTGCCGTCGACCATCCGCATGACGACCTGCGCGTCGAACAGCTCCCCCTGCAGCGACATCGCCGCGCGCAGGTCGGAGTCGCCCGCCCGGAACAGGTCGGGCGGCAGCCGGTACTTGCCGCCACCGGTGGCCTCGAGCACGTGGTTGACCAGGTGCGACCGCGACAGCAGGAACGGCAGCGACTGGAAGGACCGTACGCCGGGATCGCCGGCCTCGGCGCCGAGCGCCTTCTCGTACCAGCGCGGCCCCAGCAGGCCGTCCAGCAGCTTCCGGGCGGCGGGCAGCAGGCCGTCCGCCGTCATGCCGACGACGGCCAGGTTGCGGTTCAGCTTCGGCAGCGGGAGGAGGTTGCGCACCTGCTCCGGTCCGTGCAGCGTGCCCGCCTCGGCGAGGGCGTGCGGCAGCTGGAAGTCCAGCGTGCCGTCCACGGTGGTCCGGGCGGTCGCGCTGTGGTGCGTCCAGCGGTCCAGTCCGCCGAGGAGAAGGTTGTCCAGGGGACGGCCGGCCATGTCGAGCCGGTCGACCTCCACGATCAGGCGCTGACGGACCCGTACCCCGTAGTGGTTCGCCCAGTCGTAGTCGGTCATCTCGCTGACCGCGTTCTCCGCGCGGGTCGTGCCGCGGTGGTGCCCTTCGGCCATCTTGATGTCGGCCGAGCCGCTGGCGTTGGTGCCGCCGGCGCTGAACTTGGGCAGGACGAGGGCCTGCGACCCGTCCCTGGACCTGGACTGGGCGGTGCCGACGTAGCCGTGCGAGTAGACCGCGAGGCCGGTGTTCCACCGGTAGTCATGCACCTCCGGCTCGGAGATGCGCTCGGCCCTCAGCCGGACCCTGACGACGTCGGTCAGCACCGGGCCGACGGGGTTGACCAGGTAGAAGGTGAAGCCGTTCTGGGAGGGCAGTTCCTCCCAGAGCATCTGGTCGCGTCCCTCCGCCAGGATCGCCTGCATCAGGTCCACGCCGCCCTGCATGCGGCCGATCCGGCGGCCCTTCCCGTCCCAGAGGAGCGGGTCGGCGCCCAGCAGGCCCGGGGCCGCCCGGTCGATCTGCTGCCGGACGATCTGCTCCGTCGTCCGTCCGTCGTCGTGGGTCCAGCGGTGGACGCCGTGGTGACCGAGGAAGAAGCCGCCCGGGTCCGTCCTGGTGAGGTACTCCGGCAGCGTCATCCGGTCGAAGGGAAGGCGCGGGTTCCCCAGCTTCTGGCGGAACGTCGCGTTGAACCGGTCGCGGATCTCCAGAGAGGTGATCGGCACCGCGCCGACCGTGTGCAGGCCGGCCAGGATGCCCACGAGCGGCGCGCGGTTCACCGGCAGCCCGGCGGGCGGCTCGGGGACCTCGGCCTGCCAGCGCATCAGGAGGCGCGCCACCACGTCGCCGCTGAGCCGCAGGTCGCCGTCGAGCCAGCTTCTCAGCACTTCACCGAGCCGCTGGTCGGTGAGCGGCGCCCGGTCCTCGGCGTACGCGACGACGTCGTCGGGCATCTCGGGCGTCGTGAACGGGTCGTGCGGGGCGCCGAGCGACCGGCCGAAGGCGGTGTTGAACCGGTCCCGGACCTTCTCGTCCAGGATCGGGGCCGCGCCGGTCTCGTGCAGGCGGACCAGCGTGCGGGCCAGCTTGTCGCGGCTGACCCGCACATCCTTCGGGAGGGTGGGAACCTCGCTCTGCCAGCGCATCAGGATCTTCGCCGCGAGGTCCCCGCTGAGCTTCAGCCTGCCGATGTGCCAGCGGAGCATGGCGTCCCTGAGCTGGCGGTCGGAGATCGGCAGGTGACCGTCGGCGTACTGCGTCAGGGCCTCCGGCTCGGGCAGCGCGAACTCCACCAGGCGGGGCCCCACGGTCTCGCTGTGGTGCTTGCTGCCGCTGGGCAGCAGTTTGGAGTGCTTCTCCAGGCGGCTCCGCACGTCGTAGTCCACCGTGCTCCGGAAGAAGTACACCCGGTTGAAATCGAGCTGCAGGAGCTCCTTGCCGCCCGTGCGGCCGCTGGCGCGCGAGCGGTTGAACTGCCAGTGCCGGTTGAGGTCCGTCTCCCCGGTCAGGTGGGCGGGCCCCGCGTCCCCGCCGGCCGCGAGGTCGAGTTGCTCCCACGTCCAGCCGTGGGAGCTCGTGCCGGTGGCCTTGCCCTCCATCAGCTGCAGCTTGATGATGCCGGTGACCGCCTTGTGCGCGCTGGCGCCCGCGAAGCTGGCGGGTCCCAGCTTGCCGCGGATGTCGATCGCGCCGAGCCGGTCGCGGGTCAGGCGGGACTCGAAGGCGTTCTCGGTGGTGTACTGACCGCCCAGGATCTCCTTGAAGTACGACCGCATGGAGTCCGTGCCGGCGAAGGTGTCCCGCAGCGAGGACGCCGTTCCCGCCGGGTCGGTCAGGTGGCCGAGCCCCTGGACCGCGTCGCGGACGCCGGTGGTGTCGAGGAAGGTCACGACGCCCTGCTCCAGCACCCGCGCCGGCGTCGGACCGCTCGACGTGGGGCCGCCCTCCTCGGTCACCGGCAGCGTGAACACCCGGGCGGTCTCCCCCGGAAGCGTGATCGGCGGCGGGTTGCGCCGGCCCGCGAGGACCCGGCCCTGCTTTCCGGAGTGCTGGAGCTCGAAGCCGAGCTCCAGGTCCCGCGTCACCTCGAACTCGTGGGTGGGCCCGTCGAACTCCATGAGCTGAGGAAGGTTGGTGAGGACGCTCATCGCGTCGCTCGCGCCGGCGCTCCGCTGGTACTCCAGGCCCATGACGGCGCCCTTGAGCACCTGGTAAAGGCCCCGCACTCTGAAACCCAGCGCGATCCTGCGCGAGTGGGAGACGGACATGCCGGCGCTGCTCATGCCCATCACCAGGTTGACGATGCGGTAGTCCTCCGCGGTGCCGAGGTACCGCGGCGCCGAGCCGGTCCCCCGCGCCCTGATGGTGATCTTCATGGAGTCGACGTCCCAGTCGACTCCCATGCCGCCACGCCGCTTCTTCAGCGTGAAGGTCATGCCGTCCTGGTGGAGCTGGTCGAAGTGGGTGCTCAGGCCGCGGTCGGAGGCGAACTTCTCGATCTGCCGACGGATGTCGGCCAGGCTGTCGAGCTTGTTGCCGTGGCCGAACAGGGAGTAGTCCGCGAACGGGTGGTCGTCCCGGGCGGGCAGGAACCCGTGCGCGCGGGCCACCGTCTTGATCGCGTTCCGCACCCGCTGGACGGTGCCCTCGGACCAGAACGGCAGGCCCGTCCCGATGCCCTTGGCCTGCGCGAGCCACGGCGGCGGCGCCGGGTGATCGGCGGGGTCCGCCGGCATCTCACGCTTGCCGCGACGGCGGATGTCGTCCTCGGCGTACGGCCGGGTGCCGCCCGTCTGCGCGCCCTTCAGCGCCTCCGCGTCCACCGGCAGACCGTGCTCGTACGCCATCGGCTCCGGCACCCGGACCAGCGCGTTCCCGTCGATCGGGCGGGTCGTCCCCGGCTGTGCGCTGCCGCGGACGCTGACGGTGACCCGGTGCCGGAACGACATCCGGTACGCGCCGGTGTGGCCGACGTAGCGCGGCACCACGACGTAGAGCCCGACCTTGCCCGCCGAGATCGAGTCCGTGTTCGACGACGTGTAGGACAGGTTGACGGACACGCCCATGCCGACGTCGGTGTTGTGGAACGGCTGCAGGCCGAAGTCGACGCTCGGAAGCGTCAGGGTGCTGCTGTTCGTCAGGCCGTGCCCGCCGCTGGAGCCGGAGATGAGCGTCCGCACGTTCTCGACGGCGGACTCTTTGCTGGTGGCGCCGACCCGGACCGCGCCGGCCAGCAGCTCGGAGCGGACCGACACCGTGGCCACCGGCCGCCCGTGCTCGTTGTGCAGGTCGAACTGGTATCCGCCGTCGGCGTTGTTGACGGCCGCGTCCAGATGCATGTTGAGGTTCCACAGCTTCTGGAGCAGTTCCTTGCGCAGTTGGCCGCCCACCGGCAGGTCCAGCCCGCGCTGCCGCAGCTCCGCCACCGTCGCGTCGAACACCTCGGGGAGGTGCGACACGCCGGAGGCGAAGAAGAAGGCCGGCAGCCTCCCGGTCTTCACCGCGGCGCCGGTCGCGGTGACCTGGGCCGGCGCGGTCGCGAGGTAGCTGTCGGGAACCCACACGAGCAGCTTCTCGTCGGTCGGGTCGTCGATCCGGTGCACCGGAACGGTGTCCCAGCCCCGGGCCTTCCCGACCCGGACCTGGAACGACCACTGCCCGGTGTAGGCGAGGAGCGTGTGGGCGCCGTCGGCGACCTCGACGTGACCGCCTTCGGCGTCGGCGATGTGGGTGGTCGACCGGTTGGACTGGTTGGCGGTGCCGGACAGCGAGACGCCGACCCTGACGACCTGGAGCGCGAAGGGCGTCGCGCCGATGCCGAAGGACAGCGAGATCGCCCCGCGGGTCGCGCCGGTCTGCCCGGACACGCTCTGGGTGTGCGCGCCGGTCGCGAAGACCGAGTTCACCGTGCCGCCGGCCGTGTGCTCGCCCTCGACCGGCGGCAGGTTCGACACCTTCCGCGTCGAGCCGGCCGGGTTCTCCACCTTCTGCGGGTCGGTCGCGTCGAGCCTGACCAGCACCTCGGCGTCGCCCATCGGCACCTGCAGGCCCCCGAGCAGGTGCGGGAAGTTGGCCAGCAGCCGCTGCGGGAGCAGGTCGACGTCCTCTTGCGTGTAATGCGCTCCGGCCCGGTCCAGCTCCCGCCGGATGCGGGCGACGACCTCCAGGATCTGCGGGAGGTCCTCGCGCGGAATACCGGCCCGGACGACCATCGGGTCCACGGTGACCGGGGTCATCGCCGCCGACTGCGCCGGTGCCGGCGGCTCCGGCGGCTCCGTCGACGCGGGCGGTCCCGGCGGGGCGGGCGGCGCCTCGCCCTCGGCGTCCGGGGGGAACGGCAGCGGATCCGGTTCGACGACGGGCTCCGTCTCGTGCCCGCTTTCGACCGAGGTGAGCGGCTCCGGGGTGATCTCATGCTCGCCCTCGACCGAGGTGAGCAGCCCCGGGGTGACCGGCAGGCCCTCCCGGTCGCCCGGGATGAACATCCGGAACCACGCCTCCTGGCGGGGTTCCTCCGTCCCGGTGTCTCCGGAGGGACGCGAGACCAGGTCGCCGGTCCGCCGGTCGAACACCGCCTCGTGCGGAGTGGCGACCACCGGCCCGTTCAGCGCCCGCGACACGGGCTCGGCGAGGCTCGCGCCGTTGTCCATGACCAGAAGCGGGTGCAGGCCGGGCGCCAGCCGCTCGACGGCCTTCGCCATCGCGTAGGCCTTGAGCTCCTGCTCGCGGGCCGTCGCCAGGCCGTCCGGCGCTTCGCCGACGACCAGCACCATCCCCTCGGGCACGACCTCGCTCAGCCGGGAGAGCGTCTCGACGTCCCGTGGCAGAGCGGACTTGCCCTGGCCGGGCAGCCACAGCGCCACCGTTCGGTCGCCGGCCCTGCCCCACTGGGTCTTCGCGACCGTCTCGGCCGCCGTCTCCTCGCGCAGCACGAGGTCGCGTGCGAGGTCCTCCGCCGCCGTGCGGCCGGACCGGGCGATCTCGGCGGCGATCAGTTCCCGCCAGTCCCGCGGCGCCCGTTCGAGGGCCGACCCGCTGAGCGCCGCCCGGACGATGGCGGCGGTCTCCCGCCGGAGCTGCGCGCGCCGGACGTCGGACAGCAGGCCGAGCGTCGCGCGGGCCTGGCCCAGGTCGAACCGGGCGGTACTGGTCAGCTCGTCCAGGACGCGGGTGTCCGGGAGGCGCGGCAGGCCGAGGATGTCGGCCGCCAGGTCGGCGGCGGCCCGGTGACCGGCCCAGGCGATCTCCGCCTCCGTCACCAGCAGGACCCGCTGAAGGCCCCGCGCCGCCGCGCTCTCGTCGTCCAGGGTGATGCCGGTGAGCTGCCGGATGATGAGCCGGGCCTCGTGGCGAATCCGCGGGTGGTCCGCCTCCTCATTGTCCCGCAGCAGGTCGATCGTGGTCCGGGCGACGTTCTCCCGTGCGCCGTCGATGAGGACCCGCGGCACGAGGGGCTCGTCGAGGTCGTGCATCAGGCTGCGCGCGAGGGCCTCACCGGCCGCCGCGCCGGACCGGGCGATCTCGGCCGCCACCAGCAGGCCCGCCTGGTCGACCCGCGAGGCCTCGCCGCCGGGGTCCCGCACCGAGGGGATCCGGCCGCTCAGGTCGCCCACGAACGTCGCGGCCTGCCCCATGACCTCGGCGCGGCGCCGCTCCGGCAGCCCGGCCAGGACCTGCCGCGCGCGGCCGAGCGGGGTCGAGGGCACGGTCTCCCCCGCGCTGACCGCCCTCCGGACGCGCTCGCGATGCGAGGCGGTCAGGTCGCGGGCGAGGCGTTCCCCGGCCTCCGGGCCCGAACGGGCGATCTCGGCCGCGACGCGCAGCCCGGCCCAGTCCTCCCACCGCACCCGGCCCCCGGGGTCCTGGAGCGAGGGGACCCGGCCGCTCAGGTCGCCCACGAGCATCGACGCCTGGCCCATGACCTCGGCACGCCGTTCCTCCGGCAGCCCGGCCAGCACCTCCCGCGCCCGGCCGAGCGCGGTGGTGGGCACGGGCGGGGTGACGGACTCGGGAGGCGCCGGGGTGGTCTCGGCCTCCCGGCCCGGGTCCGGGGTGGACGCGGGAGGGGCGACCGTCTCCTCGGGCGCGGGAGGGGTGAGCGTCCCCTCGGGCGCGGGAGCCGTGAGCGCCGCCTCGAGCTCGGTCCTCTCGGCCGGCGGGACGGTGGCCGGCGGTTCGACCTCGCGCCCGGTCTGCCCGGTCGCCGGAACGGTGACCGGGGATTCGGGCTCGTCGACGATCTCGTGAGGCGCGGGTGGGCGCTCGGCGGCGTCCGCCTCCGTGCTCGTCTCCGGCACGGACGTCGGCCGCGTCGGCTCTTCGAGCATCGTGACGGTGCCGTCGCCGGAGCGCGCCTCCAGCAGCCCGCCGATGCCGCCCGCCGACGGCGCGCGGCCGCCGCCCTCGGTCCGCGTGTCGGTGACCTGCCCGAGGGTGACGATTCTGGCCTTGGAGAACAGCGCGGAGGGCTGGACCTTCGCGGGCCCGCGTTCCGCCCGCAGCCGCTGGGACTCGGCGCGGATGTCGTTGTCCAGGCCCGGAATGCCCGCGCCCCTGCCGTCCCCCTCGCCGAGCTTCTGGCCAGGGCCCGCGAACGGATCCCTCGACGGCCGGGGCGGCTCGGCGATCACCGGGTCGGTGAAGGTCTTGGTCAGGCCCGCGAGGTGAGCGTCCGCGTCGTTCCCGCCGAGTCTCCGGCCGGGCAAGGAGAACGAGCCGGTCTCGGATGCCTGCTCGCGCGAGTACAGGTCGGCGAACGACATCGCGTTACCGGCCCCGTACCCCGTCCGGGTCGCGGACACCGGGCGCGCGGTCCTGCCGGACGACTCGCTCTCGTGGACCGACACGACCTCGCCGGACGGCTCTTCCTCGCGGGCCGGAACGCCGTCGCGGGGCGGCACGACCTGGCCGGTGCGCAACCGGTATCCCGAGGCCGCCAGCGGGTTGCTCGGTCTGGTCGACGGCGGGGCCTCGTGGGTCGGGACGCCGTCGCGGGCCGGCACGACCTCGCCGGTGCGCAACCGGTATCCCGGAGCCGCCAGCGGACTTCTCGGTCTGGCCGGCGGCGGGGCCTCGTGGGGGGCGGTGAGCGTGTCCCTGTGCGCGGCCGCCCACGCCGCACGGGCGCCCCGCTCGAACCCGCGAATCCCCATGCCGTCGCCGGTGCCCAGCTCGCCGCGGAAGAACTGGTACCGACCGGTCGGGTCGGTCCAGCTCAGCAGCGTCCCCCGGCCGGTCTCGGCCGGGATGGGGGGTGGTGTGAGACCACCGTCGACCGTCCCCTCGGAGCCCGAGGGAATCCCGGACGGCGGCCCGTACGTCCCCACGCCGCCGGGTGCGCCGCCGGCCGTGTTGAAGTAGGGCGCATCTGGATACTCCGACGCCGGCACGTCCCAGGTCAGCGTCTCCTGCGCGGGGAACTCCTCCGTGCGGCCGTCGGGATGGACGACCCGCCACGCGCTGGGCCGGCCGTCGGCCTGCGGCGCGAGGTGGAAGTGCCCCGACGCCGTCACCGCGACGCCGTGGGTCACCCGGTGCATGACCATGCCGGTCTCGTGGGCCGTCGAGTCGAGGTCGTCCTGGCCCGTCCGCACGGGAGTGCAGACCAGGACCACGTTGTCGGTGTGCCCCAGGCTCGCGAGCCGTCGCGCCGCCCCCTTGATGAGGTCCGCGCGCCACGCCAGGTCGACGCCGTGGCCCGCGGTGAACGCCGTCCGTGCCGGGTTCGTGAGCGGCGGGGTGAACCGCGCTCCCTGCAGCCGTCCCTCCGACCAGCGCCAGACGATGCCGGTCATCTCGCGCAGCCCGCCGTAGAACGACGCGCGGAGGGACCAGTCGAACGACGGGAAGAGGTGCAACCCGACGAGTTCCCCGTCGGAGTCCGTGATGCGCTGCCACGGTTCCTCGCCCGGTGCGGCGGTGAAGATCCGCCTGCGCGAGGTCGACGTCCAGGACGCCCGCGTCGCGAGGTCCCGCTCGTCGGCGCCTTCGGCCGGGGCGGGAGCCGGCGCGTCGTACGTCAGCAGGTGCGGCGGTGTCAGGTCGGCGAGCAGCTCACGGTCGTCGGTGCGCTCGCGCGGGCCGAACTCCTCGTCGGTCCAGGCGTACTGGTCCGCCGCCTCACCGGACAGCACCTTCCTGGGCACCGCGGAGCGGGGGTCACCGCCGAGGCCCGCCCAGCGCCAGGCCCGCAGCACGTCGAACAGCGGCTGCGACGTGGCCGTGCCCCAGGAGATCGCCGCCTGGAGGAACAACCGCTGGTGATCCGGCTCGAAGCCGAGCCGCCGGTACACGCGGAGCAGCCACTCGGTCTGGTCAGGCGGCAGGAGATGCACCTGGTAGCCGCGGACGTCGCGCATCTCGGTGCGCCACTCGTCGCCGCGCTGCTCCCGGGCGTGCGGGACGTCCTTCCACATTTCGGTCAGGGCCGCGTGGTGGTAGTGGACCGCCTCGTAGATCCCGGTCATGACGTCCTGGAGCGTCCACTCCGAGTCCTCGCCGAGCAGCCGTTCCAGCTCGGCCCCCGAGGCCACGCGGAAGCCGCCGGCGGCGGCGTCGGCTCCCATGCGGCGGGCGAGCGTGACGTACAGGCGGCGGGCGGCGTCGCGGGCGGCGTTGAGCACTTCCGGGTCCGCCCCCAGGACCCGCCCGAGGGCGCGCTCGTACACGGTGCGCGCCGAGGCCCAGGAGGGAGAGTCGTAGACATGCCCGAACCTGACCGGCGATTCGGGGACGTTGTCGGTGTCCTCCGGACGCGTCAGATCCGCCGGGATGTCCTCGGCGGTCGCGGGCCGGGCCTGCGGCGCGCTCGTCCACCGCGGCCAGTCCGGCGGCGGAGACGGCACCGGCGCGGGCTCTTCCACCGCCGTCTCGGACGGCACGGTCGGCTCGCCGGCGTTCGCGGACAGGGAGGTACGGGCCAGCGCGTCGGCGAGTTCGTCCACCGACGGCTCCCGGCCGTCCTCCTCCGGCGGGAAGAGCCTGTCGGTCAGGTCGTCGTACCGCTCGCCGAGCACGTCGCGGAGCGATCGGTCGAGGTCGGCGTAGCGCGCGAGCGTACCGCGACGCGGGCTGGCGCCCCCGAGCTCGGTCTCCAGCCGGAGTGCCGCCTCCTCGGCCGGTGTGCCCGCGCTCCGCAGCTCCTCCAGGACGCGTCCCGCGTGCCGGGCGTACCGGAGTTCCCGCATCGCCACGGCGTGCTGGACCAGAGTCCCGGTCTGCTCGCGCAGGCTCACGTCGGCGTGTGCCAGGTTCCCCCCGCCGGAGTACAGGGGATGCGCCTCGGCGTGCACCTCCGTGACCGTCGCGATGGCCCGGCCCGTCGGGTTCGGCACCCCGTCGGAGAACCACCAGGAGGCCGGGGCCTTGTCGAACTCCTCCCACAGCGCCGCCTGAACGTCGTCCAGATCGCCGGTCAGGAAGAGGTTGCGCGGGTTATCGGGATCGACGCCGATGGCGGTGAGCCACTCGCCGGCGGTCAGCGGCCCGCGATCGAGCGCCGTGTCGAGGACCATCCACTCCGGACGGCCCGCCACGTCGTGCGCCCACACCACCACGGCGATGTGATACGCCCAGGGGATCCGCACCGGGCCGAGGTGGCCCGGCAGGTCGCCGGAGCGCAGGCCCAGTGCCCCGTACCCGGCCTCCGCCTGGGTGACCATGATCTTGCCGACGGGCGCGCCCCACTGGAGGAGTCGCAGCGCGGCCAGATGAGCGCGCAGGTAGCAGCCGTCGGCGACGTGGTCGCTCGGCACTCGGACGGCGCCGAGCTCGGAGTGCTGGAAGGTCAGCTCGGTCAGCAGGTCGTACCATCGCGCGACCTGCTCGTACGCCACCGGCTCCGGCCGGGTCGCGCCGAACAGGTTGTGGGCGGCGGCCAGCGGCCAGACCTCGTTCCAGCGGTGCCCTGGGGCGTCGCCGTGCTCCCGTTCCCAAAGATCGTTCAGGTGCCGGTCGATGGACGCGCCGTAGCGGGCCTGGTAGGCGTCCTGCACCGCCCATGCCTGCGGCAGGTCCTCGCCGAGGAGGCGCAGCAGGGCGAACGCGCCCTCCGCGTCCTCATGGTCCACCAGCACCGTGTGCAGGTTCTCGGCGAAGGCCTGGACCTGCGGCAGCGAGGCCGGCGACGTCTTCGGAGCGACCGCGATCGGGCCGGGCGGCGGAGCCCCGAGAGTGAACTCCGAGACCAGGCCGAGCATCCGGAGGACGTCCTCGACGAGTTCCTCCGGCGCGCGTCCCTCCGCGACCGCGTCGTCCATCGCCTCGGCCAGTGAGGTTCCCCCGGTCCGCTCCTGGAACGCGGCGTCCAGCGACTCGGCCGTCCGGCCGTCCCCGAGCGAGCGGCGCAGGCGAAGTTGCTCCACGACCGCGGACTGGTCGACCGGGTCGCCGGCCAGCAGCGAGGCGAGGCGATCGGCGTAACCCTCCTCGGACGGGCCGGTCAGGACCACAGGATCGGCCGGGGAGGACGCGCTGACCGGCAGGGCGGAGAGCGGCGCTGTCTGGTCCGAGAGCGGGATGAGGACGGCCGGGCCGCCCTCGTCCCCCGCCGGCGTCAGGTGGAGGCTCGAGGGCCCGCCGACGAGCGTGTACGGCGTGACCTCGAACCCCGGCGTGCCGAGAATCTCACGCAACCGGTCCGCGTTGGCGACCTGACCGACCCAGCCACTGTCACCCCGCAGCAACGCCCCCGTCGGACCGTGGAAGAAGTCATCGCCGAACCGCAGCCAGCCGTCCGAAGACAGCGTCCGCCCATCCGGAAGCCGGATCCGCCCCGTGTCACTGACCTCATAACGGAGCGGCGCGGACCGGAACTCGAGCACACGCTCGTACGTGAACCACCGCTCCGCCGACTTGCCCGTCCCCGCCGGGACCGGAGCGGGCACCTCGGTGAGGCCGCCCTCACGTGGTCCCCCGACCGTGAACTCCCGGCCGATCGGCCAGCCGGCCCGCAGCGGATCGACCCCGGTGTCCCGCGACCCCCCGCGAAGACCGCCCCCCGACCCGCCGAACCGGCCATCGGGCGCGAACCCGGTCCTGGAGAGGAGGCGCGGGCTGCCCAACTTCTCGTGGAGGAGCAGGTGGGGCGCTCGCAACGCCATCTTCGCCCGCGCGTCCGTGATGCCGTTGAGGGGGGTGAACGCCGTCTGGACCCACTCGTAGAAGTCCGCCGCCTCGCTGTTCAGCGCCCACCGGGTCTTCACGGTGCCGAACCCGGCACGCTGCCAGGCGAGCACGATGCCGTGCAGCGGCTCCCCCAGCGGCACCCGCCAGGCGATCATCGCCGCGAGGATCCCCCGGCCCTGATCGGACTCCGGCAGCGGATTCGGATGGTTCGCCGTCAGATTCCGGTACGCGGAGAACAGCTTCTCAACGTGGTCGAGCGGCGCGTCGGCCAGGCGGTAGCCGCGCACCTGCCCCATGTCCGTGCGCCATGCCGCGGTACGGCCCACGGCCTCCTCGGCGGGGTTCGGCGGAGCCTGCCGTCGCACCGCGGCGGCGAAGGCGGCCATCGTCTCGGGCACCGCCCAGTCCGGGCGGGCCAGCAGGGCTTCGAGCTCCGCCCGCGAACCGACCGGTCGTTGTTCCGTCGCGAACCACGACGCGGCGCCCGCACCCCGCGTGGCCGACAGGTCCGCGCTCAGCGTCCGTACGGCGAACCGGGCGGCGGTGTGCGCGCCCTGGCTTCCGGCCAGGATCGAGGCCAGGGCCTTCTCGTGGCCCTCGCGCAGAACGGGCCAGGCCGCGTGGCGATAGACCATGTCGAAGAGGACGGGCGGTGGGGAGGTCAGCGGGTCCGCGGGCGGGCGCGGCTGCTGCGACGCCACCGGCCCGGCCGCCTCATGTCGAGGGCCGCCACCGGTCCGGGCGACCGTCCACGCCGGCAGCGCGGACGCGATGCGGAAGCCGAGCGGGGGAAAGACGCGGTTCAGCTCCTCCACCGTGGTCTTCTGCATGAATCCCGGGACGGTGCCCTGCCGGAGGTTCGGCCGCCCGGGCTCTCCTTCGGGGTGCACCCAGTGGCTCAGGATCTCCTGGCGGCCCTGGGCGTCACGGGTTCCGAGCGCCAGCGCGACATGGGCCAGGGCGCCGAACACCACGACATGCCCGGCGGGGATCTCCGGCGTGATCAGGCCGGTCCGGGGATCGATCTGATGAGACGTGAGATCGCCGGCGAGCATCGACCGCGCGAACGCCTCGGCGTACACGTAGTCCGCCTCCCACCTCGCGCGGGACGGCGACACCACGGCCAACCGCGTGCGGAAGGCCTCGGCCGTCACACGGGTGGCGTCCTGGTGGATCCCTTCCAGCCAGGCCTTGTCGACGGCCCCGGACCGGTGGGCCGTGAACAGCAACGCCTCCCAGCAGTTCATCGCGCTCCGCGCCGACGGCATGGGGCCCTGACCGCGGATCCATTTGGCGAAGTCGTTCGGGCCGCGCGGCGTCGTCGTGGCGAGCTGGAAGCCGTCCTTCGCGTCGAACGACGAGGGCACCCACTTGTAGAGGCCGACGGAGGCCAGTCCGGCCTGCAGGACGCGGTGCGTCCAGAACCGCACGATCGCCGGATCGAACGCGTAGGCGTTCGCCGCCGCACCACTCGATGCCCGGCCCCGCTCCTCCTCGGTCGCGGCGGCGGTGATCCGTCCGGTCCGGAGCGGCGCCGACCATCCCTCCCCTGGGGTCAGGCCCTGTCCGGTCCCCGGCGTGCGTTTGGCCGACGGCTCCGAGTCGGCCTCGTCATCGGCGGGCCGCTTCAGGCCCGAGCCGCCCGGGGCGGACGCGGCGGGGTGCGACGGACGGTCGTCCGGCCGGCCGACGACCTCGTAGATCGACGAGGCCGCGACGGTGTCCGCGGCGCCGCTCTGCTCGGTGGTCACCACCATGGCGAAGGCCGGCGCGCCGGACGACTCCAGCGGGTGGTCCCGCAGCACGCCGGTGGCGTCCACCACCGACTCGATCCTCTCCAGGTACCGCGCCGGCATCTCCTGGGCCGGGTCGAACGGCCCGCCCGCCATGAGCCCGTCGAAGCTGACCGCCGAACGCGGCTCCGTCCGCCGGACCCCGTCGCTTCCGACGACGGCGAACGTCGCCAGGCGCCGGAACAACGACTCCGAGTCCAGGTTCTCGTCCGGCAGCCCGCCGGCGTGCGACGACTCATGCGCGAGCACGACCAGGAAGTCGCGCAGACCCCAGTGCCGGGCGTCCGGGCGCGTCAGCTTCAGGTCCGGGGCATCCGCGGTACGGCCCGGGCGGATCTCGACGGCCTCCCCGTGCTCGGGGGCGACGACCAGCTTCACCGCCATGAACAGCTGGTCACCTGAGCGCGGGAGCTTGTATCCCCGGTTCACGTGCTTGTCGTAGATGCGGTTCAGCGACGACTGAAGGGCCCTGACATCGGCCTCGGTCACGCCGAACATGGGCTTGACCGGCAGCGTGACGACATGGACGCGGACCCAGGTCCCATTCTCCGCCTGAACGCGCTGCACGTTGACCCGGATCAGCGTCTCCCACGCGGAGTTCTTCCCCGACTCGCCCGCGAGGAAGTCCACCTTCGGGTCGTACCGCTCCGTCGCGACCTTGACCACCGGCGCGTCGAACCGCCGGTCCAGCCACTGATCGGGACTCGCCGGCCGCTCGACCTTCGCGCCCGGCTCCTCCACCGGAACCGGCATGCCGTTCCGGGGGTCGGCGCCGGTACGGGTCACCGGCCACGCCGGCGCCGCGGAGGTCACGGTCGTAGGGAGGTCGAGGAGGGCCAGCGCCTCCTGGATCTCCTCCACCGTGGTCCGCTGCAGGAACCCCGGACCGGACGGAAGGGTCGTCGGCCGCCCTGGCTCTCTCTCGGGGAAGTTCCAGTTGTTCAGGACCTCTTGGCGGCCCTGAGCGTCGCGGGTTCCCAGCGCCAGCGCGACGTGGTTCATGTCGCCGAACACCACGAGATGCCCGGGCGCGATGTCCCGCGTCGTCAGTCCCGTCCGGGGATCGACGGGATGACGAGTGAAGCCGCCGGCCGTCATGAGGTCTTTCAGCGTGCCGAAGTACGCGTCGTCCAGCGCGTCCGCCAACGCCTCGTCATCCGACTCCCCGGCCTGGCGCGCCCGGTAGACCACTCCGATCGCCGCCCGGGCGGCCTGCTGATGGATGCCCTCCACCCACGTCCGGTCGACCGCACCGGTCCAGGAGGCCGTGTAGAGGAGCGCCTCCCAGCAGTTCATCCTGCTCTGGGACGACAGCGCCGGTTCCTCGCCGCGAAGCCACCGGGCGAAGTCGTTGGTGAGGCCCGCCGGCTCCATCAGAAGCTTGAAGCCGTCCTCCGAATCGGGCCCCGACTGCGACCACTCGTAGAGACCGACCGATTGCCGCGTGGCCTCCAGGACCCGCCGCTTCCAGTCCAGGTCCGTGGCCGGAATGAGCGGAAGGACGTCCTCCGCCGCGACGCTCGCCGCGGGCCGCAGGTCCAGGGGCGCGGACGGACCAGCGTGGGTCGGCGGACCCGTACGGGTCAGGCCGAGCCCCTCTCCCGCGGCCCGGTTTCGCAGTTCCCGGGCGTGCTCGTCGGGGAACCTCCCCTCGTGGGCCACGGACGTGCGGAGTTCGTCCTCGCCGAAGGGGGCCAGGTGCTGGTACCGGTCCCAGCCGTCCACGTAGTCCAGCTTCGGGTCGTGGTCCCGCAGCTCGTTCAGGGCGAGCTGGAAGCCGCGCATCACCTCGTGGAAGCTGTGGTGCTTCTGCTGCAGCATCGCGCCGATCAGGGCCGCGCGCAGGAGGCCGAGGTCGATCGTCACGCCCCGCCAGCGGCGGGGCATCCGGAGGAGGTTGTGCGCGAACAGGTACGCGGAGCCCGACGTGCCGGTCATGACCAGCCCTCCGCCGGCCTCCGACCGCTGCTGGAAGCCGCTCTTCATCAGCAGCTCGTGGTTGCTCGAGGCGGGGATCCAGGGTAGGGACTCCCCGTCGCCGACGAACGACCGTTCGGCGTCGCTGAGCGGCGGCCGTACCTGCGACGCGGGCTGATCGGTGGCCAGGAGCTCTCTCATCGCCGCCGTGATGGCGGCCCCCTTGGCGTCGGGATCCAGGTCCGAGGCCCCGATCTCCGCGAGCCGTCTCTCGTACTCGATGCGGGCCGGGGTGTCCACCCGGTCGGCGCGCTCGGTCTCGATCTCCGGGTGCTGCAGGTTGTCGCCCTTCAGCAGCTGCGGGATCGTGCCCTTGCTCACCCCGTTGAACAGGAACGTCACCCGCTCACGCAGGTTGCCCGAGTCGACCACCTCCTGCAGCCGCTCGGCGGACATCCCCACGGCACCGGCCAGCCAGATGTCGTCGCTGCCGTACTGCGACCGGCGGCCTTCCGGCGTGCGGTCCCAGATGTCCTTGACGATCCTGCCGAGGTGCTCGTTGACCAGCGGATGCTCCGACAGGTGGACCGCCAGGCGCTCCTCGTACCGGAGCGCCTCCTGGAGGTACCGGATCCGGGCCAGGATCGGTCTCGGGGCGTCCTCGGGGACGAAGCGCTCCAGGCTCGACGACGGATAGACGTCCTCCTCCGAGACGCTCGCGGCCGGCCGCAGGTCGCCGGGCGCGGACGGTGGCGCGTGGACCGGTTCGTCACCCGGCCGCCGCACGGTCTCCAGGTCCGGCGGTGTCGTCTCGGCGGCCTCGGTGGGGATGGCCGTCCGCGCTTCGGCGATGGCCTCGGCGCGGCCGGCCTCGAACAGGTCGGCGGTGGTCTCGTCCTCCGAGGACGTCGTGGCGCGGTCCAGCGGCGCCCACCACCGGCGCCACTCGTCGAAGAACTCTTCGCGGAAGGACTCGGCGGTCTCGTTCACCCACTCGGCGTCGTCCAGGTCGTGGCCCTCGCCGACGGTCTGGAACGAGCGGCCCGCGGTCCTGAGCGCGGCCGGGACGGTGGCCTCGAAGGCGAAATGGGCCGGAAGCTCGGACGTGAGGCGCTCGACCCGCTGGTCCCAGAGCGCGGCCCGCTCGGCCAGGTCCTCCGGTTTGTCGACGGCTCCGCCGAAGATCTCGTCGTAGGCCGCCGTCATCCGCGCGGTCAGGCCGGTACGCGCGCGGGCGAGGTCGTCTCCGGACAGCACCGGCTCCGGGTGCTCCTGCCGCCACCGCTCGTACGCGGCCGCGAAGACCTCCCCGGACTTCGCGGCCACGCCCTGCCGGGCCGTCTCCCGCGCGAACAACGTGTGCAGCCGGGGCGTTCCGGTGGTCTCGCCGTACCAGGACCGCCACTGTTCGAGCCGCTCCGCCGGAGTCTCGGTCCGCTCGCCGGCGAACAGCTCACCGAACCGGTCGTTCACCGACCGGGCGATGGACTGCTCCAGCGACCGCCGCACGCCGCCGGGCAGCTCGCCGCCGAACTCGACGCCGAACCGCTGCCGGAACTCCTCAAGCGTCTCCGGCGGCGCGGTCCGCCAGGCCTTGATCGCGGTGTCCACGTCGGCGAGGGTGCGGGTCAGCGCGCCCTCACGGGCGGTCTGCCGGGCCAGCCGCGACGGCAGCGACGCGGCCACCGCGTCGAACCTCGCCTTCCAGCGCTGCCGCATCTCGGCGGTGGCCTCGGCGCCGGGCGGGAAGATCTCCTCGTACGCGGTGTCGAGCTCGCGCCACCCGTCGGACAGGACCTGTGCGCGCCCGGGCTCCGACGGCACGGCGTTGTCGGCGGCGAACGCGGCGAGCAGGTCGCGGTCGGGCTCGGGCAGGTTCCCCCGGAAGGACTCGGCGGTGGAGGAGACGAGCTCGGTGAAACGCTCCTGCTCCGAGGCGTGGCCGGCGTGCCGGTCGAAGGCCTGCCACAGGTCGTCGCCGGTCAGTTCCCCCAGGCGGCGGCCGGCCGCGCGCCGGATGTCCGGCAGGATCCGCGGGAGGGCGGCGCGGAGGTCGGAGACGCCGTCGAGGAACTCGTCGACGACGGTCTCCCACTCGCGCTCGAAGTTCGGGCGCTGTCCCGCGCGTACGGAGTCCGCCACGGTGTCGGTCAGCACGACGGGCAGGGCGTCGTCCGCGTCGCCCAGGCGCCGGCCCCGGTCCTGGTACCAGCTCTGGAAGGCGCGCTCGTACGCGTCCCGGCCGACCTGGAGGGCGACCTGCCGGGCGGCCTGCCGGTCCAGCTCATCCGGCAGGCCGTCCAGGATCTCCTGCCGCTCCTGGTCGCCAGTGAGGATCCGGCGGTCGAACTCCTTCCACGCCCGGTCGCGGACCGCGTCGAGGTACCCGCCGGCCGTCTCCCGGGCGCCCTGCGGGGCCCACGACTCGAAGACCTCGTCGAACGCCGCCCGGTCGGCGTCAGTGGCGGTCCGGACGGCGGCCTCGGCGTCGTGCCGGGCGAAAGTGGCCTCGAGGGTCTCGTACAGGCGCGCCTCCGCGGCGCGCCACGCGGGGGTGCGCCAGTCGTCCGGCTTCGCGTAGGACGGTTCGGCGACGGGCGTCCACGCGCGCTCCTCCGTCTCCTCCGCGACGGCGGCGGCCAGGTGCTCGTCGATGTAGGGGGTACGCAGATCGTCGACCTGGCGGCGCAGATCCTCGAGGTGGCTGCGGACCCAGCCCGCCGTGGTCCCGGACCGCAGCGTCACCTGGCCGTCGCTCTGCTCGGCCAGGAAACGGGTGAACTCCCGCTGCGCGACGTCGCGGCGCTCGGCGATCTCATGCAGCGCGTCGAGCTGCCGCGCGTGGTCGGACGCGAGCCGGGCCCGCGTCAACAGGTCGAGCGTCCGGCCGTCCACGAAGTCGGTGATCCGCTTGGCGAGCGCGGCCTGCTCCTGGCGATACCAGGACGCCGTCTCCGGCGTCCACTCCGGATCGGGCGAACGGTCGGTCGTCACCGTCCGGACCGGGGGCTCCGGTGCCGCGTCTCGCCGGCCCTCGGCGCCGTCCAGGTCCGCGGCGTGCTGCGGGTCCTGGGCCGGCGGCGCGGTCTCGGCCGCCCGGTCGGCGAGGAACTGCTCCCGCCGCCACGCTCGCGCCGCGCCGTCGTACCTCCCCCGGAGGTCCTCCACCAGCCGGGTCCGTACGTCCCCCGTCGGGGCGGGGCCGTCGGTCAGCGCCTGGACGAACTCGTCCCGCAGCGCGATGGCCTGAGGACTGTGGTGGAAGGCCGGGTCCACGTCGCGCATCACCGACCGCGCGTAGGCGACCTCCCGCGCGAACGCGTCGCGTGCGTCGGCGACCGCCCGCGCCTCGTCCAGCCGCTGGGTGAGCTCGGCCTCCAGCCCGCCGCGGCTCCCCTCCTCCATGGTGGCCCACTGCTGGACGAACCACTCGCGCGCGCTCCTGACCTGCTCGAGCACCCCGAAGACGAAGCCGCGGTCCGGCTGTTCGGCGAGCACCGCGTCGAACGCCAGGTTCGCCTCGTCGCGCTGCTCGAGTTCGGTGCGCAGGCGAGCCAGTCTCTCGGCGGCCCGGGCCTCGATCGCCGCGAGCGTCTCCGGGCGCAGCGCCGGCGGCGCCTCCCGGACCTCCGCCGGCGTCTCCCGAACCTCGGGCGGCGTCTCCTCGAGCAGGATCTGGGCCTGCTCGAGGTGCTCGACGGGCGCGTTCACCTCGTCCGGCACGTCCTCGACGTACGGCCGCCGGTTCGCCGGGGATTCCGAGACGGTGGGCACGGGCTCCGGTTCCGGCGCGAGCCCGGCGCGCCGTTCGTACTCAGCGAGCGGGGTACGGGTCAGCTCCAGCCGCCGCAGGTCCAGCGTCCACTCCGGGTTCTCGCTCCAGTCCCGGTAGGCCGCTTCCTTGGCCTGGACCTGCTCACGGAGGGCCGCGAGGCTTTCGCTCGCCTCGGTCAGCACCGTGGTGCGCTGCTCCTCGCTCGCGGCCGCGTCCATCTCGGTGCGGAGGCGGGTCCGGAGCGCCTCCTGGCCGGCCCGGTAGTCGGCGAGCGCGTTCGGAGACCGCAGGTCCGGGCGTCCCTCCTGGAAGACCCGCTCCAGGTTCTCCAGCGCGTCGGCCCGGCGGACCATGTCGGCGAAGATGGCCGCCAGCCGCTCCCGGGTCCGGGCGTTCTCCGCCGCGGCCTGCTCGCGCAGCCGGGCCAGCCGCGGCGCGTCGGCCTCGGCCTGGAACGCCTCCCAGCCCTCCCGGAGCGTGACGCCGAAGACGTCTCCTCGCGACCGTTCCAGCTCCAGCCAGTTCGCCAGGTTCCGGTCGCTCGGGCCGAAGTGCTCGTGGTAGACCCTCGCCCAGTCGGCCCGGAAGTCGGTCGCGAGCTCCTCGAACCGCTCCTCGCTCATCGCGAAGCGCCGCTGCGCCCGGCCGGTCAGCTCGTTCACCTCGGCGGTCAGCTCGTTGAACCGGCCGGCCCCCTCGCCGAGCACGTCCTCGAGACGCGCCTCGAACCGCAGGCGATCGTTGACCGAATGCAGGTAGGGCAGGAAGTGGTCGCGGTAGAAGGTCTGCTCTCGGCGGATCAGCTCGTCGTAGGACCAGACGCCCTCCCCGGGGCGGCCGACCACCGACTTGTACGCGTCGGTCATCGCCGCGCGGAAGTCCGCGCCGACCCGCTCGACGTGCTGATCGGGCCTGCCGGTGCCCTCCAGCGCCCGGTCCACCCGGCGCAGCATCGCCGCCCGGCCCGCGTGTTCGTCGAGCCGCCCGGGCAGCTCGGCGACCAGCCGCTCGTAGGCCGCCGTCAGATCACGGGTGTGCTCCTCCCAGTCGCGGGCGGTCAGCTCCGCGGGCGAACGGCCGCCGAGAAGCCGGGTGCTCTCGGCGCGCAGGTCGGTCCGGAACTCGGCCAGGACCGCGTCGTAGTCCACGGCCTCGCGCTCGGCGCGCGGCCGTTCCGACATCTCCATCCAGTGAAGGTCGTGGTCGCCGAGCGCGTCGTCGGCGCGGGTCAGCAGGGCGTCCTCGGCCATCTCGGCGCGGATCCGGGCGGTGAAGTGCTCGTCCAGTTGCCGCAGCGCCGGCCCGAGCTCCGTCGCGTGCCGTTCGAACTCCTCGACGGGCAGCGTGCGCGTCTCCCGGCCGTCGGGCAGGGTCCGCGTGTAGGCCTCGAAGTGCGCGCCGTAGTCCGCCCGCAGGCTCCGGCCGCGGTCGGAGGCGGGGTCCAGGCCGGCCGTCTCCGCCAGGCG
The DNA here is from genome assembly GCF_040679195.1 of Actinoallomurus sp. NPDC052308. NCBI lineage: Bacteria > Bacillati > Actinomycetota > Actinomycetes > Streptosporangiales > Thermomonosporaceae > Actinoallomurus > Actinoallomurus sp. NPDC052308. The sequence continues at coordinate 127,373 of NZ_JBFAUM010000007.1, read as the reverse complement.
CCGGAAGTGGAGGTCCGCCTCGTGTTCGAGCTCCAGCCGCGTCCGCAGGCCCCGCGTCAGCTCCGCGGTGCGGGCGCCGGCCGCGTCCGTGAAGTCGTACAGGGCGTTCTCGCGGTGTGCCCCGCCGCGCAGGCCGACCTTCTCGGCGATGCGGCGGACCTCGGCGTCGTTCGCCTCGAGGAACCGCGTCAGCGCGCGCGCCTCTTCGTCCGGCGAGAGCCGCTCCCGGTTCACGACCGCGTCGAAGTCGTCCTCGGCCTTCGCCCGCGCCGAGCGCGCCGCGGCCTCCAGCTCGAGCTCATCGTGCAGCCCGTCGGCCAGCTCCTGGAACGACCGTTCGAACTGCTGCCGCGTCAGCTCGCCGCGCAGGTAGCGGTCGAACTCCGGTTTCCACCGCGCGTCGAACCGGTCCCGTACGTCGAAGGTCCAGGGCCGCGTCCGGTCGGCGTCGAGCCGCGCCTGCTCGCGGATCATCCGGTCGGCCACCGCGGGGATGGACAGGTCGTGGTCCAGTCCGTACAGCCGTGACTCCAGCGCGTCGGTCAGGCGCTCCTCGAAGGGCCTCGCCTCGTCCGTCGGGGCCTGGTTGTGCTCGGCACGGGCCGTGCGGTACGCCTCGGCGACCGTGGAGACGAGATCGTCCGGCACGCCCGCCTTCCGCGCCCAGCCCTCCGGCTCGGACGCCGGATCCCGCCGGAGCAGCAGCTCGGCCACCTCGGACGGCGACGCGGAGTACTCGTTGTCCTCGAGCACCGTCTCCAGCTTGGTGGTGAGCCGCTGGTGCAGCGTCGGCGGCTTGTCGATGAGTTGCTGCTCTCCGCCGAGCATGATCTTTGGCGGCTTCGCCCGCGCCCTGTCGTCCTCGGCGAGAGCGGCCCGGTATGCCTCGGTGATCGGGCGGGTGAGACGGTCGGGCATGCCCGCCTCGCGGAGGCGGATCCTCGGGTCGGTGTTCGCCCCCCGGTCGGGCACGCCGAAGGTGTTCGGTCCTTCGTGGTACGCGGCGATCGCCGCGTCGACCCGCTGGTCGGCCTCCCGCTGCTGCCAGAACCGGCGGTCCTCGTCGCCGAGCAGCCCTTCGTGCCGCTCCGTCAGCCTCGCCTGGTCCAGATTCAGCCGGCCCTGCGCCACCGGGTCGGCGGCGTCGAACCGGAAGTTCGGCGTGACGTCCCCGTGGTCGAGGGCCATGGGGTCCACCAGGACGTCGTCCGTCCGGTGACCGCCGGGCGTGGCGTCGTCCGTCTGGAGCCCGTCATGCTCGTGCGGCGCGGGCGGGTCCTGCGGAGGCTCGTGATGACCCGCCGGCTCCGACGGGGTCGACTCGGTCCGTACAGGCGTCGCCGGCCGCTCGTCGGTGCGGGCGTCCGTCTCGCGGGACACCCCCGTCGTCTCGGTGACGGGGGTCCGCGACGCGGGCGTCGGGGTCTCCGGCGCGGGGCGCTCGCGGCCGGCCGCCGAGGGCGGGTTCTGCGGCCTGTCGTCGGGACGCACCGTCGTCGAGGCGGAGCCGGTCTCGGTCCGTACGGGCGTGGCGGGCGGCTCGGCGCGCGTCGAGGAGCCGCTCGTACGTGTCGTCGTCTCATTCGGCCGTACGGTCTCGGGCGCCGTGCGGGTGGTGCCGGGAGCCGTGTTCCGCGCCGCCGCGGGCGGCTCGGTGACCTCGGCGTTCGGTTCCGATCGCGATGACGTCGCGGGCGGGGTCGTCGACGTCGTCTGCGGCCGGGACGGCGGCGTCACGGCCTCCTCGGCGGGCGGCGCGTGCTGCGATCCGCGCGACGCCGCCTGGGGCGGCTGTACCGGGGTCTCGGTGTTCGTGGACCGGGACGGGACCGTACCGGCGGTGCCCGGTTCGACGCGTCCGCCCCCAAGGGCCGGGTCGGAGATCTCCTCGTGCGGGGCCGCCGGGACCTCGCCGTTCGGCGTCGTGAGGTTTCGCGAGGTGGGCGATTCGACGGACGACGTCAGGTTCGTCCGGGGCGCGAGGCTCTCCACGGGCGACGCGGGACCCGGTTCCGGCGCGAGGCTCTCGATCGGGGACGCGGGGTTTTGATGGGATCCGAGGTTCTCCGGCTGCGAGGTGAGCCGGGTGGAGCGCGCCGGGTTCGGCGCGGGGGCCGTCGGCCGTACCGGCTGGTTCGTGGAAATCGGCGAGTGCTCGGCCACCGGGGCGGGGACCTGCGACGGGAGCGGCGCGCCGTCCTCGCCGATCGGGTGGACGGTCTCGGTGAGGACCGGATCGACGGACGGCGGGAGGTTCCGGCTCGGCAGCGGTGACGGGACCTCGTTGAGGTTGTCCTGGCCGTGGGAACCGTTCACGGTCAGCGGGTCTTCCAGACCGGTCCGCAGGATCGGGGCGTTCTCCTCGACCGTCCCGATCCGCTCGGGAGACTCGACGGTCGTCGGACGCGACGGCGGCGAGAGACGCGTGTTCTGCGGCGCCGGCACCTCCAGGGAGGTCTCCGGCACAGGCATCGACCGTCCGCCGCCCGGACCGTCGGTGCCGGGTCCGCCGCCGGGTCTGGTGTCGGAAGGAGGCGTCTCGAGACGTTCATGTGCCAGCAGCTCGGAGACACCGCCGCCGATCTTCTGCGTGCGGTACCCGCCGGTGCCCAGATGGACGCCTCGGGTGATCGAGCCGAACAGGGCACCGCCGATGCCGCCGCCGACGATCATCATCGGATCGAACTGCCAGTAGCCCTCCACAAGGCCGGGCGCCATCGTCCCGGCGATCCCCGAACCCACCCCCATCTTGATGAAGTCGCCGCCGATGTTCTTCAGTTCGGTGACGATGTTGTTGTCCAGGAACTTCTTGAAATTGCCGGTGGCCAGCCCGTCGAACCACTTGCCCAGGCCGCCGAGCCCGGCGCCCATGCCGCGGATCCCCAGGTCGGCGAGGGCGCCGCCGACCGCGCCCTCGGCCACCCAGGTCCAGTTGATCGGCTTGTTCGGGTCGCCGTAGCCCAGCGCGGTGGAGATCAGGCTCGCCGCCATCATGATCAGCGCGCCGATCGCCGCCTGGATCGCGGTCGGCATGATGAACTCGATCAGCGACGCCAGCCGCTGCAGGATCATCGTCAGGGTCAGGCGCGCGGAGTTGTAGGCGATCGCCTCCTCCCCCAGGGAGGCCCCGCCGGTGAAGAACGCCATCGCCGCCATGATCGCGAGCTGGATCTGCATCGCGATGAGCGTCGAGATGATCTGGATCTGCGCCTGGCCCAGGCTTCGCGCCCAGTTGCCGAACTGCGTCGCCGCGGCGAGGGCGCCGTTCCGGATCTCGTCGATGTGGCTGCCGTAGCCGTTCGTGCCCGTGAGCTCCCGGAGCATCGCCTTGTACTGGGCGATGACCTCGTCCGGCAGCGCGCCGTCGACCTTGTCGAGGGTCTCCTCGATGAGCTGCGCCAGGGCGTCCAGCTCGGCCGCCAGGTCGTTCGGGCCCTGCGCGAGACCGAAGACCTGCCCGGGAACGGCCTCGGGCGGTTCCATCCCCATCAGGAACAGGAACAGCCGCCGTTCGTCCTCGTTGAAGACGAAACCGCCCCAGGGCTCATCGGACACGGGCGTCTGCTACTTCCTGCCGCCGGATCCCGGCGTCCGCCAGCCGCCCCGGGCCCCGGCGTCGTGGACGGCCGTGAGCACCCTCCGCTGCTGGTTCAGGACACTCGACTGGTTCGCCCGCAGCGCCATCGGGACGGCCAGCAGCAGCCGGCTCGCCGCCTCGACACCCGTGGCGAGCTCGTCGACCAGCTGGATCGCCGCCCGTTTCGCCGGGGCGCCGAAGGACTTGTCGTTGCCGAGGACCTCGAGGTTGGTGCCGTTGCGGAACCGCGTGGCCAGGTTGAAGACGTGGGTCCCGAGGTTCTCCATGGCCTCGACGGCCCTTTCGGCCTTCGCCGGGTCCGCCTCATACCTGCTCGTGTCACTCACCGTTGCCGTCCTCCACTATCTCGTCGTGCAGGTTCGCGGCCGGCCGGATGCCGCGCGAGGTGCGGCGGGGCGTGCCGGTTCCCCGTCCGCGCCGTCCGCCGGCCAGGGCCGACTTGAAGATCTCCTCAAAGTCGATCTTGAACCCGGGGAGGCCGTCGGCGTTCTCCTCGGGAGGGGTCAGCGCGGAGAAGGTGTCGATCACCCGCCGTGCCATGGTCGCCCGGCCCTTGTTCGCGGCCTCGACGATCGAGGCGGCCAGCTGTGACGCCTCCATCGTCCGGAACTGCTCGTCCAGGAACTTGACCCGCTGCAACTCGCCCTGCGGGCCGACGGTCACCTCCACCGAGCGGTCCTTGGACCGCGCGGTCGATGACGAGCTGCTGAGGTCGGCCCGGGCCCGGGCCACCGCCGCCCTGGTCGACTCGAGCCGCTCCCTCGCCTCCGCGAGGAGCTTCTCCATCGACTCTTCGGTCTCCATCGCCTGCTCTCCTCCCCTGTGCCGGGTCCCCATCGGGTACTGTCCGGCCGGCTCCGCTGTTCTCAGCCGATGACGGCCGGCGCGCCGCCTTCGTCGGTGCCCCAGACGTCCTCTTCCTCCGGCGCCCACGCATCGCGCTCGCGGTCGCCGCTCTCCGTCTGGCGGTGGTCCTCGCCCCCGGAGTACGGGTTGTACGCGGAACTCGTGGGTGTGCGGCCCGCCCCGGGCACCGCCTCCTCGTAGCCGCGGTTCCGGCGCGCGCGCCGGCCGAGGGACCCGCCGTCCGCGGGGAGGATGTCCTCGTCCTCGTAGACCTGGCGCACCCGTTCGCTGGTGCCGTTCTTGTCACCGCCGCCCATGCCGCCCATGCCACCCATGCCGCCCATCGGCGGCGGGTACCCGCCCGTCTGCCCGACGGGCGCACCGCCGGTGGTGGTCCCGTCGAGGCGCGTGGCGGGCGGCAGCACTCCGCCGGACTGGCCGACGGGGAACGTGGTGGGGGTCGCGGTCTGGCCGCCGAGCGACGCCGAGGGACCTCCCAGCGGATTCCCGGAACTCGGCAGGTCGTGCAGGGCCGACTCGTAGTAGCCCGCCGTCCCGTTGCCGAGGTTGCTCAGGTACGACGCGTCCGGGAGCGACACGCCGTCGCGGCCGAGCGGGGTCGTGATGGTCTGGCCGTTCGGCTCGTGGGTGACCGCGCTGCCCGCCTGCGGGTTGATCGTGGTGTAGCTGCCGTCCGGGTAGCGGGTCGTCACGGTCCCGTCGGGGTTGACCGTCGTCCGGCTGCCGTCCGGGTTGGTCAGCGTGTGGCCGTGGGTCAGGTGGTCGGTGGTGGTCGACCCGTCCGGGTGGATCGTCGTCTCCAGGCCCGTGTGCGGGTTGATGGTCGTCGAGCTGCCGTCGCTGTAGTCGGTGGTGATGCTGCCGTCGGGGTTCAGGGACGAGTGGCTCTGGACCTGGCCGGGCTGGAGATGCCCCGTCTGCGAGTTGTCGTAGACGGTGGTGAGGCTGCCGTCGGGGTTCTGAACGACGTGGTGGTTCAGTTGCGAGGGCTGCAGTGGGTACGTGTCCGGCTGCTGAACGACCTGATGAGACCCCGGCTGCAGGTACTGCTTCGCGATGTCCTTCTGCTGCTGCTGCTGGTCCTCGCGCTGCTGCTCGTACTGCTTCCTGGCCTCGTCCTGCTGCTCCTTCTGCAGCTGCTCCTGCTTCTTCTCCTGCTCCTGCTGATCCTTGCGCTGCTGCTCGTACTGCTTCCTGGCCTCGTCCTGCTGCTCCTTCTGTTGCTCCTCCTGTTTCCGCTCCTGCTCCTGCTGATCCTTGCGCTGCTGCTCGTACTGCTTCCTGGCCTCGTCCTGCTGCTCCTTCTGCAGCTGCTCCTGCTTCTTCTCCTGCTCCTGCTGATCCCTGCGCTGCTGCTCGACCTGCTTCTTCTGCTCCTCCTGCTGCTCCTTCTGTTGTTGCTGCTGCTCCTGGTACTGCTTCCTGGCCTCGTCCTGCTGCTGCTTCTGCAGCTCCTCCTGCTTCCGCTCCTGCTCCTCCTGCTTCTTCTGATCCTCCTTCCGCATCTGCATCTGCAGCGCCATCTGCTCCTGATTCTGCTTCTTGGCCTCGTCCTGCTGCTGCTTCTGCAGATCCTCCTGATGCTTCTCCTGCTCCTCCTGCTTCTTCTGCTGCTCCTCGTACTGCTTCCTCTGCTCCTCTTGCTGTTCCTTCTGCTGTTGCTGCTGCTCCTGGTACTGCTTCCTGGCCTCGTCCTGCTGCTGCTGGTACTGCAGGCGCTGTTCCTTCTCGATCTCCTCCTGGTGCTTCTTGTCCTCCTCACGTTCCTTGCGCTGCTCGTCCTCGAGCTCCTTCTGGTGCTTCAGATCCTCTTCGCGCTGCTTGCGCTGCTCGTCCTCGAGCTCCTTCTGGTGCTTCAGATCCTCATCGTGCTGCTTGCGCTGCTCGTCCTCGATCTGCTTCTGGTGATCCAGATCCTGCTTGCGCCAATCATCTTGTTTCTTCTCCAAGTCGTCCTGGTGCTTCTTGGCGTCCGCGGCGGCCTTGTCGGCCTTGTCCTGCGCGGCCTGCGCCTTGTCGGCCTGGAGGTCGGCGGCGAGGTTGATCTCGACGGTCGTGAGCTTGGGGATGCTGTCGGGCACGTCGACCCAGGAGTTATGGATGACGCGCAGCGCCTCTTGGGCGGCCTTGCCCAAGTAGTTGTCGACGGAGGTCTGCCACTGGCGGATCGCCTCCTCACCGATCGCCTTCCACGTGGTGAGAGAGTTCAGGGGGCCGTAATTCTTCTTGGCGTTGATGACCGTCGTCGCGTCGCCGCTCCACCCGTCCTCATCGACCTGGTTCCAACTGTCGTAGGAGTTGTAGCCGTAACTCTCGTGCCACCGGACCTTGGTGATGTTGTTCAGCCAGATCTGGTCGGTGATGTCGAACAGGATGTCGCACAGCCAGCGAAGTGGATTGCCCAACCGGAGCGCCCAGTCGCTCCAGACCCAATAGAGGTCATCGATCGCCTTCTGGAAACCCGACTTCGCGGTCAGCAGATTCTCGGCCACCTTGGAAATGCCCAGACCACCGACCGAGAGAGCATCCGTGTAGTTCTGATAGTTGATGCCGAGCTGGTGAATGATGTCCCAGAAGACGCCGGCCGCCTGTCCACGCCAGGCCGCGTCCTCCGATCCCAGCGCGTCCTCCCACTGCTGGATCGTGGCCCTGGAGGTGAAGAAGAAGAGCGCCGCCCGGTTGAAAGCCTGCGCGGCGCGGTCGAAGCTCTTGAGGTCGACGGCGTCGTCATCGAGAACCGACACGTCGTTGAAGGAGAATCCCTGCGTGGAGTACGGCGAGTACATCAGTTTCTCGAGCGCGAGGCCACCGCCGTAGCTGTACTGGGCGAGCGGCGCGGAATCCCACCCTTCGAAACCGTCCGGCATGAGATGCGATCCCTTGCCGAACTTCCCGCCGGGGGACACACCGCCGTGCGGCATGGTGTGTTGGGAATCGGTGCCGAGCAGCGTGATGCGCGCCCTGCGCATGTGCACCTCTGTACCCGTCGACAGGGTGCTGACCGACGAGTCGTCGGTCGGGCCGTAGAAGGGGACGACGAAGTCGGTGTCCTCGATACGCCAGCCGGAGTTCCGCGTGCGCCAGTTCATATTGTTGATGGCCTCGGCCTCCGCGTTCGTCGGCGTGGCGCCCGAGGTGTCGATCTCCACCTTCATCAGCGGGATGTCGTCGTTGCCGTAGAGGCTTTTGAAGATCTCGCCTCGCGCGAGGGACGGCTTGTAGCCGGTGAGCAGTTTTATGGCGTCGAACCAGTGGTCGTTCGCCGAAGAGGCTGGAGCCTTGTCTCCTGCGGGATCCGCCATGATCTGCTGCTCTCCATCGAAGGCTCGGCGTCGGAAGAAGGGAGGGAGGTCGGTGCGGTCAGGTGGTGGTGTCGCCGCCGGTGGTCTGGAAGTCGCTGGGCACCGTGCCCAGGGTGTCCAGGAAGATCTTGCCGTCGATCTTCGTCAGTGAGTCGTGCTGGCCGTCCATGAGCTTCGTGATCGTGGTGTTCAGGTACTTGTCCAGATCGGTGAAGAGCTTGAGCTGCTTCTTGTAGATGTCGGAGATGGACTGCGCCGACGTCGTGATCGCATCGACGATCGCCTTACCGCCTGTCCCCGAGTCCTTGCCCAGCGCGCCGATCGCGAGGGGCGCGTGGCTCTGGTAGAACTCCTCGCCCGGGGCCGTCTGGCCCTTGCCCAGGAGGACGTCGATCGGCGGCGTGTTGTTCGTGTCGGTCTTGTGCGCGACCTTGTCGATGGAGTCTTTGAAGTTTGCGATGTCGTGGTTGACGAAGTTCTGCAGCGAGGTCTTGTCCAGCGCCAGCTTTGTCTTGTCCGCCATGGCTCCGCTTCTCCGAGGTCTGTCAGTTCCAGGGCCGGCCGGTCCGGCCCGTCGCCGCCGGGTGTTCCGGCGTCCGTACGCCGTCCGCCTTCGGCCGCCCGCTCACGGGCGGCCGAAGGCGGGCGGTCAACCGCCGATCCGCACCTCGGACCACATCTGGCTGAGGCTGTTCTCGTTGTACTTGTAGCTGCCGGAGATCTCGTCGAGCAGCTGCGAGTGACTGGTGAGGATCTGCTCCATCGACTTGATCGCGTTGTCCCAGGCCTGCTGCTTCTGGTTGTAGGTCTGGGCGTCGTCACCGATCCACTGCTTCTTGAGCTCGGCGAGCTCCATTTCCATGTTGGAGATCGTCTGTGCGATGGCCTTGGTCTGGGAGACCAGGTCGTCGGCGGCGTTGCCCATGTGGTTGTAGTCGACGTAGATGAAACCGTCGGTGAAGTCCTCGCTCATCGATGTCCTCGTTTCTCGTCAGAAGGAAAGAGCCGGGGTCGTTCGGGGGTCAGCCGTGCAGGGCGTTGAAGACGGCCTGAGCCTGCTGGTAGCCCTGGTTGATCTGGTCGTTGCTGGAGCCCTGCTGCTGGTGCTGCGAAGTGAGGGTCTGGTTCAGCTTGTCGACCATGTCCTGCAGGTTCTTGAGGATGACGTCCGCCTGCTGCTCCCAGGAGTTGACGAGGTCCTGGAACGCCTGACCGTCCGAGCCCTTGTACCCCGTGGCCAGGTTGAAGCGGGTGGACTCGACGTCCTGCTTGATCTTGGTGATCCCGGTGTACGCCATCTCCAGGGCCTGGATACCGTTCTTGGTCGCCCTGACCTCTGACTGCTGCATGCCTGCCACGCTGCGCCTGCCTCTCTGGTTCGGTGCTCACGGGAAACCGAGAGCGAGATCGTGCGTCGAGGTTCGCCCGGCCGGCACCGCCATCGGCGCGCCGCCGTCGACCGGTTCGCGTCTCCTTCCGTACTCCGTGGTAATGACCCCGACTTGCCGTCAACTTGTCGTCGCCTTGCCCGGCCCCGGCGTCGTCGCCTTGCCCGGACCTGTTGTCGTCGCCTTGCCCGGCCCCTGCGTCGGGGCCGCGGCCGGAGCGGCGCACGGCGGCGCGGTGCTCGAGGAGATCCCCGCCTGCGCGGCCGCCGCGCTCAGGTCCGGCCCGGTCGGCAGCATGTTCAGCAGCGGCGACGGCAGGGCCACCACCTGGCCGGTCGAGTACCCGAGCGCCGCCAGGTCGGAGGCGGAGGCCACGCGGTACTTGGTGCCCGTGTCGGTCACCAGGTAGGTCGTGCCGCCGACCGTGCCGCCCGCCGCCGGCAGGACGCGCACCAGCGCGCCGCCGCCGGGCGGCACGGTGATCCGGTCGACGGGCACGCACGCGGACGTGGTCGCCGCCTGGGCGACGACGCCGAGCGAGGCCGGGTCCTGCAGCGCGACGCTGACCCGCGGCCCCACGGCGGTCGGCTGGATCCGGACGCAGGCGTGCTGGTCCGGCTGAGGGTCGACCAGGCGCGGCGGCGTCTCGGGCACCGCACCGGCGGAGGCCGGGTCCGGCGCCATCCGGCCGTTCAGGGCGTCGGGCGCCAGGGTGATCGCTTCGGGGGTCCGGCCGCCGTACGCCTTGGTGCGTACGGCGGGATCGGCCAGGATCAGGGCGGCGACGGTCGTGGTGACCTCCGCCAGGCCGTTCTGGCGCAGCTGGTAGTACCGCGGCTTAGAACCGAGCACCCCGATCCTGAAGACCTGCCCGATGCGGGTCGCGTGCCCGTCGAGCGACGGCCCGGCACCGCCCAGGCCGGATACGGCGGGGGCGGCCAGGTCCGGCCCGGCCGGCAGCGCGTCGACGAACGCCGCCGACACCGGGGTCGGTGTCCGGCCCCCGTAGCCGAGGGCCGCCGCTCCGCCCTTGGGGTCCAGCCGCAGCCGGCTGCCCTGCCACACCAGGTACACGTGCGCGTCGGGCGTGGTGACCAGCAGTCCCTGCCCGGCCGTCAGCGCGCCGTCGCCGCCGGCGTCGCCCACCCCGACGGCGAGGGTCGTGACCGGCGCCGCGGAGCCCCCCACCCCGGAGCCGGAGCAGACCGCCCACGCCCCGGAGGCCAGACCGCCGGCCGACGGCAGCGCGTCGGGCGCCCCGACGATGCCCACCGGCTGGCCGTGCGGCGTCCCGTCCAGCGACTTGGTCCGGACGTGGTGCGCGGTCAGCTTGGTGCCGCCGATCAGCCGCGCCGACGCGTAGTTCTGCACCGGGCGCAGCCGCCCGTCCACGTAGAGGTAGGACGCGCCGGTCTCCTGGTCGACGATCAGGCTGTCCGCGCTCTGCCAGGAGGCGGACCGGCCCGGGGAGATCAGGCCCCAGACGAACGCCCCGCCGCACAGCAGCACGGCGATGACGATGCCGATGATCACCCCCCGGTTCGTCCGGCCCTGGGGGCTCTCCGGGGCGTCCGGATCCGCCCGGAGCATTCCGGACGTGATGCGGCCCATGACGAACATGTGGGCGTGGACCTGGTCGCGGCGGGACTGCATCGGCGCCTCTTCCGTCGTGCTCTCGTGTCCTGGTCAGCCGATGGCGCGCAGTTCGCCGTACACGCCGAGGACCCACAGGGTCAGCGGCAGCATGCTGATCGCGACCAGGCTCTGCAGGAGTTCGGCGGCGCGGCCCCAGTACGGCACCATCCGGCGGCCGGGCACCGTCCAACCGGCGATCATGAGCGCCGCGGTCGCCCCCATCAGCGCCACGGCAATGATCACCCGGCCGGTCGACCCGGTCCTGGCGACCTCGACGGCGACGATCGTGGCCGCCCCCCACACTCCCGGCAGGGCCATGAACAGGCGCTGCCAGACGTTGCCCAGGCCGCGGCTGTGCAGCACGAGCAGCAGCGACAGCGCGGCCCCGAGCACGAGCTGCGCCAGATCCTCCTGGTGGGCCAGTGCCGCCAGGCAGGCGGTGCAGGCCAGCCCGACCGTGCCGTACAGCCCCGTCATCCAGCCGTCCGCCAGGACCGCGCGGGCGGCCACGGCCTTCGGCGAGCGCGGTTCGATGCCCTCCTGGAGCTGGTCCGGGTTGGTCGGCAGCGGCGGCATGCGCAACCCGGACAGCCGGAACGACAAGGCCGGCACGAACGCGCCGAACACGACCGCGAGCAGGGCGACCACCGCGGCCGCCTCCTCCGGCGGGAAGCCCGCCACCATCATGAGGGCCCCGGCGAGGGCTCCGGCGACCGCCAGCACCGTCGCGCCGACGAACAGCGCCGTGTACGCCGCCACCAGGGCCAGCGCGAGCACGGCCCCGCCCGCCTCGGCCGCGGACGCGGCGAGCAGCCGGGCCCCCGCCACCTCGAAGCCGTCCGGCCCGGACAGCCGGCCGCCGGGCAGCAGCCATCCGGCCAGGATCAGGAACGGACCGGCCATGACGCCCAGGAGCGCGGCCGACGCGGCGTCGCCCACCGCACGGCTCGCCGCCGCGGCCCCGGCGAGCAGCAGGAGCGCGGCGGCGCCCGCGGTCACGATCCGCTGCTCGGCCGGTCCGCTCGGCAGCGCGAGCACCGTCAGGACGGCCAGCATCACGAACACCGCCAGGCCGCGCAGCAGCCGCCGGCTCGCCTGCGGGCTCCACCCGTACGGGCTGTCCTTCATCGTGGTGGAGATGCCGTCCACCAGGTCGTCCAGCCGCACCTCGGGCAACGTCTCGGTGCGAGGCCGCAGGTAGAGCGTGTCGCCGTCGTGCAGGTCCAGCGACTCGAGGGTGGCGTCCTCGTCGAGCGGAGGTCCGCCCAGGCGCTGAAGCACCCAGCCCTCGTGCTCGATCCCGGTCTCGCCGAGGTCGTCCCCGCCGTAGCCGAGCACGGCGGGAAGCAGGTCCGCGACCGGGACGTCGGCCGGTACGGCCAGGTCGATGGTCTTGGCGGGGGCGCGTACCGTCAGCCGGCACAGGTCCGCCGCCGAGCTCTTGCTCATGGGGCTCACTCGTTCTTTCCACGAACACCCGCCGCCGTCGCCGAGCGGGGGCGCGTGAATGGGTCATTACTCCACGTCGGTCCGTCTGCGCAGTGCTCTCCACTTGGGCATACGCACGTGACGGCCGAGCGGTTCACCCCGATTCACGAATCACCGCGCGAAAGTTCCGCGCGCGCCGATCGGCGACGCCGGAGGCACGCCGCGCTGTACGATTCGCGGTGACGCAACCGGCCTGCTCCGCAGGTCCCCTCCGCGGCTCTCCACTCCGCCGAGCGCGCCCGGCGACCACCGTCCGCCGGCGCGGCGCTTCGTCGTACCACGCCAGGAGGCCGTCCGTTGAGTTTCGTGCTGTTCCGCAGGCCGATGCGCCGGCGTCCGCCCGAGATGCCCGAAGGGGAGCTCAGCCTTCAGGAGCCTCCCACGCTGCCCGAGACCGTGCCCGACAACTCCGCCGTCTGGACGTACCTGCCGATGGCGCTGATGTCGGTGGCCATGGTGATGATGTACATGACGCGCGGCAGCGGGGCCAAGAACAGCTTCCTGCCGCTCTCCCTCGGCCTGATGGTCCTCGCCGCCGGGGCCATGCTGGTCGGGCAGGGAATGCGCAAGAGCAGCGAGCGCAAGGAGAAGCTCAAGGGCGCCCGCCGGGACTACCTGCGCTACCTCTCCCAGACCCGGCGCAAGGTGCGCGCGGCCGTGCGGGAACAGCAGCGCGCCCTGGCCTGGCGGCATCCGGCGCCGCAGACGCTGTGGTCCATGGTCGGCACCACCCGGATGTGGGAGCGCCGCCCCTCGGACCCCGACTTCGCCGAGGCGCGGCTGGCGGTCGGCGACCAGAAGCTGGGCCTGCGGCTGGCGCCGACGACGACCAAACCGGTCCAGGACCTCGAGCCGCTCACCGCGCACGCGCTGCGCGGCTTCGTCCGGGCCTACTCCACCGTGCCCGACCAGCCCACCGCCGTCTACCTGCAGTCCTGGGCGCGCGTGCTCTTCCGGGGGGACGAGGCGCAGATCCGCGGCGCCGTCCGCGCCCTGGTCGCCCAGCTCGCCCTCTTCCACTCTCCGGACGACCTGTGGATCGCGCTGTGCGTCGCCCCGGACCGGCTGGCGGAGTGGGAATGGGTCAAGTGGCTGCCGCACAACCTGAACCCGCACGACACCGACGCCGCCGGCCAGGTCCGCATGATCGCCTCAGACTTCCCCGAGCTGGAGGGCATGCTCGGCGCGGAGTTCTGGGAGCGGCCGGCGTACGACCCGGAGGCCATGCCCGCGCGGGAGGAGCCCTACACGGTGCTCATCGTCGACGGGGGCACCGTGCCCGCCGGGCACGCGCTGGACGGCCCCGGCATGCGCAACGTCGTCGTGCTCGACCTGTCCGGAGCGCTGACGTGGCGGCCCGGCCGTACCACCCTCCGCCTCGACGTGCAGGACGGCGAGACCCGGCTCGTCCGCACCGACCGGGAGCGCAAGGAGCAGCTCACTCTGCTGGGCCGCCCCGACCGCCTGGGCGTGCGGACCGCGACCGCGTTCGCCCGGCGGCTCGCGCCGTACCGCCTCGGCGTCGGGGCCGACAACACCGAGCCGCTGTCGGCCACCACGGACCTGGCCGCCCTCCTGGGCATCCCCGACCTGTACCGGCACGACCCCCACACCCTCTGGCGCAAGCGCACCGCCGCGGAACGGCTGAAGGTCCCGATCGCGGTCGGCGCCGACGGGAAGCCGGTGGAGCTGGACATCAAGGAGTCCGCCCAGGGCGGCACCGGCCCGCACGGCATGCTGATCGGCGCCACCGGCTCGGGCAAGAGCGAGCTGCTGCGCACCCTGGTGCTGGCGATGGCCCTGACCAACTCCTCCGAGACGCTCAACTTCGTCCTGGTGGATTTCAAGGGCGGCGCGACCTTCCTCGGCCTGGACGAGCTGCCGCACGTCTCCGCGGTCATCACGAACCTGGCCGACGAGGCGGCGCTCGTCGCCCGCATGCGCGACGCGCTGCACGGCGAGCTCATGCGCCGTCAGGAGCTGCTGCGCGCGGCCGGCAACTACGTCTCCGCCCTCGAGTACGAGAAGGCGCGCGCGGCCGGGGCGGCGCTGGAGCCGCTGCCCAGCCTCTTCGTGGTGGTCGACGAGTTCAGCGAGCTGCTCGCCGCGCACCGCGACTTCATGGAGCTGTTCGTCATGATCGGCCGGCTGGGCCGCAGCCTGGGCGTCCACCTGCTGCTCGCCTCCCAGCGGCTCGACGAGGGCCGGATGCACCAGCTCGAGAGCCATTTGTCCTACCGCATCGGCCTGCGCACGTTCTCGGCCATGGAGAGCCGCGGCGTGCTGGGCGTGCCCGACGCCCACCAGCTGCCGCCGCAGCCCGGCGCCGGTTTCCTCAAGACGGGCGTGGAGGCGCTGACCCGGTTCCGCGCCGCCTACTCCTCCGGTCCCTACCGGCGACGCGGCAAGGCCGACCAGGCGCGGGTGGCGAGCCAGGTGGTCCCCTGGTCCGCGTCCCGGATCGCCCAGGTCCAGCCCGCCCCGGTGGAGGTGACGCCGGAAGAGCCGGACGAGACCGCCGAGACCCTGCTGTCGGTGGCCGTCGAACAGCTCCGCGACGCCGGGCCGCCGGCCCACCAGGTGTGGCTGCCGCCGCTCGACCTGCCGCCCACCCTCGACCAGATCCTCCCGCCGCTCGCGCCCGACGACGCGTTCGGCCTGACGACCGTCGACTGGGAGCGGCGCGGCGGGCTCACGGTGCCGGTCGGCATCGTCGACCGGCCCTTCGAGCAGATCCGCGACCTGTTGGTCGTCGACCTGTCCGGGGCCGGCGGGCACGTCGCCATCGCCGGCGGCCCGCAGAGCGGCAAGAGCACGCTCGTCCGCACGCTGATCAGCGCCCTGGCGCTCACCCACACGCCGCGCGAGGTGCAGTTCTACTGCCTCGACTTCGGTGGTGGCACGCTCGCCGGCCTCACCGGCCTGCCGCACGTCGCCGGGGTCGCCAGCCGCCTGGACCACGAGCGCGTCAGCCGCACCATCGCGGAGGTCACCGCGCTGCTCGCCGACCGCGAGCAGTTCTTCCTCCGGGGCGGCATCGACTCGATGGCGACCTACCGGCGCCGCCGGGCGGCCGGGGAGTTCGCCGACCAGCCGCACGGCGACGTGTTCCTCGTCGTGGACGGCTGGTCGACGGTGCGCCAGGACTTCGACCGGTACATCCAGACGTTCAGCGCGATCGCGGCGCGCGGCCTCAGCTTCGGCATCCACCTGATCGTCACCACCGCACGGTGGGTGGAGCTCACGGCGGCCGTGCGCGACCAGGCCGCCACCCACCTGGAGCTGCGGATGGGCGACCCGATGGACTCGGAGGTCGACACCCGCCGCGCGGCGAGCGTGCCGCGCGCCCCCGGACGCGGCATCACCCGCGACAGCAAACTGCACTACCTCACGGCGCTGCCGCGCATCGACTCGGTGGAGAGCGCCGACGACCTCGCCGACGGCATCGCCGGCCTGGTCGCCGCGGTGCGCGAGAGCTGGGCCGGCCCTCCCGCGCCTCCGGTGCGGATGCTGCCGGCGCAGCTCAGCGTGCGGGAGCTGCCGGCGCCCGAGGGCGACTTCCGGGTGGCGATCGGCCTGGAGGAGGAGCGGCTCTCCCCCGTGGTGCACGACTTCGCCGAGACCCCGCACATGGTGGTCGTCGGCGACACCGAGAGCGGCAAGACGAACCTGCTGCGCCTGGTCGCGCGGGCCGTGACCGAGCGGTACACGCCCGCGGAGGCGCGTATCATGGTGGTGGACTACCGCCGTGAGCTGGTCGAGGTGGTGCCCGAGGAGTACCGCCTCGGGCACGCGGTCAGCATCGACGCGCTGCGCGACCTGGTCGTCGGCGCGGGCCAGGCGATCAAGGCCCGGGTGCCGGGACCGGACATCACCCCGGCCCGGATGAGGCTCTGCGACTGGTGGAACGGACCCCGGCTGTTCATCCTGGTCGACGACTACGACATGGTCGGGGCGGGCCCCATGCAGCACCCGTTCGACCCGATCGTCGACCACCTCGCGCTCGGGTGGGAGGTCGGGCTCCACATGGTCGTCGCCCGCTCCGCCGCAGGCGCTGGCCGCGGCATGGGCGAGATGATGATGCGCCGCCTGCAGGAGGTCAACACGCCGTCCCTGCTGATGTCCTGCCCGCCCGACGAGGGATACCTCTTCGGCAACGTCAAGGGCCGCATCCTGCCGCCCGGCCGGGCGATCCGGATCGCCCGGCGCAAGGCCGTGCAGGTCCAGACGGCCATGCTCGACTGAAGCCGAGAGCACGAGGGGCGCCGCTCGATCCGCGACCCGCTCACGAGCGGCGCCGTTCGATCCAGGGGCCGGCTCCCGGGGGCCGACGTACCGGGGGTTCTCCGGGAGGCTCGGAGACCGGAGCGGCGCCGCTCAGTCCATCACGGCGCGGTCGCGCAGGGACGCCCGCAGCGCGCGCATGGCGTAGTGCGCGCGGGACTTGACGGTCCCCGGCGCGAGGCCGAGCGCGGCCGCCGTCTGCTCCACGCTGTGGCCGAGGTAGTAGGTGTAGATCAGGATCTCGCGCTGCTGCTCGGTGAGCTCGTTCATGACCTCGAGCACCGCCCGGAGCGTGACGACGCGCTCGGCCGGATCGGGCACGGCGCGCTCTTCGGACTCACCGTCGCCGACCTCGTTCGGCCGCGCCTGCCGGGCGCGGTAGTGGTCGATCACGAGCCGGTGCGCGACGGTGAACAGCCAGGTGCGGACCCGGTCCGTCGTGGGGTCGAGGATCTCGCGGTGCTGCCAGGCCCGTACCGCGGTCTCCTGGACGATGTCCTCGGCCCGGTGCCGGTCGCCGTTGCAGAGCCGGAGGGCGAAGTTGAGCAGCACGGCGCCGTGCCTCTCGTACAGCACGCGGGAGAAGGCGTCGTCGTGCGCCAGATCGTGCGGCCGGGCCGGAACACGCGGGGCGTCATGCCGTCGCGGCACGGCTACTCTCTGGGCGGCCGCGGACGGCCGGTCCAGCACTCGGCTGCGCGTCATGGAAGGCGACCCCATTCTCACGATTCGTCATTGCGGACCGGCCACGGCGCTACTTGACCTCGGCCGTTAATGAAGCTTCAACGATTCAGCCGTGGTCTTGGCGACTCCTTGCCGCCGACTTGCCGCTATTGACCGGCCGGAGTCAGGTGACCCCTCCGATGCCCTCCCGGTGCGAGGCTCCGGCTCGGCTGCCGGACCGCCGGGGCGGACGCCGGAGACCGCCCCGAACAGGCGTCGTCACGCCGAAGTGGACACTTTCGGTCGTTCTTTCGAGGGGTCGCCGCCGGCCGGCCGCCAGCCCCGGGCCCGGCCGAGCGGGACGATCACCGCCGCGCCCGCGACGAGGGCCACGAGCCCGCCTCCGACCGAGGCGACGACCAGCGCACGGGTGCGGGCGGCGTGTGAGGCGGTCCGGGCCGGCAACCGCATGGCGGCCGCGGGCGTCGGCCGTGCGGCCGCCGGGGACGACACCGCCGCCACGGCGGCGTACGGGTCCAGGACCGGCTTGGTCGCGGGGTAGGCGGACGCGACGAGCCGGTTCGCCACCTCGGCCGCCGTCAGCCGGGGCTGGTACGCGCGCACGAGGGCGGCCGTACCGGCGACGAACGCGGCGGCCAGCGAGGAGCCGGACCCGATGTAGTTCCCGGCGCCCTTGGGGCCGATGCTCACGACGGCGTCACCGGGCGCGGCCAGGTCTGCGGCGAAGACGTTCGGCGCCTCCTGCGGGCGCGAGCCGTCCGGCCCGAAGTCCTCGACCGCGACGACCTGCGGGATGAAGGCGGGGAAGTAGGGCCGCGCGGGCGGCGCCGAGGGCGTCCCGCCGACGGTGGTGGGCACGGCGTCCGGCGCGGCCGGCGCGACCACGACGGCGTCCTTGCGGGTGGCGTAGGCGACCGCGGCCGTCAGCTCCGCTCTGCCCTCGGTCAGGGCCGCGCCGACGTACACGACGCCGGCGCCGCGGTCGACGGCGGCGCGGATGCCCGCCGCGACCGTGCCCGGCGAGGCGACGCCGTTCTTGCCGGTGCCGCGGACGGCGAGGATCCGCGCCTGGGGCGCGATCCCGCCGCCGGTCGCGTCCTCGGCACGCCCCGCGATCAGGCCGGCCGCGAAGGAGCCGTGCCCGACACAGTCCTGCCCGGCGTCCGCCACCGCGGTGACCCGGCCGGCCAGCGCGGGGACGTTCGCGGCCACGCCGGTGTCCACGACGCCGACGGTGACTCCGGTTCCGTCGCTGAGCTCGCGGACCCGGGCCACTCCGAGCGCGCTCATCGTCCACGGCTGCGCGTGGGCCGGGGTGGGGGACGCACCGGTGCACGACCGGCCGGACGCGAGCACCGACGGGATGACGGGCAGGCCGACAGGGCCGGGCGCGGCGCCGGGGGGCCGTTCGTACGCCGTGGCCGCCGCGGCTCCGGGAAAGGCGGAGACGAGAAGCGAGGCCGTGGCGGCGGCCACCGACGCCACGGCGCGCAGGCGCCGGGGGACACGTCGCATGCGCTCAGCGTAGAGATCCGATCTTGTCGTTCTCTTGTCGCCTGGGACAAGTATCCCCGCTGGTCAGAGGCCTTGCGGGCGAGGGTGTCAAGCGGCCCGCGCGAACGGCATGATGGTTGTCTCGTCGGCACCCCCACCGACCCGAGGAGGGTTCAGCGTGTCTCGGCAGTTGCTCACGGTCTCCCCGGATGAGCCAGGCGCTTTCCGGACAATCGAGGAGGCGCTGGCGGCGGCACGTACCGGGTCGGTGATCCGTATCCGGCCCGGCCGGTACCCCGAGAGCCTCTTCATCCGCACCCGGGTCACGATCGTGGCCGACGGGGACCGGGGCAGCGTCGAGATCTGCCCGCGGAGCGGCACCGCGGTGATGCTCGTGGCGGACGCCGTGATGCTCACCGACCTCACGCTACGCGGTGGCGGCGACGACGTGCCGGTCGTCGACGCCGCGCGCGGGCAGGTCGCGATGGAGGGCTGCACCGTGGCCGGTTCCGGCTGGACGGCCGTGCTGGCCCG
Source organism: Actinoallomurus sp. NPDC052308 (assembly GCF_040679195.1). Lineage (NCBI taxonomy): Bacteria > Bacillati > Actinomycetota > Actinomycetes > Streptosporangiales > Thermomonosporaceae > Actinoallomurus > Actinoallomurus sp. NPDC052308. Next base: position 108,099 of record NZ_JBFAUM010000007.1, on the reverse strand, counting down.
TGGGTCCGGTTCGCTCGCGATGCGCGGCTGCCGGATCACCAACGCCGAGGGCGCGGGCATCGTCGACACCGCGGACGCGGCCAGCGTCATCGAGGACTGTCTCATCGAGAACCTCGGCACCTCCGCCGTCGTGCTGGGGGAGAAGTCCCGGTCGACGATCCGGGGCTGCCGGCTGCGGGACGCCCGCGGCAACGGCGTGCTCGCCAACGGCGAGGCCCAGGGTGTGATCGAGGACTGCGAGATCTCCACGACCTCGAAACCGGCCATCGCCCTCGAGGGCGACAGCGCCACCCGGATCGTGCGGACGAGCGTTCGCGACTGCGCGACCGGCGTGTACGTGACGAGCGGGTCGCGCCCGGCGCTGGAGGAGGTCGCGGTCACCGACATCACCGCCGGTTCCGGCATCGTGCTGGCCGGGGGCGCGGATCCGCTGCTGCGACGCTGCCGGACGGCCCGTACGAAGGACAGCGGGCTGTCCGTCACCGAACACTCGCGCGGCACGTTCGAGGACTGCGAGTTCGCCGGGTCGGCCGCGCCCGCGATCAGCGTCGTGGGGTCCAGCTCGCCGACGCTGATCGACGCGACGGTGCGCGAATGCGCCGACGCGTCCGCGTCCGTGCTGCTGGCGGACGACTCCGTCGCGGAGTTCGACCGGCTGGAGGTCGTGGACGCCGCCGGCACCGCGATCGCCATCCGGTCCGGCGCCAACCCGCTCGTGCGCAACGCGACGATCACCGCGGCCGGCGGGACCGGCGTCGAGGTCACCGAGGACGGGCGCGGACGGCTGGAGCACTGCGTCGTCGAACGGGCCGGCGGCGCCGCCGTGCGCATCGCGAGCGGGGCCAACGTCTCCATCCGCGACTGCGACCTCCGCTCTCCCGGCGACGCGGGGATCGCCGTCGACTCCGGCGGGATGGGCACGATCCAGGACTGCGCGGTCTCCGGGAGCGACGCCTCCGGCGTGGTCGTACGCGAGGGCGGCGACCTGAGCCTCACCCGGGCGCGGATCAGCGACTCCGGCGCCCACGGCGTGCTCCTCATGGCCGGCGCGCGGGCCACGTTCGGCGACTGCGAGATCACCGGGAGCGTCGGTGACGGCGTCCGGGTCGACACCGCCGAGGCCGTCACCGTCACCGGCTGCGCCGTGCGCGACAACCGCGGCGCGGGGCTGCGGCAGTCCCGCCCCGGCGGCCGGCTGACAGTGCGCGACCTGGACAGTTCCGGGAACGCCGTCCCCGACTCCTGGGGCGACGAGGTCGCCGCGGAGACCGGTGGCGCGCCGGGCGGCAAGGACACCCGCGCGCCCGCGCCCGCCGGGCCGCTGGAGGAGCTGGAGTCCCTCATCGGCCTCGAGGGCGTGAAACGCCAGGTGCGCGCGCTCGTCAACCTGAACCAGCTCTCGCAGCGCAGGGCCCGGCTCGGCATGCCGGCCCCTCCGATGAGCCGGCACCTGATCTTCGCGGGCCCGCCCGGCACCGGCAAGACCACGGTCGCCCGGCTGTACGGCGGGATCCTCGCCTCCCTCGGCCTGCTGCCCTCCGGGCACCTGGTGGAGGTCTCCCGCGCCGACCTGGTCGCGCAGTACGTCGGCGCCACCGCCATCAAGACGACGGAGGCGTTCAACGAGGCGCTCGGCGGCGTCCTGTTCATCGACGAGGCGTACACGCTCGTCACCGAGGGCAGGGGCGGCTCGCACGACTTCGGCCGCGAGGCCATCGACACCCTCGTGAAGCTGATGGAGGACCACCGCGACGAGGTCGTCGTGGTGGCGGCCGGGTACACCGCCGAGATGCAGACCTTCCTGTCCGCCAACCCGGGCATGGCCTCGCGGTTCAGCCGGACCGTGGAGTTCACCAACTACTCGGTCGACGAGCTCGTCACGATCACCGAGAAGATCTGCGAGAGCCACCGCTACGAACTGGACCCGACCACCCGTCAGGCGCTCGCCGCGCACTATGAGCGGATGCCGCGGGACGCCACCTTCGGCAACGGCCGTACGGCGCGCCTGGTCTTCGAGGAGATGATCGAGCGGCAGGCGTTCCGGCTCGCGTCCATGACCGACCCGGCCGAGGGCGACCTCAGCCTGTTGCTGCCGGAGGACGTCAGCGACGCCGCGGCCACGGACGGCGCGGTGGGCGCGGAGCGCGAGACGCTGCTGGCCCGGCTGTCGGACATGATCGGCCTGGCCGGCGTGAAACGCGAGGTCAAGGACATCGTGGACCTCCTTGCGACGGCCCGGCAGCGGGAGGCCGCCGGACTGCCCGTGCCCCGGCTCAGCCGGCATCTCGTCTTCACCGGGTCGCCCGGTACCGGCAAGACCACCGTTGCCCGGCTCTACGCCGAACTGCTGCACAGCCTGGGCGTGCTGCCGCGCGGCCAGCTCGTGGAGGTGGCGCGCGCCGACCTCGTGGGCCGCTACGTGGGCCACACCGCGCAGCTCACCAAGGAGGTCTTCCAGCGCGCGCTGGGCGGTGTGCTGTTCATCGACGAGGCGTACACCCTGACCCCCGAGGGGGCGTCCAACGACTTCGGCCGTGAGGCGGTCGAGACCCTGCTGAAGCTGATGGAGGACCACCGCGACGAGGTCGTGGTCATCGTCGCCGGCTACACCGACGAGATGCGGCGCTTCTTGAACTCCAACCCCGGCCTCGCCTCCCGGTTCTCGCGGCAGGTGGAATTCGAGGACTACAGCACCGACGAGCTCGTCGCCATCACGCGGAACCAGGCCGTGACCGCGGGCTACGAGTGCGCTCCCGAGACTCTCGCCGCGGTGCGCGCGTACCTCGACGCCCTGCCGCGGGACCGGACCTTCGGCAACGCGCGCCTCGTCCGGCAGATGCTGGAGACGATGATCACCTATCAGGCGAGGCGGCTCGGCGGGATGCGGTCGCCCGGCGTGGCGGACCTGCGCCTCCTGCTGCCCGAGGACCTGCCCTCCGCGAACACGCCCAGCGCGCGCTGACCGGTCAGAGCGGGTAGGCGCCGCCGTGCAGATACGCGCGGACCCGTTCGACCATGGTCGTCCCGGAGGTGACGAGCCTGTCCCGCAGGGATGAGTCCGGCTGCGCGAGGTACTGCCGGAGCGACGCCTTCTCCTTGGCCGCCGCCGCGTTCTCCCCGACCGCGACGAGCTCCTCCGGCGTCAGGTACCGGGCCAGCAGCGGGAACAGATGGTTCTCCTCGGCGCGCGCGTGCGGTCCGGCCTCGGCGTTCAGCTCCGCCAGGAGGCTGGAGAACTCGGCACTGGTCAGGTCGGGTAGATCCATCCTCCTCAGGACGCGCTCGAGCTCGATGTGCCCGGCGATCTCGCGCTCGATGATCCGCGTCCCCTGGGGCAGATGGGTGCGGGCCACCGGGTACATGTAGGTCTCTTCGGCGACCGTGTGCCGGACCATCTCGGCGATCAGCAACTGGGTCACCGAACGCCGTAGGCGTTCGAACTCGACCAGATAGCCGAGCTCGATCAGCAGTTGCCGCAGGTCGTTGTGGTCCTCTTGGAGGACGCTGATCAAAGTTTCGGACTGGTTCATGGCCCGGCCCCTCGAGAGCCGCTCGCGACCGCTTACCCCGAGCCCCCTGCCCCGGATGCGGGCGCCGAAACGCCTCCGTGCGGAGCGGCGGCCGGTCGGCCGTGCGGGCCGGTCCGCGACTGACCGGCGGTAATACGGCCTGCAAAGCACTTGTCGCATACCGGAAATCGCGGTTGAATGCGGCGATATGCGACAGATCCGGCGATATGGACTGTCATGATCTCTTGGAGCGTGCGGCCGTGACCGAGCTCAAGGCCGAGCAGATCAGCGACGACAATATCGATGGCGATTTTCTCGCACGTTATCCGGATTATCCGCTGACGCGGCGACTGGACGAGCTACGCGCGACGGACTACGCGTACCTCGACGCGGGCGGTCACCTCTACCTGGACTACGGCGGGGCGGGCCTGCCGGCGGACGGCCAGATCTCCGCGCACGCGGCACGGATGCGCGGGAACTGCTTCGGCAATCCGCATTCGTCGAACCCGACCTCGGCGAGCGCCACCGAGCTGGTCGAGCACACCCGAGCGCGGATCCTCGCCCACTTCAACGCGTCCGCCGACGAGTACGCCGCGATCTTCACACCGAATGCGAGCGGTGCGTGTCGGCTGATAGGTGAATCCTACCGATTCGACCGAGAAAGTCGTTACGTCCTCACCCTTGATAACCACAATTCGGTGAACGGAATTCGGGAGTTCGCCCGCGAACACGGCGCCGGAACCGAATACGTGCCGATGCGGGGCCCCGACCTACGGACCGAAGCGGGCGACGTCCGCGCGGCACTCGGGAAAGGCCGCGGCGGACTCTTCGCGTTCCCGGCACAGAGCAACTTCACGGGCGTGCAACATCCCCTGGAGTGGATCGACCTCGCGCATGAGAACGGCTACGACGTGCTGCTCGACGCGGCCGCGTACGTGCCCACCAACCGGCTCGACCTCGGCGTCACGCATCCCGACTTCGTCTCGGTGAGCTGGTACAAGGTGTTCGGCTACCCGACCGGCGTCGGGTGCCTGATCGCCCGCCGCGAGGCGCTCGCAAGGCTGCGGCGCCCCTGGTTCGCCGGCGGCACGATCCAGGCGGTCAGCGCCCAGGGCGACTGGCACGTCCTCGCCGGGGACGAGACGGCGTTCGAGGACGGCACCCTGAACTTCCTGGCGATCCCGGACGTGGCGGTCGGCATCGACTGGGTGGAGGGCATCGGGGTCGACACGATCCACCGGCGCGTCAGGTGCCTCACCGGCCGGCTGCTCGACCGCCTCCACGGACTGCGGCACACGAACGGCCGGCCGATGGTCGAGGTCTACGGCCCCCACGACACCGACCGGCGCGGCGGGACCGTCGCGTTCAACTTCCGCGACCCGGACGGCCGGATCGTCGACGAACGCGTCGTCGAACGCGACAGCGCCGCGCTCGGCATCTCCCTGCGGACCGGCTGCTTCTGCAATCCCGGAGCGGGCGAGGCGGCGTTCGTCATCGATCGGGACGCCCTCATGAGGTCCGCCGGCCGAAGGGTCGACACGCTGGACGAACACCTCCGGATGCTGGGCCTGCCGAGCGGCGGGGCCGTCCGCGTGTCGATCGGGCTGGCGTCCAATCTCGCCGACGTCGAGCGGTTCGTACGGTTCGCGGAGCAGACCTACCGCGACCGTCGCCCGTCGCATCAGGGGCTGAAGGCACGGGAGCGCTGCTGACCGCCTACGGCGGCGACAGGGTTTCCAGGCCGGACGACGCCGCTACCGTCGGCCGTAGGCGGTCCCGCGCGCCAGCACGACGCAGGTCAGCGCCAGGAAGAGGGCGGTGAACCCGGTGAGGATCACCCAGTCCACGACGACCGGGCGGGAGAAGGTCGCTCCGTACGACGCCAGGAGCGGCGGCCCGAGCGGCGATCGCCCATGGGCCCACAGCCGCGCCACGCCCAGGCTGTGGCCCAGCGCCTCGAACGCCCACCGGTTCGACATCCCGTAGCTGAGCACCCGGCCGGCCACCGCCATGACCGGCACGGGAAGGATCGCGCCGACGAACAGCACCTGCGGGAAGCAGAGCATCGGCAGCGCCATCGTCGCCTGCGCCGGATCGCCGACGACCGCCGAGATGAGCAGGCCGAGGCCGAGCCCCGCCGCCGACGTGAGCAGCAGGGTCACGAACAACTCGCCGTAGGTGGACCAGCCCGCCGCGGGCAGCCGGTCCAGGGCGCGCAGCACGAGGAGCATCACCGCGTCCGCCACCGCGAGCAGCGGCAGCAGGACCGCCACCTTCGCCGCGACGTACGGGGCGATGCCCAGGCCGGCGAGGCGTTCGCGGCAGAGGATCGCCCGCTCCGTGCAGATCTGCAGCAGCCCGTACGTCAGGCCGAAGAAGAACCCGCCGAACGCGATCCAGAACAGGATCATCACCGTGGCGGCCGGGCTGGGGCGCGCGTACGAGAACGCGTGCGGCCGGAACAGCACCGCGAACATCAGCAGGACCATCACCGGTGAGCCCGCCAGGATCGCCGCCGTCAGCCGGTCGCGGAGCAGGATGTCGAGGTCCCGCCGGGTCAGCACCCGCCACTGCCGGAGCGCGCGCACGGAACGGCGGCCCGCCGGGGCACGGGGGCCCGGCGCCGGACGGCGCCCCGCGGCGGGACGGCGGTCCGGCATCGGGCGGCGCCCCGCGGCGGGACGGCGGTCCGGCGCCGGACGGCCGGCCGCGGCGGGTTCGCCCGATGGCGCGGGCGGGTCCTCCGGAACACCGCGGGCGGCCGTGAACCGCCGCGCCCATTCCTCCGGGGTGTCCTCGTCGGCCAGACGCTCGTAGACCTCCTCGATGTGATCGGTCTGGAAGTACGTGCGCGCGGCGTCCGGCGTGCCGAAGAACGCGAGCCGGCCGTCGGTCGTCAGGAACACCACCTTGTCGCACAGGGCCACGTCCGGCGGATCGTGCGTGGTCACCACGACGGTCGAGCCGGCGCCGGCGAGGCGGCGCAGCAGGCGCATGAAGTCGGCCGCCGTCGCCGGGTCCAGCCCCGAGGTCGGCTCGTCCAGGAACAGCACCCTGGGCCGGGTGAGCAGGTCGACGGCGATGCTCGCCCGCTTGCGCTCACCGCCGCTCAGCGAGCCGACCCGCGTGTCCGCGCGGTCGGTGAGGTCGAGGGCCCGCAGTACCCGGCCGACCGCCTCGTCGACGCGGTCGGCGGAGGTGCCCGCCGGAAGGCGCAGCCGCGCGGCGTACCGGAGGGTGCGGGCGAGCGGCAGCTCGCGGTGGATGATGTCGTCCTGCGGGACGTACCCGAAGGAGTCCGGGTCGCCGTCGAGGCGCACCTCGCCGGTCGTCGGCGGGCGTACGCCCGAGACGGCGTCCAGCAGGGTGGTCTTCCCGCTGCCGCTGGCGCCGACGATCGCGACGAGCTCGCCCGGCTCGATGGTCAGCGAGATGTCCTGCAGCGTCCGCCGGCCGCCGATGTGCCGGCCGACCCCGCGCACGTCGATGCGCAGCCCCGCCGTGCCGGTCTCCGCCGTGGCCCGCAGCGCGCCTCGCGCGGTGTCGGCGGGAAGCGTCCACAGCCGCGCCGGGGTGAGCGCGCGGACCGTGCGCCCGTACCGGCCGTCGACCGTCGTCACCGGCCCGTCGAGCTCGCCGGAGGCAACCGCCACGAGCCGGTCGGCCGGACCGGCCTCCTCGCACACGACGTCTCCGGCGCCGACCTCCACGAGCCGCAACTCCGGCTCGAGCTCGCGGAGCCGCCGCCGGGGCAGACCGCCCAGTTCGGGAATCCGCCGCAGGACGCGCAGGCGTTCGCCCACCTCACGCCACCCGCCGTCCACCGCGACCGGGCCTGTGGTGCGCGCGTCCACGTCGTCCCGCACGTCTCCCCCATCCCCGCCCGCCGGGACGATCCGGCGATCGCTCCGTCGCGCGGTCGATGCGCTCGTGTTCGAGGTGGTCTGCCGCGGTCACTCTCACACACGGCGGCGACGGTGGGAAGACGCCCGGTTCGGGGTGTAGGGTGGCCGCGACGTTGAACACGTTCAAATGTGGGGTCGATCGACATGATCGTGCTCGTCGACATCGTGATCGCGGTGGGGATGCTCGTCGTCGTTCCGATGGGGCTGACCCTGATGGACGGGCCGGGGTTGACCCGGCTCCGCACCCTCTGGCCGGCGGGCGCCGCACTGGGCTCGATCGCCTTATGGCTGCCGCGCGGCGCGACCGCCGGCGTCCTCGCCGGCGCGTACGCCCTGTTCACCGTGGCGCTGGCCCTGCAGGCACCCTGGCGGATCGTCCGTCGCCGAACGGCCGCTCGGTCCGACCCGGCGGCGGCCGACCTCGGTCCGCCGCCAGGCCGCTCGCCGCTCCCGCGTGAGCTCGCCTTCCTGACCGCCCTCGTCACGCCCGCGGTCGCGGGCACGGCCCTGGTCGCGGAGCGTTCCGGGTTCCGGCTGTTCGGGTTCCGGCTGGAGACGCTCCGGCTCACCGAGGCGCACTTCCACTTCGCGGGCTTCGCGGCGGCGTTGATCGCCGGGCTGGTCTGCCGGGCGGAAGGCGACAGCGCACCCGCACGCGCGGCGGCGCTCACCGTCCCGGGCGGGACCGCGGTGGTGTTCGTCGGATTCTTCGTCGGTGACTGGGTCCAGTTGGCCGGGGCCGCGATCCTGACCGCCGGAATGTGGCTGGTCGGCTGGCTCACCTGGCGGGACGTACGCGGCGTGGAGACGGATCCGGTCGCGCGCGGGCTGCTGGCGCTGTCGGCGTCCGTGCTGGCCGTGACGATGCTGCTCGCGCTGGACTGGGCCCTGGGCGAGGCGACCGGCCTGCCGCACCTGCCGATCGCCTGGATGGCCGCGACCCACGGCGCCCTCAACGCGTTCGGATTCGCGTTCTGCGGCGTCCTCGCCTGGCGGCGCCTGCGGCCGACCGGACCGGACCCGGCGATCGGAGGCTCCCATGCCACAGGATGACCGCGCCGAACCGACCTACGCCGAGGTGGGCGCCACGCGGGACGGTCCGCTGCCGCCCGGCTACCACCACCTGCGTCATCGGGTCCTCATCGGCCACGGACCGGACGTCATGCGGGCGGCGACGGACGACCTGCTGGAGTGGCGGATGCACCGGGCGACGGGCGCGCGCGTCGGCGGCGCCGCTCCCCGCGCCCGGTCCGGCGTCCGGGTCCGGATCTCCCTCGGGATCGGGCCGCTGCGGCTGGTCGCGCCGTGCCTCGTCGTCTGGGCGGAGGACGGCGAGCGCCGCGCCGGTTTCGGGTACGGGACCCTGCCCGGGCACCCGGAATGCGGCGAGGAGAGCTTCGTCCTCGAACGCGACGACGATGACGCCGTATGGTTCACGATCACCGCCTTCAGCAGGCCCGCCCGCTGGATGACGCGCCTGGCGGGGCCCGCCGCCCCGTTGCTGCAGCGCGCGTACGCACGGGCGTACGGAAGCGCGCTGCGCCGTCTCGCCGCGAAGCGGGGTCGGCCACGCCTCGGGCGGTGACCGACCGCCCGAGCGGATCCGCGCCGACCGCGGCGCCGACGGCGCGTGACCGACGGCATGTGACCGACGGCACGTGACCGACGGCACGTGACCGACGGCACGTGACCGAGGGCACGTGACCGACGGCGCGTGGCGAAACTTTCATGCTCACGGGCGTGCGCCGCCCGCACCGCGGCTCGGCCGGAGGCGGGCGGCGACCCGGCGCGCGCTCGCGTCGGGCCGCAGGTCACCCCCGGCGGTTCGTACCCCAGGGGCATCGGCGCGGACGCCGCGGCGTGGATCTCCGCTCCACCATCCTGGGCGGTCGCCTCGACGTTGCTGTGGGAGCGCTCCCATAATCCGGGACATCGGGGGGACGCCGGGGCCTGAACCGCACGAAATGACTGACGTTAGGTGGTGTCATGCTCGCCCAGGGAGCACGCCTGAAAGTTAGATCCATCCCGCTGGTCGTCCTACTCCTCGCCCTCCTCGCCGCGTTCACCGGCGGCGTCTCCCTCGCTCCGAAGGCACGCGCCGCGGGCACCGGTTACTGGCACACCAGCGGCCGGCAGATCCTCGACTCGAACGGCGCTCCGGTACGCATCGCGGGCATCAACTGGTTCGGCTTCGAGACGGCGAACTACGTGGTGCACGGGCTGTGGAGCAGGGACTACAAGAACCTGCTCGACCAGATCAAGTCGCTGCGCTACAACACGCTGCGCCTGCCGTACTCCGACGACATCTTCAAGCCGGGCACGGTGCCCAACAGCATCGACTTCTCGAGCGGCAAGAACGCCGATCTGCAGGGCCTGAACTCGCTTCAGGTCATGGACCACATCGTCGACTACGCCGGGTCCATCGGCCTGCGGGTCATCCTGGACCGGCATCGCCCCGACTCCTCCGGCCAGTCCGCGCTCTGGTACACCTCCAGCGTCCCGGAGTCGACCTGGATCGCGAACCTGAAGGCCATCGCGAGCCGTTACGCGAACAACCCCGCCGTCGTCGGCATCGACCTGCACAACGAGCCGCACGATCCGGCCTGCTGGGGCTGCGGAGACACCTCGACCGACTGGCGGCTGGCCGCCGAGCGCGGTGGCAACGCGGTGCTCTCGGTCAACCCGAACCTCCTCATCTTCGTCGAGGGCGTGCAGACCTACAACGGCGACTCCGGCTGGTGGGGCGGCAACCTCGAAGGCGCCGGCACCTACCCGGTCCGTCTCTCGGTGGCGAACCGCCTGGTCTACTCCGCGCACGACTACGCCACGAGCGTGTCCGACCAGACCTGGTTCCACGCCTCCGACTTCCCCAACAACCTGCCCGGCGTGTGGGACAGGTTCTGGGGCTACCTGTTCAAGCAGAACGTCGCACCGGTCTGGGTCGGTGAGTTCGGCACCACGCTGCAGTCGACCATCGACCAGCAGTGGCTCGCCGCCCTGGTGAAGTACATGGGCACCGGCACGGACTCGTTCCAGTGGACCTTCTGGTGCCTGAACCCGAACTCCGGGGACACCGGCGGGATCCTGAACGACGACTGGACGACCGTCAACACCACGAAGGACGCCTACCTGTCCTCGGTCAAGTCGACCGCCTTCGACCCGGTCGGCGGGGGCTCGGGCGGTGGCGGTGGCGGCGGAGGTGGCGGCGGAGGTGGCGGCGGCACCTCGGCCTGCACCGCGAGCTACCACGTGGACAACGACTGGGGCAACGGCTTCACCGCCACCGTGACCGTGAAGAACTCCGGCACCGCGGCCACGCGAGGCTGGAAGGTCACCTGGTCCTTCGGCGGCAACCAGTCCGTCAGCAACGGCTGGAGCGCCACGGTCACCCAGTCCGGCGCCGCCGTCACGGCGACCAACGCCTCCTTCAACGGCGCCCTGAATCCCAGCGCCTCGACGTCGTTCGGATTCCAGGCGACCTATTCCGGTTCCAACTCCGCCCCGACCCCGACCTGCGCCGCCACCTGATTCCAGAGAGGACACCGCGCGTGTGGCGTGGCGGCCACCGGCCGCCACGCCACACCGCCGGTGAACCGGCTCAGGGACCGGTTCGGGGCGGCCCGGTGAGGGCGCCCAGGCCGCTGGCCTGGGTGCGCCAGTCGGAGGGGTTGGGGCTGCCGCCCGCCCAGCGCTGGCCGATCCGGTTGAGCGGGTCGCGGTCGGCGGCCCAGATCGAGTCCGCCTGCCGCTGGGCGAACGACTGGTAGGCGGAGCTCCCGGTCGCCGCCGCGAGGTCGGCGAGGTAACGGCTGAAGATCCCTTTGAACTGCTTCTGGTTGTCGTCGCAGGTGCTCTGTCCAGCGTCGCACGACTCGGCCAGGATCCCGTTCTGCGTGAGACCCGTCATCGCCGCGTCCGCGAGTCGCCGCGCGGCCGCGAGCAGCGTGGCGTCGCCGGTGGCGCGCCACGCCTCGACCAGGCCGCCGATGGCGAGGCCCTGGTTGTAGGTCCAGACCGTCTGACCGTTGTTGCGGCAGTCCTGGGTGAGGCCGTCGTTGACGAGGTTCGCGGAGTTGATCAGCCCGCTGTTCAGGTACCAGGTCGCCGCCGTGCGGGTTCGCTGCAGCCAGACGGTGTCGCCCGGCGTGCGGCGGTGGATCGACGCGGCGAGCCGCAGGTAGAGGCCGCTCGTCACCGCGTTCTTATACGTGCGTTCCCGGTCCCACCACACCCCGCCGCCGCACGTGCCCGGATCCCAGTACTGGTTCACGTAGTTCGCGATCGTCGTGGCCATGGCGAGGTAACGCCGGTCGCCCGTGTGGTCGTACGCCGCCACCCACGCGAGGCCCCACCACGCGCTGTCGTCGATGGCACGGCTGACGAAGTTCCCCTCGATCGGATCGGTGCCGCGCTGCCCGGCCGCGAACGTCCCCTTGTTCTGGTCGAACGTGCGGGCGATGACCCAGTCGTACTGGTGGTCGCCGTGGTCGATGAGCGTGGTGAGCGTCGCCGCGGAGTTCCACCAACTGCTCGGCCACCATCCGGCGTAGGGGTCGTAGGAGTACATCAGGGCGTCCGCGGCCGCCGGGGCGCGGGACGGCGCGGGCCGGGCCCATGCCGTGCAGCTGCCGTTCTGCCCGGACACCGCCCGGCCGCAGGCCCGGACGGCGCCGCCGTAGAGCCGGCCGCGCGGGTCTCGGGTGGCGAACATCGTGGTACGGGTGCCCGTCGCGCCGCTCGCGACCGAGAGGCGGCCGAGCGAAGAGCCGTCGGGCCAGGTGGCGCCGCCGTCCCATGAACGGTCGAGCCACACCTCGTCGCCCGGGGCGCCCGCCTCGGTGCTCGCCCAGGCCATCCCGTTCTGATCGACGTGCAGCCGGATCACCCGGCCGGAGAGGGTGGTCGCCGGGACGGGCCGGCTGTCGCCGTTCGCCTGCCCCGCGTCGGTGCGGTCGCAGTGGACGTCGCAGACCGTCGGGTAGACCCAGTCCGTGCACGCGACCGCGCCGGCGTCACCGCAGGCCCGGATGAGGCCGCGGCGGTGGGCGCGCGGGTCGGAGATGTTGTACATGAGCGTCCGCGTGCCGGTCCACGTGCTGGGGATGCTCGCCTTTCCGAGCAGGCCCTCCCACGTCTGTCCGCCGTCCCAGGACCGGTCGAGCCACACGGCGTCGCCGGTGGTGCCGTCGTCGATGCTTCCCCAGGCCATGCCGTCGGCGTCCGACACGTGCAGCACCAGTTCGCGGCGGTTGAGGTTCTTCTGCGGCACCGGGAACGTCTCCTGCGCGGCCCGCGACGGGTCGAGGGTGTCGCAGGACAGGAAGCACACCTGGGACGCGGCGGCCGCCGGTGCCGCGCGTACGCCGGGCACGACACAGAGCAGGACCAGTCCGGCGATGGCGGCGGGGAGACGGCCGAGCGGATTACGTCGCATTTGACGTTGGTAAACCAGGATGGTCAATTCCGTCAATAAGCTAGCGACTTTGTGGGAATCGACCGAATCACCGTGTTCGATTCCGTGGGATTCCTGCGTCCCGCGCCTCGTCAGCGGGGAGTGGGGACGGCGGCGCGGCCCTCGCGGAGCAGGCGAACGGCGCGCGGGAAGTCCTTGAGCTGCTCGGCCAGCAGGTCCAGGCCCAGGGCGACCGAATGCGCGGGGACGCCGCGTGCGGCGAGGATGTCGCCGGTCCAGGAGATGAAGCGGGTGAACAGCGCGGAGTCGTCCAGGTAGAGCGCCACACCGAGGAATTCGGTGATGTGGGCGATGTCCTCGGCGGTGTGCTGGCGCTGCCGTTCGCTGTAGTTCGCCATGGCCGGGAAGCGTTCCTCCAGTGCGGCCAGGATCGCCGCGACGAGGCGGGGCGCGCTGCGGGTGACCAGGGTGTACTCCTGGTCGACCAGGTGCGGCAGGTCGTCCACCGGCTCGTGCACGGGCGGCGGGACGTACGGCCGGACGAGGATCTCCTCGAGACGGCCGGCCGCGGTCCGGGCGTCGGGCGCCCAGGCGTCGGCGCCCAGCCGGTCGGCATGGCGGCCGTCGGGTCCGAAGGCCGCGCCGCCGACCATGACCGGGACACCGGCGGCCTGGCAGGCGGTGATCGTGGCGTGCGCGGTGGGCAGACGCGTGGGGATGGAGGAGGACAACGCCAGCGCGTCGGGTCCCGTACGGTGCAGGTGTTCGATCAGGTGCGGGACGGGTACCTGCGCGCCGAGGAAGTCGACGTGCCAGCCCCGCAGTCGCAGGGTCTCGGCCAGCAGGCGGGCGGGCAGCGCGTGCCACTCGCCGTCGACGCACGCCACCGCGACCCGGCCCCGCCGCGGCCGCCGGGGCGCGGACGCGTGGTGGGCCAGGGCGGCGACGACACGGTCGTTGATGGCCGTCGCGGTGTGCTCCCGGGCCACGCTGATCCGGTTCGCGGCCCACTCCACGCCGACCCTCGCCTGCACCGGCGCGATCACATCGAGCAGCGCCGACTCCGCGTCCAGCCCGGCGTCCACCGCCGACAGCACGACGTCGACGGCGGTGTACTCGTCGCCCTCCCGCACGGCGTCCCACAGGCGGGCGGAGACGGCCTCGGTGTCCATGCGGTCCGTGACGGTCATCGCCGGGTCTCCTCGTGTCGTGAGCGTCGCTCCGCCGGCTCCGGTCCCCCGGTGTGCGGGGCGGTGATCGCCACGACGGCCATGTCGTCGTGGTCGCGGCTCCCGGTCCACTGCGCCGCGAGCATCTGCACGCGCTCCACCACCGCTCCGGCCGGCATTCCCCCGCATTCGGACAGGGCGTCCTTCAACCGCTCATCACCGAACATGGCGTCGCCGAGCGGCCCGCCGCGGGCCTCGGTGATGCCGTCGGTGTAGAGCACGCACGTCTCACCCGGCGCCAACTCCACCTCGGCGGTGGACGCGAAGATGTCGGGGAACGCCCCGATCAGGCAGCCCCGGGTGGCGGCCTCCTCGACCGCACCGCCAGAACGGACGATCAACGGCGGCGGATGCCCGGCGGCGGTCAGCCGCAGCCGCACCCGATCCCCGGCGCGCACCGCCGACGCGAGCACGAGAGTGGCGAACCGGCTCGATCCCGTGTTCAGCAACGCGCCGTTGAGCAGGGACAGCATCCGCAGGTGGTCATCGGCCATGGGCAGCAGCGCCTGCAGCGTGGTACGGATTCGGCCGGTGGTGACCGCCGCCTCCAGTCCCTTGCCGCACACGTCGCCCAGGACGACGAGAGACTCCTCGCCCTCGTCCGCGCCGGGGTGGACGTCGTAGAAGTCACCGCCGACGAGCTCACTGCGCACCGACGCGCGGTACCCGCCGGCGAAGTCCACACCGTGCACGTGGTGCAACCGCGGCGGCAGCAGCTCGCGCATGAGGATCTCGGTGATCCCCGTCTGCTCGGCGTACACGCGGGCCGCCGACAGCGCCGCGCCCGCCCGCGCGGCGAACAGCCGGGCGAAGTGCTCCTCGTCGTCGCTGAACGCCGACCGGTCGTTGCGCCGCAGCAGGACGAACGCGCCGGCCGGGATGCCGTGTCCGGGCAGCGGTGTGATCGCCACCGCGCCGACCGGCCCGTCGAAGCCCTCCGGAATCACCCACGGCGACAGGTCGCGCGGGTCGATCCAGCGAGAGGGGATCGGCGGGAAGCCCTGCAGCGCCTCGCTCAACCCGGGCACCTCGACGGGGTCCACCTGCACCGTGCGGCGGTGGACCGCGCCACCGCGCATCGCGTACGCCACCGGCAGCCGTTTTCCGACCGCGGGCGCGACGAGGACCGCGGCGTCGGCCAGGTGCTCGGCCGCCAGCCGTACCGCGACCTCCATGCATCGCTCGAGGTTCAGGGTCGACAGCAGGGCGTTGGACGCCTCCGCCAGGAGCGCCGTGCGCTTCCGCTCCTTCTCCAGCGCCGTCTCGGCGCGCCGCCGCCCGGTGTCGTCGGCCAGCCACCAGACCACGTTCCCGTCCGGCGCGCGGGTCGGGTACGCCGCGAGACCGAGCTCCCCCACCTCGCCCCGTACGGGCCCGGTCCCGTCTTCTCCCAGAGTGCGGTGCGCCTCCGCCAGCCACCCGGCCGTCGTCGCGGCGAGCTTCGCGCCCGGCGCCGCTCGCGGGAACAGCCGGACGGCGGCCTCATTGAGCTCGACCACCCGGCCGTCGGCATCGGCCGTCACGAGGGGGTACGGGGCCACGCTCCCCGGGGTGCCGGTCACCAGCCCGGGGCCGGGCCGATCCGCGGAAGCAGTGCTGGAGACATCCACGCGTCGGGGCCCACGGACGCGTGAGCCCCCACCACCTTTCCGGTTGAAAAAAGCTTGTCTGACGACAACCGTCCCTTATGGACGGTATAACAGGCAAGTTCCGGCAGCTCCCGCCACGCTAGCCGCTCCCCACGGGTGCCCTGCCACAGGGTCACGGCCCCATGCGCCGCCACGCTAGCCGCTCACCACAGGTGTCCTGCCACAAAGTCACGGCCCCATGCGCCACCCCGCCGCCGCCTCCTCGGGTGCCCGGGCCGGACGAAGTCGCAAGTCATTCGACTTATGTGCGTGCCGCGCCGCCGCGGGACATTGGGACGGCGGTGGTCTCTCGGCCGTCCGCCGACCCGACCTTCCCCTGAAAGGACACCCATGCCCACCATCACGACCGCCGATGGCACGCGCATCTTCTACAAGGACTGGGGCAGCGGACAGCCCGTCGTCTTCAGCCACGGCTGGCCGCTGAACGCCGACGCCTGGGACGAGCAGCTGCGCCTGCTGGCCGAGAACGGCTACCGCGCCATCGCCCACGACCGCCGCGGGCACGGCCGGTCCGACCAGTCCTGGTCCGGCAACGACATGGACACCTACGCCGACGACCTGGCCGCCCTCATCGAGCACCTCGACCTGCGCGACGCGATCCTGGTCGGCCACTCCACCGGCGGCGGCGAGGTCACCCGCTACCTGGGCCGCCACGGCAGCGCCCGCGTCGCCAAGGCCGTCCTGCTCGGCGCCGTGCCGCCGGTGATGCTGCGGAGCGCGGACAACCCCGAGGGCACGCCCCTCGAGGCGTTCGACGCCATCCGCGCCGGCGTGGACGCCGACCGCTCCCAGTTCTACTGGGACCTCAGCGAGAGCTTCTACGGCTTCAACCGCCCGGACGCGGCCGTATCCGAGGGCGCCCGCCGCGCCTTCTGGCTCTGGAGCATGCAGGTCGGCGTCAAGGCCGCCTACGACTGCGTCAAGCAGTTCTCCGAGACCGACTTCACCGAGGACCTCAAGGGCATCGACATCCCCGTCCTGATCGCCCACGGCGACGACGACCAGATCGTCCCGATCCAGGCCGCCGCCCTCAAGACCGCCGAACTGGTCAAGGACGCCACGCTCAAGGTCTACCCCGGCGCGCCGCACGGCCTCTACGGCACGTTCCGGACCGCGTTCGAGAAGGACCTGCTGGACTTCATCCGCGGCTGAACCGGTCGCGCGTTCCGGGCGGTCCCCCGGACCGCCCGGAACGCCGTCCGTCCTTCCCCCTGGAAGGCGGCCCCCCGCCGAGCACCCGCTCGACCAGATGAAACGGTCTTTTAGTCTTGAAGGCCGCAATCATGCGGTTGACCGGCGGAACGGGCGGAGGAGCGGCGATGGGTCGCGGGGGCGATGCGGACCTGCCCGAGAGCCAGGTGATCGGGCGAGAACCGGAGCTCACCCGCATCCGGCGGCTGCTGGACACCACGGGCGCGGACCGCTCCCCCCTGCTGCTGGTCGTCGGCGAGCCCGGCTCCGGCAAGAGCACCCTGCTGGACGCCGCCGCCCGCGAAGCCGGGCACCGGGGCCTGCGAGTCCTGCGCTGTCAGGGCCACGAGGGCGAGACCGGACTCGTCTTCGCCGGGCTGCACCAGTTGCTGGCCCCGATGGCGGCCGACGTCCGGGAGCTGCCCGGCCCCCAGCGCGACGCCCTGCTGGGGGCGTTCGGCCTGGACGAGTCCGGTTCCGCCGGAACGGCGGGGGAACCCGAGCGGCTGCTGATCAACCTCGCCGTGCTGACGCTGCTGTCCGACACGGCGTACCGGCAGCCGCTCTTGATCATCGTCGACGACGCGCAGTGGCTCGACGCCTGCTCGCTGGACGTGCTGGCCTTCGTCGCACGGCGGCTGGCCGACGAACCGGTCTCCGTCCTGGCGGCCACGCGCGGCGAGTCCGTGCCCGAGCAGTTCGGGCCCGAGTTCCCCCGGCTGGTCGTACCGCCGCTCGCCGCGGCGGCCGCCGGCCGGCTGCTGGACGTCCAGCCGGTCCCCCCGGCGGGGCCGCTGCGGGGGCAGATCCTGCGGCAGGCGGCCGGCAACCCCCTGGCCCTGGTCGAGCTGGCCAGAGCGACGGCCGACTCACCGGCCTCCCTCACGGACGACGCCGTCGAGAGGCTCCCGCTCACCGCGCGGCTGGAGCGCATCTTCGCCGACCGCCTGGCGGGACTGCCGGAGGAGACCCGGCGCGCGCTGCTGTTCGCCGCAGCCGCGGACGACCCGGACCTGCCCGCCGCGCTGCTCGCGTCATCGGCCGTCGGCCCGGACGGCGGGCTCGAGGCGTGGCTGCTCGCGGAGAAGACCGGCCTGGTCACCCTGGACAGCGGCCACGTCGCCTTCCGGCATCCGCTGATGCGCTCCGCGGTGTACCAGGCCGCGCCCTTCGCGGCCCGCCGGGAGGTTCACCTCGCCCTGGCGGACGCGCTCGCGGGCAACCCCGACCGCCGCGCCTGGCACCTCGCGGCCGCGACCCTCGCCCCGGACGAGACGATCGCCGCCGCGCTGGAGGCGACCGCGGACCGGGCGCGCAGGCGCGGCGGCTACCGCGTCGCCGCGGCGGCACTCGAACGCGCCGCACGGCTCAGCCCCGACCCCCACCGGCAGGCGCGGCGCCTGCTGGACGCCTGCAACCTGGCGATGCACGCGGGCCGGCCACTGTGGGTGGAGCGGCTCACCGCCGGAGTCGTCGCCGCCACCGACGACCCGGACCTGCTGACCGAGGCGGCGCTGTGGACCGGTTGGGCGCTGGCGGCCACCACCCGCCAGAAGGCCGCGCTGTCCCGCCTGCTGCCGCTCGCCGCGTCGACCGTGGACACCGCGCCGGTCGTGGCCCTGGACGCGGTCCGCCACGGAGCAATCGTCATCTACAACATGGGCGACGAGGGCTATCGCCGCGAGGCACTGGAGTTGCTGGCCCGGATACCGGCGGACGTCGGGGAGCCTTTCAAGCAGGCGTGGCCGCGGGCGGCCTGTGACCCCTTCGGGGACCGGGAGGGCCACCTGCGGTCGCTGTACCGGGCCCTCGATGTGCCGGACCCGGGCGCCACGGAACTGACCGTGCTGGGCGGGTGCGCCTGGGTGCTGGACGAGACCGCCACCGCGGTCCGGCTGATGAGCGAGGGCATGGAGCACCTGCGGCGCGTGACCACCGCAGGGGCCAACGCCGTCCTGGGCCAGGCACTGGCGATCGCGCAGTTCGAGAGCGGAGCGTGGGACGCCGCGGAGGTGACCGCCGACGACGCCCGCCGGGTGGCCGCCGAGAACGGCCTGGACATGGCCGGGCGGGCCACGATGTACGTCGAGGCGGCGCTGCTGACCCTGCGCGGGAACACCGGCCGGGCGCGCGAGCTGATCGACCGGGCGGTGGCCGGCATCGATCCCGCCGAGAGCCGTGCGCTGCAGGCCCGGGCGCTGGTCGTACGGGGCGCCATCGCGGCCGGCGACGGCAACCACGCGCTGGCGTACGGGCTGCTGCGAGGGCTGTTCACGGTGGATCCCGACCCGATGCCGCTGCACTACCACGCCTCCTACTACGGTGTCGGCGACCTGGCGGCCGCGGCCGTACGCGCGCGTCAGGAGAAGGACGCCGCGAATGTGGTGGACTCCGTCGAACGCCGGCTGGCGGGCGGGATGTCGACACGGCTGACCCTGATCGTGCACCGGGCGCGGGCGCTGCTGGCCCCGGCCGACGACGCCGAGGAGCACTTCCAGGCGGCGCTGACCGACCCGGCGTGCGAACAGTGGCCCTTCGAGCGCGCGCAGACCCGCCTGGAGTACGCCGAGTGGCTGCGTCGCCGCCGCCGCACCGGCGAGGCCCGTACGGCGCTGGCCCAGGCCCTGGCGGTGTTCGAACGGCTCGGTGCGCGGCCCTGGGTCGCGCGCACCACCGCCGAACTGCGCGCCTGCGGGGTCGCCCTGCCCGCCGAGAAGAAGCGGGCGCGGAACGTGGAGCAGCTCACCGCGCAGCAGTTGCAGATCGTGCGGCTCGCGGCCACCGGGCTGACCAACCGGGAGATCGGCGAACGCCTGCTCCTGTCGCCCCGCACCGTCGGATTCCACCTGTACCAGGCGTTCCCGAAACTCGGCGTCACCACGCGGGCCCAGTTGCGCGACGCCCTGGGCGACGCGGAACTCCGCTGATCCCCGGCGGGGCGGCGGCCGTGCTGATCGGGACCATGCGGGGCGTGTGGTCCGCGACGCCGTGCCGGCCGGCGATCGCCGAGCAGGAGCGGTGATCGCCGACCGGACGCGGTCGACCGGCCGGTGACTCAGAGCCGCCCCGGTGATCGTCCCCAAGCCGCCGTCGTGGCCGAGAGATCGGGGGACTCGTGGACGCACTCGACCGGGCGCGGCCGTACGTGCTGTCGCTCTACCGGATCGTCGTCGCCGCCCTGTTCGGCTGCCTCGGTCGCTGTTCGCGATCCAGAACGCCGGCGAGCCCGCCATCCTGTTCTGCCGGGCCTTCCTGCTGCTGGCGGTGTTCGGCCCCGGCGCGTGGGCCCTCGACAGCGTGGTGCTCCGGTCGAGCGCCGTCACCGGTCACGGTCACGCGGGTGCGATCGCGGCTCGACGGTCTCGACCGCGCCGGTGATGCCGCCCACGCCGCCTGGGGGCGCTCGGGAGGCGGCTCCGCCGTGAGGCTCCGTCGTGAGGGTGTTCTCGCAGGTCATCCTGAGAAGCAGCCGTAGCTCCAGCATCCGGCATCACACCGGTAACTGGCACAATACGGACCACCTGCAGCAGGGAGGACCCTCATGACGGCCACCGTCCGCGACAATCCGGCCGAGAACCGCTTCGAAATCTTCGAAGACGGGCGACGGGTCGGGTTCGCCGACTACAAGCTCAACGGCGACACGATCGCCTTCACTCACACCGAGGTCGACTCGGCGTTCGCCGGCCGGGGCCTGGCCCGGCGGCTCGTCACGACCGCGCTCGACGACGCCCGCCGACGCGGACTCGCCGTCCTGCCGTTCTGCCCGTACGTCCGCAAGGTCATCGCTGCGGACCCGGAGGCCTATCTCGACCTGGTCCCCCGGGACAGGCGGAGCCGGTTCGGGCTCACCGCGGCCACCGGCTGACGCCTGTGGACACGGACCGCTCCGCCTCGCCCGGCGCCCGGCTGGCCTGGCTCGACCTGCTGCGCGGGATCGCGGCCATGGTCGTCGCGCTGCACCACGCCACGTACTACTACACCCCGCGATGGCGTGCCGGGCTGGTCGACTGGTTCGACCCGGGGCTGTACGGCGTCCTGGTCTTCTTCCTGGTCAGCGGCTACATCATCCCCGCCTCGCTGGAACGCCACGGACAGGTCCGCCGCTTCTGGATCAGCCGGGTGCTGCGCATCTATCCCCTGCTGACGACCGCCTGCGCGATCACCCTGCTGCCCTACCTTCTCGGTGTCCGCGGCCTGCGCGCCGGGCTGGAGGCCTACCGCCCGGCGACCGCCGTCCTGGCGCACCTGACCATGCTCCAGGACGTCCTCGCGGTGCCGAACGTGATCAACGTGCTGTGGACGCTGTCGTACGAGATGCTCTTCTACCTGCTCGTGGTGGCCCTGTTCGTCACCAGGACGCACCGCCTGTCCGCGCCGATCGCCGTGACGCTCGCGACCGCCGCCGTGCTGGTCGGCGGGCTGCTGCCGATGGCGGCGCTGTCCAGGACGGTCGGAATCGGACCGGTCGTCGCGCTGACCGCGGTGGTCATGGTGACCGCGATCGTCGCGGCCGTCTCGGCCCGGCCGTCGGTCCGGGTGGCGGGCGGGGTCCTCGGTGGTGTCCTGGCGCTCGCTCTGGTCTGCGTGAACGGCCGCATCGGCCCCTGGCAGAGCCTGATCATCCTCGCCGTGATGTTCACCGGCACCGCGCTGTACCGCGCCGAACACCGGCAGATCCGCCGCCGTACGGCGGTGCTCTCGGCGGCCGTCGTGCCGGCCTGCGCGGTGCTCGCCGGAGCCTGGCACGCGCAGGTCAGCATGCCACCGGCGCAGGCGGACGCCTTCGCGGTCTACTGGGCCGGTTCGCTGCTCCTGGCCGCTGTCACGTTCGCGGCGGGCTGGGCAGTGCGCCGCCGTCGGATCCCCCGGTGGCTGACCGGCCTGGGCGCCATCAGCTTCTCCCTCTACCTGCTGCACCCGGTCCTGCTCATGCTGTCCGACCAGTTCGGCGGCACTCCCGACCATGACGACGCCTTCCGCCTCGCCGTCTTCGTCGCCGTCCTGATCGCGGTCAGCGCCTTGACCTACCGGTACGTCGAAGTCCCGTTCCAGCGCCTCGGCCGCCGCATCGGCCGCCGCGCGGCCCCGGCCGCCCGGCGGCCCGCCGACGGCGTCGCGGCCGCCCCGCTCGCCGCGCCGGCAGCGGACAACGTCTCTCCGTAGGACCAGGCGGGACCGGTTCGTCCACCCGCGTTCCCGGACCTGCCGGCCTTGATACCGCCGGTGGGGATGTGGCCGGAGGGACCGAGCGTGTTGTCCCCCGGGATAGTCCATCGACGTCCTCGCCACCCATTGCCCTCGACGCCGTTACCGTCGGTAGTTGCCGCTGGTCAGAAAGTCCAGAACCGGCGGCGACGGGACTTCCGCACCTGCCGAGGAGCGTGAGATGCCGGGACGCACGCCAGCCGGGTCGTCGTTCGAGGGTCCGGCGTACGGAGCGCCGCAGACCGGCATCGCCGTCGGGCGGCGTCTCGGCGGTCGTCTCTCCCGGCTCGGCGAGTTGCTGCCCGGACGGGCGGACCTGGCGGCGATGCGTCGCCATCCCCGGCGGGACGTGCTCGCCGGGCTGTCCGTCGCGGTGGTGGCCCTGCCGCTGGCGCTGGCGTACGGCGCCGCTTCGGGCCTGGGGGCGCGAGCCGGGCTGGCGACCGCGGTGGTGGCCGGCGCGCTGGCGGCGATCTTCGGTGGCGGCGCGCTGCAGGTGTCGGGCCCCACCGGAGCGATGACCGTCGTGCTCATCCCCGTCGTACATCGTTTCGGTCCCGGCGGTGTCATGCTGGCCGGGGCGATGGCCGGTGTCGTACTGATCGCCGCGGCCCTGGTCCGGCTGGGCCGGTTCGCGCGCTGCGTACCGGCCGCGGTGGTGGAGGGGTTCGCCGTCGGAGTCGCGGTGGTGATCGCCCTGCAGCAGGTCCCGGCCGCGCTCGGCCAGGTCACCCGCCGCCACGACAAGGTGTGGCGCGAGGCCGTCCGGGCGGTCACGGACCACGTCCACGAGCTCCGGCCGGCGCCGCTGCTGATGGCCGTGGCGGTGGCGGCGGTCGTGATGACGGGCAACCGGTGGCTGCCCAAGGTGCCGTTCCCCCTCGTGGCGATCGTCATGGCCACGGTGATCGCCGAGGCCTTCCCGCTCGGCCTGCACCGCATCGGCGCGGTGCCCGCCGGGCTGCCCGCGCCGTCACTGGACTTCATGCACCCTGACCTGCTGGCGGCCCTGCTGCCGTCGGCGCTGGCCATCGCCGTGCTGGCCGCGTTGGAGGGGTTGCTGTCGGCGGCCGTGGTGGACGCGATGG
Source organism: Actinoallomurus sp. NPDC052308 (assembly GCF_040679195.1). Classification (NCBI taxonomy): domain Bacteria; kingdom Bacillati; phylum Actinomycetota; class Actinomycetes; order Streptosporangiales; family Thermomonosporaceae; genus Actinoallomurus; species Actinoallomurus sp. NPDC052308. The sequence continues at coordinate 84,910 of NZ_JBFAUM010000007.1, read as the reverse complement.
GCGGGGACCGGCCCAGCGACCCGGACCGGGAACTGTTCGGGCAGGGCCTGTCCAACCTGGCGGTGCCGCTGTTCGGCGGGGTGCCGGCCACCGCCACGCTCGCCCGGACGGCGGTCAACGTACGGTGCGGCGCCACGTCCCGGCTGGCCGCGCTCACCCACGCCATCGTGCTCGCGGTGATCGCGTTCGCCGCCGGGGGCCTGGTCGCCGACATCCCACGCACGGCGCTCGCCGGGCTGATGTTCGGCGCCGCCGTCCGGATGATCAAAGTGGCGTCGCTGGCGTCCATCCTGCGGACCAGCCGCATCGACACCCTGATCGTGGCGTTCACGTGCACGGTGACCGTCGCGGTCAACCTCATCGCCGCGGTCGCCGCCGGGGTCGTGATCGCGACGTTGGTGACGATCGCCACCCTCGCGCGCGGCAGCCGCATCGAGGCCGTCCCCTGTACGGCGGACGGTGCCGGCACCCCGCGACCGGACATCGCCGACGGGGTGACCGGCGGGACGGCCGGCGGCGGGATCAGTCTGTACCGCCTCGACGGGCCCTGGTTCTTCGCCACCACGCACCGGCTGCTCGCGAGCTTCGCGCACCTCACCGGGCCCGGCGTGGTCATCCTCAACATGGCCGGCGTCTCGGCCCTGGACCTCACCGCGGCCCGCGTCATCGGCGAAGTGATCACCTTCCTTCGCGCCCGCGGCGTCACGGTCCTGCTCGCCGGGGTGCGGCCCGACCACCACCGGCTGCTCGTCAACGCGGCCGACGCGCGGCCGTCCCTGGTCGATCTCATCCATTCCGATCCGGACGCCGCGCTCTCCCACGCGAGATCGCTGCTGGCCGGCGCCGACCGCCGCACCTCATGACGTCCGTTCGCGTCGATCGGCGCACGCCGACCGCGGCCTCAGCACCCGGAGTCCGACATGGACGGCGGTGAGACCGTACTGGTGGGGGTGGACGGCGGCGACTCGGGTCGGGCGGCGCTGCGGGCGGCCGCGGCGCACGCGGCGGAAGGCGGCGTCCGGCTGCGGGCCGTCCACGTACGGCCCGGCCCGCTGCCCGGCGAGTGTTTCGGCTGGCCGGCGATGGACCTGTACGACACGTCCTGGCGCGACGCCCTCGAACTCGACGCGTGGTTGTGCTGCACGCTCCTGCTCGGCGGGCGGAGCCTCGAGTGGGAGTTCGTCGTCACCGAGGGCAGGCCGGCCGAGGCACTGCGCGAGCGGGCCCTGCTCGACACCGCGTGCGCGGTGTACGTCGGCGCGCGGGTCCGTTCCCGGTGGGCGGCGCGCCTGCATCGGTGCACGGCCATGGACCTGGCGCGGGACTGCCCCTGCCCGGTACGAGTGATCAACTTCGCGGACCGGGGTCCGATCACGCCGTGAGCCCGCGCCGTTCACCGGAGCCGTCCCGGCCTGCGTGGTCGATGCCAGGGACAGTGAGTGCTTCCCTTCGGTGCACATTCAGCACACCGATCGGCGATGTCACTTAACGTTAGATTCTGATTATTCTGCGTGAAAAGCACCATCGGACGCCCGTCGACGCCGATCCTGGAGGCCATCCGCGCATGGACACGCCGCGTCAGCCCCAGATCTCCGATCGCCGGCCGGCCGCGACCGATCCGGGCGAAGCCGCGGCACCGGACGTACGGTTCCTGTTCGCGAACGAGCGGACGTTCCTGGCCTGGAGCCGGACGGCGCTCGCCCTGGTGGCCGCCGGACTCGCCGGCGTTCAGGTCCTGCGGCCCTTCCCCGGGATCCCCTGGAGCCGCGACCTGCTCGGCGTCCCCCTCATGGTGCTGGGCGCCGTCATCGCGACGGTCGGCTACCTCGAGTTCCGGCGCAATCATCGCGCCCTGCACCAGCGAAGGCCGCTGCCACGATCGTGGCTGCCGACGATCCTGGCGGTGGCCGTCACCGTGACCGCGCTCACCTCCGTGCTGTTCGTCCTCGTCTCCACGGTCCGCAGCCGATGACCCCCGCGTCGCGGCCGGACCGCGACTCCGGCCTGGCGACAGAACGAACGCGCCTGGCCTGGACTCGGACCGCCGTCGCCGTCACCGCGCTCGACGTCGCGATCATCAAGGCCGCCCCGGTCATCGGCCTGCCCGTTCTGGCGGTGACCTCCGTGTTCTGGGTGGTCTGCCGCCGCAGGGGACCGTACGGTGCCCCGTGGCGGTTCAAGCTCACGACCGGGGCCATCGTCGGGGTCTGCGCGGCGGCGCTCGTCGCGGCGCTGGTCGGCGGCCACGTCTCCCACTGAGCGATCGACGCGGCCCCGGACCTTTGTGGCCTTCAACAAGGCCGCGACGATCGACCACGTGATCAACGGAATCGGCGACCCGGTGACACCGACCTACCAGGGCCCCGCCTACGTGGTCGCCTACCCCTGAACCGCAGCCGGTCCGGGGCCGCGCCGACGGCTCCCTTCGGATGAGACATCGCCGGCATCCGCGGACGCGGAACCCGGATCTCCCGGGCTCCGCGTCCGTGATGTCCAGCCGGTCTGTGACGTAGTGATTCAGCGACCCGGGTGATGCCCGGGGTGCCCACCGTAGCCAGGGTGCCCCGGATGGGTTGGATGGCCCGGATGGGTCGGCTTGGGATGCACTGGAACATCCAGCGGCGAGTGACGGTCCGCTCGCCGGGTGGGGCGTCGTTTCTGGCGGTGTCTACTCAGCGGAGAGAATTCTCCGCTGAGTAGACACCGGTGGAAGAGGACCTGGGGACCCGGGTGCGCGATCCGTGGAGATTGCCCGTCATCTCCTCGGAGTGGTCATGCGGGGCCGTACCGGATGCTCGGCAACGGCCTCACCCGTGGTGCCGATATGGGGGCTCTTGCCCTCGTCCTGGGTCGCGGTCGCCGAGCATTCGGTACGCCGTGGGTGGCGGGCCGAAGCCGTCCCGGGCGTCGGCTCGGCCGACCGGGGCGACGAACCCGCCGTCCACAAGATCCACCGGACAGGTCCTCGTTGCCACCCGGTCAGGGCAGGGAGTGCAGGCGGCGGCGGGCTTCGGCGGCCAGGTCGGCGCCACCGTGCGCGGCGGCCTGGCCGTAGTGGTCGCGCGCGGCGTCGATCTCGCCGCGACCGGCGAGGAGATCGGCGAGTTCGAAGGCGGCCGCGGCGCTCCCCGCCTCGGCACCACGCCTTAGCAGCGCCTCGGCCTTGCCGTTCTCGTCGAGTTCCTGCCACATCCGGGCCTGGCCGAGCGTCTCCTCCGCGATCACCCTCTCCAGGTGAAACCGGAACACGAACTCCCGGGCCCTGCGCACCCGGTCGTTGGCGGGGTCGCCGCCGATCCACAGGATGCTCTCGAGCACCGAACGCTCCGGGTCGAAGCCGGGCGGTGGCACCAGCCGGGGTTTGGGCAGGGCTCCCAGGTTGACCAGGGCGTTAACCGACCAGATCCCCCTGTTCTTCCAGCGGCGTCCCCTGCCGCAGGTGCCGGAGGGCCGAGACGACCCGATCGGCTCCCGGGTCTTCGCCCGCACCACGGTGACCGTCGTCGCTGCGCCGCCCGCGCCCCTTCCACCACGTCGTCGAAAGATCGTAAGCGCGATCATCGGCGTGTCGGCGCCTCGTCCGCGTACCCCCGCGCTCGACGGGGCGCGTCACCGCGCGACCCTTGCGTGAGAAGCTCAAGGCCTCGGCCGGTGCGGCGCGGAGGCGCGCCCGAGCGCGAGCATGAGCAGGTGGATCAGGAAGGACGAGCGGTGGACGAGTTCGATGTCGTGGTGCTGGGCGCCGGCCCGACCGGGGAGAACCTCGCGGAGCGCGCCCACGCGGGCGGGTTGACCGTGGCGATCGTGGAGAGCGAGCTGGTGGGCGGGGAGTGCTCGTACTGGGCCTGCATGCCCAGCAAGGCGCTGCTGCGCCCGGCGGCCGCGCTGGCCGACGCGGGTCGGGTCGCGGGCGCGCGTGAGGCCGTGACCGGGGCGTTGGACCCGGCGGCCGTGCTGAAGCGCCGTGACGAGTTCGCGTCGCACTGGAAGGACGACGGTCAGGCCGGCTGGCTGGACTCGGCCGGGATCACCCTGGTGCGCGGCCACGGCCGGCTGGACGGGGAGCGCCGGGTGGTCGTGGACACGCCCGACGGCGGGCGGCGCGTGCTGTCGGCGCGGCATGCCGTCGCGGTGTGCACGGGCACCCGGGCGGCGCTGCCGGAGCTCCCCGGCCTGACCGAGGCGCGCCCGTGGACCAGCCGCGAGGCCACCAGCTCGCCGCGGGTGCCGGGGCGGTTGGCGGTGGTCGGCGGGGGCGTGGTGGCCGTCGAGATGGCCACGGCCTGGCGGGCGCTGGGCAGTGACGTGGTCCTGCTGGTGCGCGGTGATCGGCTGCTGCCGAAGCTCGAGCCCTTCGCGGGAGAGCTGGTGGCCGAGAGCCTGCGGGCGGCCGGCGTCGAGGTGCGGTTCGGCACGACGGTGACGGCGGTGCGCCGCGACGGCCCGGTGGTCCTGACGCTGAGCGGCGGGGAGGCGCTGACGGCGGACGAGGTGCTGTTCGCGACCGGCAGGGTCCCGGCGACCACCGATCTGGGCCTGGAGAGCGTCGGCCTCGAGGCGGGCAAGCCGATCGAGGTCGATGACACCGGCCTGGCGGTCGGCGTCACGGGCGGCTGGCTCTACGCGGCCGGAGACGTCAACGGCCGCGCGCTACTCACGCACCAGGGCAAGTACCAGGGCCGGATCTTCGGCACGGTGATCGCCGACCGCGCCGCAGGCCGTGAGCTGGACCAGGCCCCCTGGGGCCGCAGCGTGGCGACCGCCGACGAGCGGGCGCTGCCGCAGGTGGTCTTCACCGACCCCGAGGTCGCGGCCGTCGGCCTCAGCCTCGAACAGGCCGAACGCCGGGGGCACCGGGTGCGGGCGGTCGACTACGACCTGGGCGGCGTCGCCGGGGCCTCCCTCTACGCCGACGACTACCGCGGCCGTGCCCGTGCCGTGGTGGATCTGGACCGGGAGACACTGCTGGGGGTGACCTTCGTCGGCTCCGGTGTCGCGGAGCTGCTCCACTCGGCGACCATCGCGGTGGCCGGCGAGGTCCCGATCGCGCGGCTGTGGCACGCGGTGCCCTCCTACCCGACCATCAGCGAGATCTGGCTGCGCCTCCTGGAGACCTACCGCGGCTGACAGCGAGCGCGGGCACCGGCGTCGCGACCGCGGCCGTTCGGGCCGCGCGGACGCCGGCCTGATCGTCCCGGCCGGCGCGGGCCGGGCCGGCCGGGGCGATCAGAGCGACGGGGTCAGCCGACCTGGTCCCAGGGGATCTCCGGCGAGTGGTAGAAGTTCACGCCGAGCTCCGTCCAGCGGGGGCCCTGCGCGGCCAGTCGCGTCCGGTACTCGTCCCACGACCGGCCCTGCTGCCGCGACCAGCCGATCTCGGCGATCCCGGGGAGCCGCGGGAACGCCATGTACTCGACCTCGTGGATCTTGGTGAGCGTCTCGCTCCAGATCGGCGCCTCCACGCCGCGCACGTTCTTCTCCGTCACGCCGGTGAAGATCGTGGTGGGATCCCACTGGTACGACTTCTGGACGCTGACGTAGCCCGCCCAGTGCAGGCCGTACGGCGAGTCCTTGTCGTACTGCATGTCCAGGTAGGCGTGGTTGGCGGGTGCCAGGACCAGTTGGACGCCCTTCTGCACCGCCGCGGTGGCCAGCGCGTTGCCGACCGGCTTGGTCCCGTCGGCGATGCTCCAGTTCTGGGCGAGGGTGGCCGGGCCCGGCTTGACGTCCGCCTGCGCGATCTCGTTCCAGCCGATCACGTTCTTGCCGTGCGCGTGGACGATCGGCTGCAGGCGGTCGATGAACTTGACGTAGTCGGCGAGCGGTGTGCTGTGCGCCTCGTCCCCGCCGATGTGGACGTACGAGCCGGGGGTCAGCTTCGCCAGTTCGCCGATCACGTCATTGAGGAACCGGTACGTGATGTCCTTGTCGACGCACAGCGAGCTGAAGCCGACGTTCGTGCCGGTGTAGAGCGGCGGCGCCTTGCCGTCGCAGTTCAGGTCCGCGTACGACGCGAGCGCGGCGTTCGTGTGACTCGGCGTGTCGATCTCCGGGACGACGGTGATGAAGTGCTTCTTGGCGTAGGCGACGATGTCCTTGTACTGCGCCTGCGTGTAGTAGCCGCCCTGGCCGCCGCCGACCTCGGTGCTGCCGCCGTAGGTGGCCAGCCTCGGCCAGCCGTTGATGGCGATGCGCCAGCCCTGGTCGTCGCTGAGGTGCAGGTGCAGGACGTTGATCTTGTACAGCGAGACCTCGTCGATGTACCGCTTCGTCTCGTCGACGGTGAAGAAGTGCCGGGACACGTCGAGCATCGCGCCGCGCCAGGCGAAGCGCGGCTGGTCGGCGATGTGCACGGACGGGACGGTCCAGGGGCCGGGCCGTACGCTGCGCGCCTCCACCTTGGCGGGCAGCAGCTGCCGGAGCGTCTGGACGCCGTAGAACAGGCCGGCGGCGGTGGCGGCCTGGATCTGCACGCCGCCGCCCGTGACGTCGAGCCGGTATCCCTCCGTTCCGAGGCCCGCCGCCGAGGTCAGGCGCAGGGAGATGGCGTGCGGCGAGCCGGCGGGTCCGGACACGACCGGCAGGCGGTACCCGGTCGACGGGCGGACCAGCCCGGCCAGGAACGTCGCCACGCCGGCCGCGTCGCGGGAGCGCGACGCCACCACGATCTTGGTTGCGCGGGTCAGAGTGAAGGACTTCCCGGGGACGGTCCGCATGGACGCCGGAGCCGGGATGATCTGGGGCACCGCAGTCACCGCCTCCGCCTGCACCGGCGCGGTCAGGGCCACGACCAGCGGGCTCGCCGTGGCCACGACCGCGGCGGCGGTGAGCCTCGTACCGGGATGGCCGGCTGTCCGGTCGGCGCGCCGCTGGGGCATCAGTGCGCCAATTAGTTTCCTCACCATAAGTAAGATCGAACATAACTTTCGAAACGTCGTCAAGAGGCCCGAAAAGGTGGCGCCCGGCGGCGCCCCCCGTACGGAAGCCTCGGAAATCAGCGCCGCAGCCGCACAGATCGCCCTTTTGTTTCCTCCGCGGGCCGATGGGATCGGCGTTCACCGAGCGTTCCGCCCCGCCGATGACGCGGGCAGGGGGCGGCGGGCGTACGGGATCCCGGCGCGCCGCGGTGGCCTGATCCGGCCGCGCCGGACCGCGACGGAGTCCTTGACCACGGTCGACTTCCCCAAGCCATATGCCGTTCTTGCGTTGTTCTGTTCGTATATTGCAATGAACTGTCGGTGAATTTAGCCTCAATGGTGCGTCCCCCACATGCCCCGCCCGGCAGGTGGCCCCGCCCAACGCGCCCCCGCCCGCGTGCGGTCGGCGCTGTTCGAAACGAGAGGCGCAATGAGACCGAAGCACGCACGGCTGCGGTTGCTCGCAGGAGGCGTAGTCATCAGCCTCATCACATCCGTGGCCGCCGTCCTGGGGGTGGCGTCGCCCGCGTCCGCCGCCGACGGCCCCAACCTGGCGGCGGGCAAGGCCGTCTCGGCCAGCAGCTACACCGACGTCTACCCCCCGGCCAACGCCAATGACGGGAACCAGTCGACCTACTGGGAGAGCGCCAACAACGCCTTCCCGCAGTGGATCCAGGTCGACCTCGGCGCGGCCGTCAGCACCGACAAGGTCGTGCTCAAGCTGCCGACCGCGAACTGGGGCGCGCGGACCGAGACGTTCGCCGTCCGGGGCAGCACCGACGGCACGAACTTCACCGACATCGTCGGCTCGGCGGGGCACACGTTCGACCCCGCGAGCGGCAACACGGTGACCGTCGGATTCAACGCGGTCGTCACCCGGTACCTACGGCTCGACATCACCGCCAACACGGGCTGGCCGGCCGGGCAGATCTCGGAGTTCGAGGTGTACGGGCCGGCCACCGGCGACCAGCAGCCGCCGACCGCGCCGACGAACCTGGCCTACACCGAGCCCTCCTCCGGCCAGATCAAGCTGACGTGGAACGCCGCCACGGACAACGTCGGCGTGACCGGATACGACGTGTACGCCAACGGCGCGCTGCGCGGGAGCGTGGCGGGCAACGTCCTGACCTACACCGACACCCAGCCGGCCGCGGCGACGGTCACCTACTACGTCCGGGCGAAGGACGCCGCGGGGAACCAGTCGCCGAACAGCGACACGGTGACCCGTACGGGCAGCGGCGGGACCGGCACCGACCTCGCCGCTGGCAAGCCGATCACGGCCTCGTCCCACATCTACGACTTCGTGGAGACGAACGCGAACGACGGCAACGTGGGCACCTACTGGGAGGCCGCGGCCAACGCCTACCCGGACACGCTGACGGTGAACCTGCGGGTCAAGGCCGACCTCGGCTCCGTCGTCGTCAAGCTCAACCCGGACGCCTCCTGGGGCAGGCGCACCCAGACGATCGAGGTGCTCGGCAGGGCGAGCCACTCCGGGTCCTTCACCAGCCTCGTCGCCGCCAAGTCGTACACCTTCGACCCCGCCTCGGGGAACACGGTGACGATCCCGGTGACGGCCACGGCCGTCGACGTGCAGCTGAAGTTCACCGCCAACTCCGGCGCCACCGGCGGCCAGGTCGCCGAACTGCAGGTCATCGGCACCCCGGCACCGGCCCCCGACCTGACGATCACCGACGCGTCGTGGACCCCGGCGTCGCCGACCGAGACCGACTCCGTCTCGCTCAAGGCGACGGTGAGGAACACCGGGACGGCCGCGTCCGACGCGACGGACGTCAACTTCTACCTCGCCGGGCAGAAGGCCGGCACCGCGGCGGTCGGCGCCCTGGCGGCAGGGGCCTCCACCACGGTCACCACGTCCATCGGGACCCGCGCCGCGGGCACCTACCCGCTGACCGCCAAGGTCGACGAGGCCGACAACGTGCTGGAGCTGAACGAGGACAACAACTCCTACACGAGCCCGTCCTCGCTGGTCGTCGCGCCGGTCGCCAGCTCCGACCTGATCGCCTCGTCGGTGACCTGGACGCCCGGCAACCCCGCGGCCGGCAACACCGTGACGTTCGGCGTGACGGTGAAGAACCAGGGCACCGTCGCCTCGGGCGCGGGCTCGCACGGCGTCACGCTGACGCTGCTCGACGCGAACGGCAACACCGTCAAGACGTTCACCGGCTCGGTCAGCGGGACGATCGCCCCGGGCGCCACCGCCGGAACGGTGAGCCTCGGCTCCTGGACGGCGGTGAACGGCAGATACACCGTCAAGGTCGTGCTGGACAATGACGCGAACGAGCTTCCGGTCAAGCAGGCGAACAACACCAGCACGACGCCGTTCTTCGTCGGACGCGGCGCGAACATGCCCTACGACACCTACGAGGCCGAGGACGGCGTCCTGGCCGGTGGGGCGACCGTCGTCGGCCCGAACCGTACGATCGGCGACCTGGCCGGTGAGGCGTCCGGCCGCCGGGCGGTGAAGCTCGCCACCACCGGCAGCAGCGTGGAGTTCACCACCAAGGCGAGCACCAACACGCTCGTCACCCGCTTCGCCATGCCGGACGCCTCGGGCGGCGGCGGGATCAACTCGACGCTGGACATCTACGTCGACGGGACGTTCCTCAAGACCATCGACCTGACCTCGCACTTCGCGTGGCTCTACGGCAACGAGACGGGCCCGGGCAACTCGCCGGACTCCTCGCCGCGGCACATCTACGACGAGGCGCACGTCATGCTCGGCACGACCGTCCCGGCCGGGCACAAGATCAGGCTGCAGAAGGACGCGGCCAACACGGCGGCCTACTACTCGATCGACTTCGTCGACACCGAGCAGGTCTCCCCCATCGCCAACCCCGACCCGGCCAAGTACGCGGTGCCGGCCGGCTTCACCCAGCAGGACGTGCAGAACGCCCTGGACAAGGTGCGGCAGGACTCCACCCTGGTCGGCGTGTACCTGCCTGCGGGCACGTACCAGACGTCCGGCAAGCTCCAGGTCTACGGCAAGGCGATCAAGCTCGTCGGCGCCGGCCCCTGGTACACCCAGTTCCAGGCGCCCACCGGCCAGGAGAACACCGACATCGGGATCCGCGCGGACGCGACGGCGAACGGCTCGACCTTCTCCGGCTTCGCCTACTTCGGCAACTACACCTCGCGGATCGACGGGCCGGGCAAGGTGTTCGACCTCCAGAACGTCGCGAACGACACCATCGACAACATCTGGGTCGAGCACATGGTCTGCATGTACTGGGGCAACAACACCGACCACATGACGATCACGAACGCGCGGATCCGGGACACGTTCGCCGACGGCGTCAACATGACCAACGGCAGCTCGGACAACCTGGTGTCCAACGACGAGGCCCGCAGCACCGGCGACGACAGTTTCGCGCTGTTCGCCGCGACCGACTCCGGCGGCACCGGCGAGAAGAACAACGTCTTCCAGAACCTCACGGCGATCCTGCCGTGGCGTGCGGCGGGCGTCGCGGTGTACGGCGGGCAGGACAACACCGTCAAGAACGTCTACATCGCCGACACGCTGACCTACTCCGGCATCACGATCAGCTCGCTGGACTTCGGCTACCCGATGGAGGACTTCGGACCGGACCAGACGACGTTCGCCAACATCTCGATCGTGCGGGCCGGCGGCCACTTCTGGGGCGCGCAGACCTTCCCCGCGATCTGGATGTTCTCCGCCTCGAAGCAGTTCCGGGCGATCCGGGTCAGTGACGTCGACATCATCGACCCGACGTACTCCGGGATCATGTTCCAGACCGACTACGTGGGCGGCCAGCCCCTGAACCCGGTCACCGACACCGTGCTCACCAACATCACGATCACGGGCGCGCACAAGAGCGGCGACGCCTACGACGCCAAGTCGGGGTTCGGCCTCTGGGCGAATGAGCTGCCCGAGCCCGGTCAGGGCCCGGCGGTCGGCTCGGTCACCTTCCACAACCTCAAGATGAGCGACAACGCGGTCGACATCAGGAACACGACGTCCACCTTCACGATCAACGTCCAGCCGTAGGAGACGACGAGACGCCCGGCCGGGAGCTCCCGGCCGGGCGTCTTCCTCATCCGCGCGGCGTCATCCGGGTCACTCGGCGCGCAGCCACCGGCCGGACTCCTCTTCGAGCAGTCTGACGGCCAGCAGCTCCCCGTCCGCGCTCCCATACCGCGCGGCGGCCCGCTCGTAGATCCGCCTGACCGCCTCGGACACCTCGAAGGGCACCTGGTGCGCGCGGGCGAGCTCGGTCACGGCCGCCAGCTCCTCGTAGCAGCGGTCCACACCGAAGGTCGTCATGTAGTCCCCGGCGAAGAGCGCGTCGAGGTTTCGGCGGATGAAGCGGCTCTCGGCGGCGCTGTCGGCCAGCACCCGGCGGAGCGTGGCCAGGTCGACTCCCATCCGCAGGCCCAGCAGCAAGGACTCGGCCGTGGCCACCGCCTGCCCGAACCAGAGCAGATTGACGATCAGCTTCACGGTGTACCCGCTGCCGTGTCCCCCGACGTGCGTGATCCGGGCGGGATCGCCCAGCACCTCCAGGAGCGGCCGGTGACGCTTCAGCACCGCGCCGTCCCCGCCGACGAAGAACTGCAGCGTCCCCGCCTCGGCGGCGGGCACGCCTCCTCCGACGGGCGCGTCCAGGACGTCGATCCCGCGCGCGTCGGCCAGCCGCCGGATCGGCTCCGCGGCGGCCGGGGAGTTGCTGGACATGTCGATCCACACGGCGCCGGACGGCAGCGCGTCGACCAGCCCGCCGTCGACCATCGCCGCGGCGACCGCCTTGGCGCCGGGCAGCATCGTGATCAGCACGTCCGCGGACCGCGCGGCCTCCGCGGTCACCGGAGTCCACGCGGCGCCGCACGCCTCCACCACGTCCGCACGCGCCGGATCGATGTCGCTCGCCAGCACCCGGTAACCGTCGGCCCGTGCGAGGTTCCGGCACATCGGCGTCCCCATGCGGCCCACGCCGACGAACCCGACTCTCGTACCGTCCACACCGCCCATGACCGACTACTCCCCCGAGGACCACGAGGCGAACCCGCCTCGCTCGCCAAGGTTGACGCACGTGTCGAGAACCGTCCTTCGCCGTTCGTCGTTCCGGAGGGACGATCCCCTTCGAGGAGGAGACATGAAATACCTGCTGCTCGTCTGCGTCGACGAGGACGTGGAGCGAAACGCCGATCCCACCCCCTGGATCGAGGAGATGGAAGGGCGGGGCGTACGGCTGACCGGCAACCGGCTCCGTCCGGTCCGAGACTCGACGACGGTACGCCGGAGGGACGGCGAGCTGCTCATCGCCGACGGGCCGTTCGCCGAGACCAAGGAGCAGATCGGCGGATTCGACATCCTCGAGTGCGCCGACCTCGACGAGGCGATCGAGGTGGCGTCGAAACACCCGGCGGCGGAGTTCGGCACCATCGAACTCCGGCCGTTCTGGACCGAGTGAACGCCCGGGACGCCGTCGCCGCCGCCTACCGCGACGAACGGGCCAAGGTGCTGGCGACCCTCATCCGCCTCACCGGCGACTGGGAACTGGCCGAGGAGTGCGTCCAGGACGCCTTCGAGGCGGCCCTGATCCACTGGCCCGGCGAGGGCGTCCCCCGCCGCCCCGGGGCGTGGCTGACCACGACCGCGCGCAACCGCGCCCTGGACCGGCTGCGCCGCGGCACGGTCGAGGCGGCGAAGCTCAAGGAGGTGGCCGAGGTGCCGGGTTCCGGAGACGGCGCGTGGGACGACGACCGACTGCGGCTGATCTTCACCTGCTGCCATCCCGCGCTCGCGCTGGACGCCCGGGTCGCGCTCACCCTGCGGACGGTCGCCGGCCTGACCACCGAGGAGATCGCCCGGGCGTTCCTGACGCCGGTGACGACGATGGGGCAGCGGCTCTTCCGCGCCAAGCGGAAGATCAAGGAGGCGGGCATCCCGTACCGGGTGCCCCCGCCGGACCTGCTGCCGGAGCGGCTCGCCGGGGTGCTGGGCGTGCTCTACCTGCTGTTCAACGAGGGCTACTCCGGGCGTCGTGAGCTCGCCGAGGAGGCGATCAGGCTCGGCCGGCTGCTGGAACGCCTCATGCCGACCGAGACCGAGGTACGCGGCCTCCTCGCGCTGATGCTGCTGCATCACTCCCGCGTGGACGCGCGGGCGGACCACGACGGTGTCCTGATCCCCCTGGAGGAGCAGGACCGGACCCGATGGCACCACGGGCTGATCGGCGAGGGGGTACGGCTGCTCACCGGGACGGCGACGCCGTACCAGCTCCAGGCCGCCATCGCCGCGTGCCACGCCACCGCGGCCACGCCCGAGGAGACGGACTGGGCACGGATCGCCGCCCTGTACGAGCGGCTGGCGGGCCTCGCGGCCTCCCCCTTCGTCGAACTGAACCGGGCGGTCGCGGTCGCGATGGCCGAAGGGCCGGCGGCCGGGATCGCGCTCGTCGACGCGCTGTCCGACTCCGGCGCGCTGGAGGGCTACCACCTGCTCCCGGCGACCCGCGCGGACCTGCTGCGCCGCCTCGGCCGGTGGGCGGAGGCCGACACCGCCTACCGCCGGGCGCTCGCCCTCGCGCCCGGCGAACCCGAGCGGCACTACCTGCGCCGCCGGCTGGACGAGGTCCGCGGCCGGATCGGCTGAGCGATCATCCGGTGCGGCGACGGCCACGGCGACGGCGGTACCAGTGGTACAGGAGGCGGGCCAGGAGCACCGCGGCCAGACCGGCGAACAGGTAGATCTGGTACCGGAAGACCTGCTGGGAGATCGACGCGATGTGGGTGCCCGCCGCGTACCCCAGCCCCGTCCACATGCCGACCCACAGCACCGCGCCCAGGAGGTTGAAGGCCAGGAACCGTGGCCAGGGCATGCCGGTGATGCCGGCGAGGATCCCGTTCGCCTGGCGGAGCCCCTCGACGAAGCGGGCGATGGTCACCACCTTCCCGCCGTGATGGACGAAGAAGTGCTCCGCGCGGCGCAGGCGCTCGGGCGTGAGCAGCACGTACTTGCCCCACCGGTGGACGAGGGCGGAGCCGCCGGTGCGGCCGATCAGGTAGCCGACGTTGTCCCCCGCCACCGCCGCCGCGACGGCGATGACGCCGATGAGGACGATGTTCAGCCGGCCGGCCCCCGCGTAGACGGACGAGGCGATCAGGATGGTCTCGCCGGGTGCGGGCACACCGAAGTCCTCGACGAAGATCAGCACCCCGACCGCGGCATAGCCGTAGTGGTCGAGTATCGGAGCGAGATGGGCCAGCGGACCGGGCAACGGCGGCGCCATGCCCGTCCCCTACCCGTTCGGGCGCTCCGCCGGGGGCTCAGGCCTCCTCCAGCGCCTCACCCAGGGCGTGCAGCACCCTCCGGTGCTGCTGGTCGGCGAGCCAGTGTCCCGCGCCGACCACCAGCGCGACCGGCCACTCCACCACCTCGAAGGCCGCGAGGAGCCCGAGTCCCGCGTAGTAGACCAGCTTCTCGGGCGGCGGCAGCACCACCTGCCCCAGGACCGGCAGCTCCACAGACCGTCCCAGATGATGTTCGATCTTCTTGATCGCCAACTCGGACATCGCACGGCACCTTCGGCTCGGCATCGCCGTCACCACGACATACCCCCTGCGACCTGGCCTCATTCCAGAGGCCGGTCACATCCGCCCGTCCCCTCGCACGGCGGCAAAACCGGTTGCCCGCGCGGCGGGGCGGCCGTCACACTCCTCCGGTGGTCGACACGTACGAGGACGGACGGGCGGGGATCGACGCGGGGCTGGTGAGGCGGCTGCTCGCGGCGCAGTTCCCCCAGTGGAGCGACCTGCCGGTCAGGCCGGTGCGGGTCGACGGGTGGGACAACCGCACCTACCGGCTCGGCGACGAGATGACGGTACGCCTGCCGACCGCGGCGGGCTACGCCCCGGCGATCGACAAGGAGCACCGCTGGCTGCCGGTCCTCGCCCCGTCGCTGCCGGTCCCGATCCCCACTCCGCTCGCGAAGGGGGCGCCGGGCGAGGGATATCCGTTCCACTGGTCGATCCGCCGCTGGCTGAACGGACGACTCGCCAGGTCGCACCGCATCGCCGACCTGTCCGCGTTCGCCGCCGACGTGGCCGGCTTCATCCGCGCCCTGCAGCGCGTCGACGCCACCGGCGGGCCCGCGGCGGGCGCGCACAGCTTCTACCGAGGCGCCTCCCTGACCCATTACGACGACGAGACCCGGCGCTGTCTCGCCGCACTCGACGGCCGCGTCGACACCCGCCGGGCGGCGGCCGTGTGGGACGCCGCCCTGGATGCCGAGTGGACCGGCTCGCCGGTGTGGTTCCACGGCGACATCGCCGTCAACAACCTGCTGGTCGGCGAGGGGAGGCTGGCCGCCGTCATCGACTTCGGCACCTCCGGGGTCGGCGACCCCGCCTGCGACCTGGTCATCGCGTGGACGTTCTTCGCCGGCGAGAGCCGGGAGACCTTCCGGTCCGCCGTCGACCAGGACCCCGGCACGTGGGCGCGAGCCCGCGGCTGGGCCCTCTGGAAGGCCCTCCTCGGCCTCACCGGGAACGGCTCCGACGCCGCCGACGACCACCATGTGGTCGACCAGGTCCTGGCCGACCACGCGTTCGCTCCCCCTGTCGGGTGACCACGGGATCCGCCGGAGGGCCGAAGGGACCGGTCATCCGGAGGGAGGTCGCCGATCGCGCCGCCTGGGAGCTTCGAGGTACGGGCAACCCGGCCCGTACGTTCGCAAGGAGCCGTACATGGCAATCTCCCTCGCCCGGATCGCGGCGGCCGGGGCCGGTGGCCTCGTCCTGCTGACGGGCACCGCGTCGCAGGCCGCCGCCGCGCCTCCCAAGGAAGGGCACGTCACCGGGGACGCCTGGGTGAAATACTCCCTCGACCCGCAGAATCCCCTGCGGCGCTTCGTCTTCGACGCGCACGGCAACGCGTTCCGGTTCGACGGCAAGCAGATGGTCATGGGGGCCGCCCACGGCACCGTACGGTTCGATCACCCCGTTCCCCAGCCGGACGGCACCGTGCGGCACTACTGGGGCACCGTGCGGGTCGACTACCTGATGACCGCCGGTCCCGTCGCCGTCGTCTCGGGGACCAGCGAGGGCGTGATCGGCGAACCGGACGGTACCCGCATGGCGTTCAGCGTCTACGCCGATCCCCGCGGCCACCGGTACGACCGGATCGGCTTCTCCTGGGGCGCCGTCGACGGCCGGTGCCTCCACATGGGCCTGGCCCCCGCACCCTTCACGACGTACGCGTCCGGCAAGGGATACCGGGTCCGGCACGCCGAACTGCCGGCAGTTCCGGACGGTGCGCAGCCACCTGTCGACCCGCCACCCTGCACCGAGAAATAGAATGTGAGATCATTGTCCTTGTCGTCCTCGATGACCGAGGGCGGCAAGGACCGGTAACGATGTCCTGACCTACCCCGTCTTCGACGGACGGTACGACCGTCCGGGGCCGTGCGGACACGGCCGCAGAGGACGTCGCGGGCGAGAAGGTCGCACACGAGACCACGGACGACTCCGGGTCGGCGGCCTTGCCTCGGACTCAATGGCGAGCCGGGGCGGTGGCCGTCACGTGGAGGTCGGCGCGCTTCCGTTACCGGCTGATCCACAGGAAGAGCTCATTGAAAATCCCCCGCGATCTACGACAGCTTGCCCGCCGTGCCGAAGCCGCCGGCTGGACCATCACCCTGACCAGCAACAACCATCTCGCCTGGAAGCCGCCGTCAGGGCGCACCGTGTTCTGCCCGTCGACACCGTCGGATCACCGCTCCGTCCAGAACGTCATCGGCAAGCTCCGCAGGGCCGGGCTGAACACCCGATGACGGCCGGGGGTCACTTAGGAGAGACCGCCGGGCAGCGCCCGAGGCGGTCGAGGACCCGCGTCAGCGCGGCGGTGGTGCGGTCGCGGACCCGCGCGTACTCCTGCTCCGGATACTGCCGGGGCCCGTTCTCCACCAGCATGATCAGGTACAGGTAGGCCCGGTAGAGGTCGAGGCGGACGCGGGCCGCCGGGGTCAGCTCGAGCGGGGTCACCTCCCGGTAGCCGGCCAGCAGCGGGTCGTCCTCACGCAGTTCACCGAAGATGGTCGGCGTCACGAACTCCGCGAGCGGGTCACCCCAGAACGCCCGCTCGTGGTCGATGATCGCCTGGATCCGCGGCGTGGTGGTCAGATCGAGGAAGACGTTCCCCGGCCACACGTCGAAGTGCACGAGGCGCGGCGTCACCACCTCGTCGAGGACCGGCGAGGCCGCGGTGAGCACCGCGCCGATCTCCTCGACCGGCAGCGGCAACGGCGTCGGGTAACGCTCGACGTCGGCCAGCAGGGCTCCGGCCATCGCGAGGTACGCCGCACGCCAGGTGGGCCCGGTGATCCCCGCGTACGGGTAGCCGAAGACCGCGCCGGTGACCGTGTGCAGCCGCGCGAGGTGGCGGCCCAGCTCCCGGCGGAGCGCGTCCGCCCCGTCCGGCTCGACGTCGTTCCAGGAGACGCCGTCGAGCGCGTCGAGCAGCAGACAGTCACCGCCGAGCACCGGATCGTCGAACACCGCGCCCAGCAGCGTCGGCACCGGCACCCCCGCCGCCGCGGCCAGCTCGTGCGCCTCGGCCTCCGTTCGCAGCAGGAAGCGCTCGTAGCTGAGCTGTTCGAGCTCCGGGGGCGGCGACAGCTTGAGCACCACCTCGCGGCCGTCGTCGAGGGTGAGCCGCCAGACCGCGTTGGCGAACCCGTCCGTCAGCTCGACCGACGCGGCCACGCCCGTACCGAGGGCCCGCCGCGCCAGCGCGTCCAGCTCGGCTCCGGTCAGGCGCCGCTTGGTCCTGCTCTCCACGGCCCGATTGTCCGATCAGACCCGTCGCCCGTCCACCGCGTTTCATCACCTGCCACGGACCCGCGAGTGAATCCAGCGACCACGGGTCTCGATGCCGAGCCGGATGCCCGGATCGGCCGCGGCCTGATCACTGGCATCCACTGCTCTGTAGCGGCAGCGTCCGCCAGTGATCACGCGCGGGGAGCGCGGGTCATCAGGTAGGCCGCAGTCAGGGCGATGGCCAGGCCGCCGTCCCAGCCGATGGTCGAGGCGGCCTCCGCGGCGCCGCCGCGCGCGAGGTAGACGGCGGCGGTCAGGGCCAGTGCCGCCTTGTCGGCGATCAGCAGTGCCCACACCGCGCCGTGCACCCGAGGCCGCAGCGCCACCAGGACGAACAGCCCCGTGCACAGGAACAGCCCGTACATCCGCCAGGTCTGGACGACCAGCACCGTGTCATCGGCCCGGGTGACATCGGAGATGGCCGAGACCGCGGCGGCCAGCGCCGACACGGCCACGAGCCAGGTGAGCACGCGGCCGGCGGCCCGCCGTCGGGACGGGACAACGGCGACGGACATCGAAGGATTCATGATCAGCTCCCCTATGCGACAGGGTGTCGCGTTAGCGGGTAGCATGACATGCCGAGACGCTTGATGCAACGAGTTGTCGCATTAGATCCGAGGAGCCATGTCACAGGCCCGGCCCGGAGGCCGCACCGCACGCACCCGCACGGCCGTGCTCGAAGCGGTCATCGACCAACTGACCGAGACCGGATACGCGGGGCTCAGCGTCGACGCCGTCGCCCGTCGCGCGGGCGTCCACAAGGCGACGCTCTACCGCCGCTGGGGCACCGTCGACGGCCTCCTGCTCGACGCGCTGACGCTCTTCGCCGACCGGTCCGTGGCCATGCCGGACACCGGCACCCTCGACGGCGACCTGCGCGACCTCGCCCGCTCCGCCCTCGCGATCCTCACCGACCGCGCCGGGCAGGCACTGATCCGCGCGGTGGTGTCGGCCGGCCACGACAGCCAGGTCGCCGAGGTCATCCGCGCCTTCTGGACCGGTCACAACACGATGGTCGCCCGCATCGTCGAACGGGCCGCCGACCGTGGCGAACTCCCCGCCGACACCGACCCCGCCGACGTGTCCCGCGCCATCGGCGCTCCCCTGTACATGCGCCTGCTCGTCACCGCCGAACCCCTCGACACCGCGGCCGCCGACCAGTCCGCGGCCGCCGTGGCCGCCGCCGCCCGCGCCGGCGTCTTCACCCGCCCCACAGCCCAGGACGCCGAACCCCCCGCCTGATGGCCTGTCCGCCTTTGGCAGCCCCGACGCGCGGCACCCGAGCGGTCCGCTGGCGACTACTGTCGCGCGCTGGCCGGATCGCGAAATACCGGCCGGTGCTCCTATGACCGGCTGCGTCGGGTCAGCGGGCTGCCGGATCCGGCGCGGGGGGCAGGTCCAGCATCATGTCGAGCGATAGAGAGCCATCCGCCTCGGTGAAGAAGCCGACCGGTCGGAAGCCGTTCTTCTCGTAGTAGCGGATGGCGCGGGGATTGTCAGCGCGGACGCCGCCCCACAGGATGATCCTCGTCCTGCCGAGCAGCCGTGCGACCTCCGTGATGAGCGGGATGACGATCGTCCCGACGCCCCGGCCCTGGTAGTCATCCGCCAAAGTGGGGCCGAAGCGGCAGTCAGTCGTCTCAGCGAGGCGGATGCCCGCCTCCTGGTAGCGCGAGACGTCCGCGGAGGTCAGATCGAGGCTGAATTCGAGCAGGCCGACGATCCTGCCGGACGGTACCTCCTCGAGCACCAGCCTGAGCTTGTCGTAGCGCGCGATCGCGTCACACAGCTCCCGGGCGGTCGCGAGGTCGTACCCTTCGAACGTACTGAACCGCCGTGATTCGCAGGACAGGGCCTCGAGGAACGCGGCCAAGTGCTCCGTGTCGGCGTGCGTCAGCGGGCGGAAGATGACCTCCGAACCGTCATGAGATTTCAGACGGTTCGTCAGGCGAAGGGGATCCTCAGCGATCTCCGTCAGCGTAAGCACCCAGCAGCCTCTCTCCGTACCAGCTTCGACGAGACGACCTCTGCTACCGAGATTCCGTAAGACCGGTCGCATCCGCCAGTGTCATTCCGTTTCCGCGCCGTCTGAGCCGCACCATCCGTTGCGGCGGGGTCAGGATTCCCAAGGGGCGGGGACGATGACCCACAGCGCCTCGGTGCTGGCGCTGTCGTCGGGGTTGAGCCAGCTGTGCGGCTCGCGGCCGGAGAACGTCAGCGTGTCGCCTTCGGCCAGTAGCGTCGCCGACTCACTGAACTGCACCCGGAGGGTGCCGCGCAGGACGTGCACGACCTCGACCTCGCAGTTCAGGGTGTACAGCTCCGCGCCGCCGGTGCCGCCGGGCTCGATGACGGAGCGCACGAGCTGGACCCGCCCCTGGCCGCGTGGGGTCAGGAGGCGTTCTTCCGCACCGTGGCCGGTGAGCTGGATCTCCGGCGCGTCGTCCTTGCGGACGACGTCGGTCTTCGGCGCGGTGAACAGCTCGCCGACCGGCAGCGACAGCGCGGCGCACACCGTCACCAGCGTCGACACGCTGGGCGAGGTGACGTCCCGCTCGATCCGGCTGATGAAGCCCTTGGTCAGCCCGGTGCTCTGCGCGACCTGGTCGATCGTCAGGCCCTGGCGCTGCCGCGCGTCGCGCAGTCGGGCGCCGATACGAAGCTCCTGGTGGCCGGCGGCGATCGGCACTGACTTCATCCGACCCCTTCGTCCTGTCGTGTGTGCCGGGCCGACGGCGCGGCGGCGGCCGGTCCGGGCCGCCGTCCGCACTCTACTGGGCCGGTCGATTCACCGATCGTCACCGGTGGCCGGGGGCGGGTGACAGGTGCTCGTGGACGGCCAGCCAGCGCGGGCCGACCCGCTCGAAGACGATGGTCTCGCGCTCGAACACGGTGCTGGTCTCGCCCTGCGCCGCGACGTTGGTCTCCACGTCATGGCTGAACACGGCGCCGTCGCGGCCGACCATCCGTACCTCGCCGTTGCGCGAGCGGCAGGACAGGACGCGGAAGCCGTCCTCGGTCTCCCAGCGCTCCCACAACCGCTCGTACTCGGCGCGCGACCCGAGCCGTGCGTCGGTGGTGTGGAAGATGAAGGTCGCGTCGGCGGTGAAGGCGTCGAAGTAGGCGGCGGTGTCGTGGCGGGCGAACGCGGTCACGAGGTCGCGTGCCGCGGCGAGCACCTCCTCGGCGTCGGACGCCACGGCCGTCTCCTCGGCTCGGTCGATCATGCGTTGGGCCTTTCTTCAGGACTGCCGGCGAGGACCTTGGTCCGGTGCCGTACGCGGTGGACGGACGCCTTGGGATCGTCGACGACCGCCGGCCTGGCGCCGGACCGAACGGGCACGACCCGCGGTCCCTCGTCGGGGAAGACGTAGGAGGGTTCGGGGAACAGGTACAGGGCGGCGACGTACAGCACCACGGCGCTGACCAGGGTGACGACGAGGCTGATGTCGATCCCGCCCGCGACGTCGCGGAACGGCCCCCGCAGCAGCGGCGGGACGTTCGCGAACAGCAGGCCCGCCGCCGTGGCGACGATCCAGGTGGCCATCGAGCGCCAGTTGACGCCGCGGTTGAACCAGTACGCTCCGCCGCGCTGGCCGCGGTTGAAGACCTGCAGGTCCGCCGACACGTAGTGGCCCCGGCGCACGAAGTAGCCGATCGACATGATCACCATCCACGGCGACGTGCAAAGGATGATCAGCGTGGCGAACGCGTTGATGCTGTCGACCAGGTTGAACACGAACCGGCCGACGATGATGAAGACGAACGCCAGTGTGCCGATGAGCAGGGTCGACCGAACCCGGTTGAGCCGGGGGAACACCGAGGAGAAGTCCAGGCCGGTGCCGTACAGCGCGGTGACGCCGGTGGACATGCCGCCCAGGAAGGCCACCACGAGCAGCAGCAGCGCGTACCAGAGCGGGGAGATCTTGATCAGGCCGGCGGTGTAGTCGGCCGCGTTCGTGACGAGTGTCGCGGTGGCGACGCCGAACAGGAACGGGATCAGGCTGCAGAGCTGGGCGAAGAACGGCGCCGCCATCAGTGTGCGGGGCCGGTGCGTGTCCGGGATGTAGCGCGACCAGTCCCCCAGGAAGGCGCCGAAGGAGATCGGGTTGGCCATCGTGATGAGGACGGAGGCGACGAACGTCGCGGTGAACGACCCGCCGAGGTAGAGGTGCGGGTCGCCGGCGTACGAGGCGTGGAAGGTCCCCGAGTACGCGACGATCGCCAGCAGGATGAGCGCCGTGCCGAGGACGACCACGACCTTGTTCACCAGCAGCATGAACGCGTAGCCGTACACGCAGATCACGATGACCAGCAGGCCGAACGCCGCGTAGACGAGGCCGCGCACCAGGTCGTTGTCCGGCACGTGGAACAGCCGGTTCGCCCCTCCGACGAACGCGTCGCCGCTGACCCAGACGGAGATCGCGTAGAAGGCGATCGCGGTGAGCAGCGACAGGTACGAGCCGACGATCCGGCCGACGACGCCGAAGTGCGCCCCGGACGACACCGCGTTGTTGGTGCCGTTGCGCGGGCCGAACAGGGCCATCGGCGACAGGATGAGCGCGCCGAGGAACACGCCGGTGACCGTGGCGAGCACGGCGTTCCAGAAGGACAGGCCCGAGGCGATCGGGATCGTGCCGAGGATGATGGTCGCGAACGTGTTGGCGCCGCCGAACGTGATGCGGAACAGGTCGAGCGGCCGGGAGTGCCGGTGGTCGGCCGGGATCGTCTCGATCCCGTAGGGCTCGACCTCGGTGGCCTTCGGCCGTGCGGCGGGTTCGTCGACGGACTCGGGGGTCATCTGGCTCCTTTCCCGCTGTTTGTGCAGGTTAGTGGGGGTTTGCGGAGTAACGCGCCTGCCGAGTGGTGCGTAATGCTTGCAGATGGTTTCTTCACAGACAACCCCTGTTGCCCTATGGTTACCTCGCCAGGTAAGGACGAGAGGAACCCCCGCATGTCTGACGACCTGCCGCGCAGCACTGAGAACGGCCGCGTCGGCCCGGTGGTGGCCAGCGTCGTGCCCCGCTTCGCCGGGCCCGCGACCTTCGCCCGGCTCCCCCGGCTCGACGAGGTCTCCGACGTCGACGTCGCCGTGGTCGGCGTGCCCTTCGACGCCGGTGTGAGCTACCGGCCGGGCGCCCGGTTCGGCCCCGCGCACGTACGGGAGTCGTCCCGGCTGCTGCGCCCGTACAACCCGGCGCTCGACGTCAGCCCGTTCGGCCGGCAGCAGGTCGCCGACGCGGGCGACATCGCGGTCAACCCGTTCTCGATCGACGAGGCCGTACGGGCGATCGAGGCGGGCTCGGACGCGCTGCTCGACCGGGTGGGCCGGCTGCTGACGATCGGCGGCGACCACACGATCGCCCTCCCCCTGCTGCGGTCGCTGACGCGCCGCCACGGTCCGGTCGCCGTAGTCCACTTCGACGCGCACCTGGACACCTGGGACACCTACTTCGGCGCGGCCACCACGCACGGCACCCCGTTCCGCCGGGCGTCCGAGGAGGGCCTGCTCGACCTGTCCGGCTGCCTGCACGTCGGCATCCGGGGCCCGCTGTACGACGCGGCGGACCTGACCGAGGACGCCGAGCTCGGCTTCCAGGCGGTGCACGCCCGGGAGATGGAGGACCTCGGCACGCGCGGCGTGGTCGAGCGGATCCGCGAGCGGGTGGAGGACCGCCCGGTGTACGTCTCGGTCGACATCGACGTGCTCGACCCGGCCTTCGCGCCCGGCACCGGAACGCCCGAGTCCGGCGGCCTGCTCAGCCGTGAGCTGCTCGCCATCCTCCGCGCGTTCGCCGGTCTGAACCTCGTCGGCGCCGACATCGTCGAGGTCGCGCCGGCCTACGACCACGCCGAGATCACCGGCATCGCGGCCTCCCACGCGGCGTACGAACTGCTGTCCGCGATGGCCCTGAGCGACGGGAAGTGACCATGGAGCACATCCGGAACGTCATCGCCGGCAGGAGTGTCGACGCGGCCTCCGGCCGTACGAGCGAGGTGATCGACCCATCGACGGGCGAGGTCTACGCGACCGCGCCGGTCTCCGGGAGCGAGGACGTCCACGCGGCGTTCGCCGCGGCGGAGCGGGCGTTCGAGACGTGGCGGGACACGACGCCGTCGGAGCGGCAGCGCGCGCTGCTGGCGATCGCCGACGCCATGGAGGCGCGGGCCGAGGAGTTCGTCCGCGTCGAGGTGCGCGATACCGGCAAGCCCGTCGCGCTGACGGCGACGGACGAGCTGCCGCCGATCGTCGACCAGATCCGGTTCTTCGCGGGCGCCGCCCGCATGCTGGAGGGTCGTTCGGCGGGCGAGTACGCGCCCGGCCTGACCTCGGTGATCCGGCGGGAGCCGATCGGCGTGTGCGGCCAGATCACCCCGTGGAACTACCCGCTGATGATGGCGGTGTGGAAGTGGGCCCCGGCCGTCGCCGCCGGGAACACCGTCGTGCTCAAGCCGTCGGACACGACCCCGGCCAGCACGGTCCTGATGGCCGAGCTGATGCACGAGGTGCTGCCGCCCGGCGTCGTCAACGTCGTGTGCGGCGACCGCGAGACCGGCCGGCTCGTCGTCGACTCACCGGTCCCGCAGATGGTGTCCATCACCGGTTCGGTCCGGGCCGGCATGGAGGTCGCCTCGGCGGCGTCCCGTGACCTGAAGCGCGTGCACCTGGAGCTGGGCGGCAAGGCGCCGGTCGTCGTGTTCGACGACGCCGACGTCGCGGCCGCCGCCGAGGGCATCGCGGCGGCGGGGTACTTCAACGCCGGGCAGGACTGCACCGCCGCCACCCGCGTGCTCGCGGCCCCGGGGATCCACGACGACCTCGTCGCCGCGCTCGCCGAGCAGGCCCGCGCGACCCGCACCGGGCGGCCCGACGACGCGGACGTGGCGTTCGGCCCGCTCAACAACGCCGGGCAGCTCGACCGCGTGCGGGGCTTCCTGTCCCGGCTGCCCGACCACGCCACGGTCGAGGCCGGCGGCGACCGCCTCGGCGGCGACCTGGCGTCCGGCTACTTCCACGAGCCGACCGTCGTCTCCGGGCTGCGGCAGGACGACGAGATCGTGCAGAACGAGGTGTTCGGCCCGGTCATCACCGTGCAGCGGTTCACGGACGAGGACGAGGCCGTACGGTGGGCCAACGGCGTCGACTACGGCCTGGCGTCCAGCGTGTGGACCCGCGACCACGGCCGCGCCATGCGCGTGACGCGGCGCCTGGACTTCGGCTGCGTCTGGGTCAACACCCACGGCGTCCTCGTCGCCGAGATGCCGCACGGCGGCTTCAAGCACTCCGGATATGGCAAGGACCTGTCGATGTACGGGTTCGAGGACTACACCCGGATCAAACACGTCATGCACCACATCGCATACTGAGCGGCACACACCGCACCACCTGGAGAACCACAGCATGACCCCGCCCCCCGGCATCGAACAGCGCCGCGTGCTCAAGACCGCCATCCCCGGTCCCCGCTCGGCCGAACTGCACGCACGCAAGAACGCCGCGGTCTCCGCGGGCGTCTCCACCGGCCTCCCCGTCTACGTCGAACGCGCCGGTGGCGGCATCCTGGTCGACATCGACGGCAACCAGCTCATCGACTTCGGCTCGGGCATCGCCGTCACCACGGTCGGCAACTCGGCGCCGCGCGTGGTCGAGCGGGTGCAGGCGCAGGTCGCCGACTTCACCCACACCTGCTTCATGATCACCCCGTACGCGGAGTACGTCGAGGTCGCCGAGGCCCTGAACGAGCTGACGCCGGGCGAGCACGAGAAGCGCTCCGCGCTGTTCAACTCCGGCGCCGAGGCGGTGGAGAACGCCGTCAAGATCGCCCGCTCGTACACCGGCCGGTCGGCCATCGTGGCCTTCGACCACGCCTACCACGGGCGTACGAACCTGACCATGGCGCTCACCGCGAAGAACATGCCGTACAAGCACCGCTTCGGGCCGTTCGCCAATGAGATCTACCGGGTGCCGATGGCGTACCCGTACCGCTGGCCGACCGGCCCGGAGAACTGCGCCGACGAGGCGTTCGAGGCGTTCGTCTCCCAGCTGCACGCCCAGGTCGGCGAGGAGAACACCGCCGCGGTGATCATCGAGCCGATCCAGGGCGAGGGCGGGTTCGTCGTGCCGCCCGCCGGGTACCTCGCGCGGATCGCGGAGTGGTGCCACGACAACGGCATCCTGCTCATCGCCGACGAGATCCAGACCGGCTTCTGCCGCACCGGCGACTGGTTCGCCTGCGACCACGAGGGCGTCGTCCCGGACCTGATCACCACGGCCAAGGGCATCGCCGGCGGTCTGCCGCTCGCCGCGGTGACCGGGCGCGCCCAGGTCATGGACGCCGTCCACGGCGGCGGTCTCGGCGGCACGTACGGCGGCAACCCGGTCGCGTGCGCGGGCGCCCTCGGCGCGATCGAGACGATGAAGGCCGAGGACCTGCCGGCGCGGGCCCGCGCGATCGAGGCGCTGTTCGTGCCGCGGCTGCGCGAGCTGGCCGCCAAGTACCCGCAGATCGGCGACATCCGTGGCCGCGGCGCCATGCTCGCCGTCGAGCTGGTCTCCGACCCCGCGGCGAAGACCCCGGACGCCGGGCTGACCGCCGCGGTGAGCCGGGCCTGCCACGCCGCCGGCCTGGTCACCCTGACGGCGGGAACATACGGCAACGTCCTGCGGTTCCTGCCTCCGCTGTCCATCACCGACGACCTGCTCACCGAGGGCCTCGACATCCTCGAGCAGGCCTTCGCGGCGTCCGTCTGAGTCCGGAACGAGGTCGCAGTCTTGTCAGACGTCATCCCCTTCCACCTGTCCGGCGCGCCCACGACCGGCGCGGACACCCTCGAGGTGACCTCCCCCTGGGACGGCTCCGTCGTCGGCGTCGTCTCCGTGCCGACCGACGCCCAGGTCGAGCAGGCCGTCGCCGACCTGGACGCCGTACGACGCGAGGCCCAGGCCACCCCCGCGCACGTACGGGCCGCCGCCCTCGACCACATCTCGCGGCGGCTGGCGGAACGCGCCGAGGAGATCGCCCGGCTGATCACCGCGGAGAACGGCAAGCCGCTGGTCTGGTCGCGCGGTGAGGTCTCCAGGGCCGTCTCGACCTTCCGCTGGGCCGCCGAGGAGGCCCGCCGTTTCTCCGGTGACCTGCAGCGGCTGGACACCGACGCGGCGGCGACCGGACGGCTCGCCGTCGTCCGGCGCTTCCCGCGCGGCCCGGTGCTCGGCATCGCGCCGTTCAACTTCCCGCTGAACCTGGTCGCGCACAAGGTCGCGCCCGCCATCGCGGCCGGCGCCCCGATCCTCGTGAAGCCGGCGCCCGCCACTCCGCTGTCCGCGCTGCTGCTCGGAGAGATCATCGCGGAGACGGACCTGCCGCCGCGGATGGTCTCGGTGCTCCCGGTGCCGAACGACCGGATGGCCGCCCTGGTCGACGACCCCCGGCTCCCGGTGATCTCGTTCACGGGGTCCGGCCCGGTCGGCTGGGCGATCCAGCGGCAGGCGCCGCGCAAGCACGTCACCCTGGAACTCGGCGGGAACGCCGCGGTGGTCGTGAACGACGACTGGCCGGACCTGCCCGGCGCGGCCCGCCGGATCGCGCTGTTCGCCAACTACCAGGCGGGCCAGTCCTGCATCTCCGTCCAGCGGGTGCTCGTGCACGCGAGCATCTACGACGCGTTCGTCGCCGACCTCGTCGCCGAGGTCGAGCGGCTTCCGACCGGCGACCCGACGGCCGACGGGGTCCAGGTCGGCCCGGTGATCAACGACGCGGCGGCCGAGCGGATCACGGACTGGATCGACGAGGCCCGCCGGGGCGGCGCGTCGGTCCTGACCGGCGGCGGCCGCGACGGCCGTACGGTGGCGCCGGCCGTTCTCTCCGATGTCCCCGCCGGAAGCGCGCTGGCGGAGGAGGAGGTCTTCGGCCCGGTCCTCACGGTCGCCCCGTTCGGCGACCTGGATGAGGCGTTCGAGGTCGTGAACGCCTCGAAGTACGGGCTGCAGGCGGGGATCTTCACCACCGACGTGCAGGCCGCCTTCCGGGCGCACCGCGACCTCCAGGTCGGCGGTGTGATCATCGGCGACGTCCCCAGCTTCCGGGCGGACCAGATGCCGTACGGCGGGTGGAAGGAGTCCGGTGTCGGCCGGGAGGGCGTCCGATCCGCGATGAACGACCTCACCGAGGAACGCGTCCTGGTCCTCACCGGTCTCGACCTCTGAGGCCGTATCCCCGCGGCCGGGACCGCCGTCACCGGCGGCGGCCCCGGCCGCAGGGCACGTGAGCGACACCGACCGGCGGCCTTACCGGGCGTGACGGAAACGGCAAGTGCAGCGCGCAAGGGACTTCGGCATACCGCTTTCCGGGTACGCCGAGGTAGCCCGGCATCCGTCAGCGGCGCGTACGGGAGCCGCCCTAACCTCGACTCATGGACGTCGCGGACGGCGAGGACGGAGTCCCCGAAATCTCGATGCCGGGAAACGCCTCCCGAGACCATTCCTCCGGTGCCACGGAGTTCTCCGTCGCACTGCGGACGGCGATTCACGAGAGCGGCCTCACCCTGGAAAGCCTGCGGAATCGGCTCCGCCAGCGGGGAGTTTCGGTCAGCACCGCCACTTTGAGTTACTGGCAGGGCGGACGGAGCAGACCGCAGCGCCCCGACTCCATGGCCGCCGTCGGCGCGCTCGAGCGGATTCTCGAGCTGCCGTCCGGCGCCCTGACCGATCTGCTGGGACCGCGCCGGCGCCGCGGCCAGACGGGGGGCGGGCCACTGTCTCCGGCCCGCCTCTGGCCCGACCCGGGGCCCGTCGTCACGATGCTCGGCCAGCTCGACCGCTCGTCCGACCACCGGCTCGAATGGCTCAGCGTGCACGACGTCTACGAGGTCGACGCGCACCGGCGGCCGCGCTCACTGTCGGTGCGGCAGGTGGTGCGGGCGTCGGGCGACGACGTCGACCGGGTCGTCGCCGTGCACCGCGCCGAGGCCGCGACGGATCCGCCGCCGGCGCTCGGCGAGCTCCGGTACTGCCGGCGGGGGCGCGTCCGCCATGAGGCGGGCTTCGTCGCCTTCGAGATCTTCTTCGACCGGGTGCTCTCGCGCGGCGACACCGCGGTCGTCGAATACGAGATCGAGTTTCCGGGAGACCGGCCGATCGCGCAATTCTATGATCGCCGCTTTCGCCATCCGGTAAGGGATTACCTGGCCGTCGTCCGGTTCGACCGGCGGACGTTGCCGGCGCGTTGCTACCGCTACGACCGCTCCGGCGTCGAGGTTCCACGGCGCCGCACCGCCGAACTCTGGGTCGGGTCGTCGGGCGGCGTCCACATCATGCGCAGCGGTATGACGGGCGGGATCATCGGACTGGAGTGGGAATGGGAATGATCAAAAACCGCGTTAACTGATATTAACAGTGAATTCTAGACGCCATGGAAAATGTTGACGGCGTCTCACGGCGACGATCATCATCCCTTCAGCCCCCCAAGAAGGAGCGTGCGGGGCTCGCCGACCGTAATTCCCGACCGGATCACCCCGGACCTCGGTGCCCCGCCTGCCGAGGTCCGGGGTGATCGCCTTTGTCGGGGCCTTGCCAACCGGGCGATTCGACTGAGATCTTTCATGGCGTACACAGCCCTGTCCGTACCCAGTCAGGCCAGGTCGGGGGTGGCCTTCCGCGACCGGAGGCACTCGAACAGTGCGGAGCATGGTGGAGGATGATCTCCTCCAGGTGGTTCGGAGCGGTCCCTTCGACGTGGCGCTGCAGGCCGCCATCCAGGCTCGCGGCCTCACGCTGGAGACCCTCCAACGGCGGCTGCGGGAGCGACGCGTCCATGTCAGTCTCTCCAGCCTCAGCTACTGGCAGCGCGGGCGGACCCGCCCCGAGCGCCCCGACTCGCTCCGGGCGGTACGCGGTCTGGAGAGCATCCTCGAACTGCCGCGCAACTCCCTCATCACGCTGCTCAAACCGCCCGACAACCGCCCGGCCGGGACCTGGTCGCCGCCGGCCGGGATCTTCCCGAACCATGGGGCCCTCGACCTGCTCGACGAGATCGGCGACCGGACGGACGGCCGGATCACCTGCCTGAGCCTGCACGACCGCTACGTCCTCGGCCCGGACCGGGACCTTCGGTCGGCGCAGACGCGCGCGGTCCTCCAGGCGCAGCAGCCGGGGGTGGACCGCTGGCTCTGCGTCTACCACAACGAACACGGCGTGCTGCCCACGCACAAGGAGGCGAGCCGCTGCAGGTTCGGCCGGGTCCGTACCGACGAGGCGAAGGCGATGGTCGCGTCGGAACTGCTGTTCGACCGGCCGCTGGCGCGCGGCGAGACCTACCTGATCGAGTACGGTTTCGGCTTCTCCCCGCCGGGGCCGCCCGACACCGAGGAGGGCCGGGGCTTCCGGTTCCCCCAGCACGAGTACCTCCTCGAGATCGAGTTCCATCCGTCGACCGTCCCGGCCCGCTGCTACCGGACGTGGCGTCCGGACGGCGCCGCCCGGACGGCGGAGAAGACCGACCTGCGGCTGTCCAGCGCCCACACCGTCCACGTCATCGAGTTCGGACTGCAGGCCGGCGGATACCTCGGGATCGGCTGGGAGTGGGACTGACGCGCCGGGAGAGGTGACCTTCCGCGTTTTCTCCGACACTTTCCGTCGATCATGGCCGGTGTTACAGTTCGCAGTGATTCCAGCACGCGGAGTGTCGGCCGGTGACGGCGCCCCGTCGGCACATCCCCCCGAGCGCCGTGGAGGTCCTGGGATGGAACGCGCGATTCTCCTCGCCGTCGACGAGCGGCCCGACGCCGACTCGGCGGTCGCCGAACAGCTCCGCCGCCTCTCCGCGGCGATGGAGGAGCACGACCTGCGGGTGCGCTGGAC
This sequence comes from Actinoallomurus sp. NPDC052308, assembly GCF_040679195.1. Classification (NCBI taxonomy): domain Bacteria; kingdom Bacillati; phylum Actinomycetota; class Actinomycetes; order Streptosporangiales; family Thermomonosporaceae; genus Actinoallomurus; species Actinoallomurus sp. NPDC052308. The sequence continues at coordinate 54,277 of NZ_JBFAUM010000007.1, read as the reverse complement.
CCATCGCACCGCCGACGCACTCGCGGTGATCCGCTCGGACGCGACGCTGACGGGGCTGCTGGCCGGGTGGGACGCTCCCGGCGCCGAGGAGATCATGGCGGCGGTGATCAAACGGTTCCACCGGCTGCCGGTCTTCCTGCTCACCGCCGAGCAGGAGCCGCGCGACGTCCCGCTGTGGGTCTACGAGGTGATCCAGGGCTATGTCTTCCCGCTGGAGGACACCCCCGACTTCATCGCCGGGCGCATCGCGCACGCCGCCGAGGAGTACACCGAGCAGACGCTCCCGCCGTTCTTCGAGGCACTGCGCCACCTGGAGGACCACCACCGCTACTCCTGGCACACCCCCGCCCACGCCGGCGGCGTGGCGTTCCTCAAGTCCCCGGTGGGCCGGGCGTTCTTCGACTACTACGGCGAGCGGCTGCTGCGCACCGACCTGTCGATCTCGGTCCCCGAGCTGGGTTCGCCGCTGGAGCACACCGGTCCGATCGGCGACGCCGAGCGCAACGCCGCTCGGATCTTCGGCGCCGAGCGGACGTACTTCGTGATGAACGGCAACTCGACCGCCAACCGCATCGTCGGCCACCACGCGGTCGCCCGCGGCGAGCTGGCGCTGATCGACCGCAACTGCCACAAGTCGATCCAGCACGCCCTCGCCATCAACGGCGCCCGGCCGGTCTACCTGGTCCCCGAGCGCAACGGCCTCGGCCTGGCCGGCCCGATCCCCGCCGGGGCGCTGGCGGGGGCCGCCGTACGCGACCGGCTCGGCGGCCACCCGTTCACGGCGGGCGCGGCGGCGCCGGAGGCCACGTACGCGGTGGTCACCAACTCGACCTATGACGGCCTGTGCTACGACGCCGTGCGCGTCGCGGAGCTGCTCGGCGCGTCGGTGCCGCGGGTGCACTTCGACGAGGCGTGGTTCGCCTACGCCCGGTTCAACCCGCTCTACGCCCGCCGCTACGGCATGGCCGTCGACGAGCGGTCCCTGCCCGGGGCGGACCGGCCGACGGTCTTCGCCACCCAGTCCACGCACAAGCTGCTGGCGGCGCTGTCGCAGTCGTCGATGCTGCACGTACGCCCGTCGCCGCGCGCGCCCGTGGACCACGACCGGTTCAACGAGACCTACCTGATGCACGCCAGCACCTCACCGCTCTACCCGATGATCGCCTCACTGGACGTGGCCGCCGCGATGATGGACGGGCCGTCCGGGCCCTTCCTCACCGGGGAGGCGATCGTCGAGGCGGTCCGCTTCCGGCAGGCGATGGTGCGGCTGGCCGCCCGTATCCGTGAGGACGGCGCCCGCCCGGACTGGTTCTTCGGCGTGTGGCAGCCCTCGCGGGTGACCGATCCCCGGACGGGCGAAGCGGTGGCGTTCGAGGACGCAGACCTGGACCTGCTGTCCACCGAGCCCGGCTGCTGGACGCTGTCGCCCGGCGCCGCCTGGCACGGGTTCGACGGCCTGGACGACGGCCACTGCATGCTGGACCCGATCAAGGTGACGATCACCTGTCCCGGCGCGGACGCCGCCGGCGGCACCACGGAGTGGGGGATCCCCGCCAAGATCGTGTCGGCCTACCTCGAGCGGCGCGGCATCGTGGTGGAGAAGACCGGCGATCACACGCTCCTGGTGCTCTTCTCGCTCGGCATCACGAAGGGCAAGTGGGGCACCTTGATCGACGCGCTCATCGACTTCAAGAACGCCTACGACGGCGACCTGCCCCTGGCGGAGGTGCTGCCCGGGTTCGGCCCGTCCGGGGTGACGCTGCGCGCCCTCTGCGCGCAGGTCCACGGGAAGCTGCGTGATTCGAAGCTCGACGTCCTGCTCGACGAGGTCTTCACCGATCTGCCCTCCCCCGTCCTGACGCCGGCCGACTGCTATCAGGCGCTCATCCGGTCGCGCACCGAGCGGGTCCCGCTGAGCGAGCTGGCCGGCCGTGTCTCCGCCACGACCGTCGTCGTGACGCCGCCGGGCATCCCGATGCTGATGCCGGGCGAGTCCACCGGTCCGGACGACGGGCCGGTGATGAGCTACCTTCGCGCCCTGGAGGACTTCGACCGGGCCTTCCCCTACATCGACACCGACATCCACGGGGCGCACCGCGACGACACCGGCCGGTACTGGATCGAGTGCGTCGCCGAGGACCACTGAGCCCGAGCACCGCGAAGACCCGGGGAGCGCGGCGCGGGCCCCCGCCGCGCCCCTGAGACGCGGGCTGCCATGCGCAACCACCACCGTCAGACGTATTGTCCCCATATGGGGGGTTCGTGCGCGGCGGGCGCCGTGGACGCCGTGGATCTTCGGGGCGTGCGCGGTGGCCGAGTGGAGTGACCGGATCGGCGGTGCCGAACCGATGGGCGAGGAGCTCGCCGCGACGGTGCGGAGTACGGGCGCCTCGGCCGGCGCCGTCTTCCTGGGCGCCGGTGAGCAGCGGGAGCTTCGGCTGGTCGCCATGTGCGGTGTGCCGGAAGAGCTCGTCGCGCCCTGGCAACGCCTGCCGTTGCTCCGGTGCAGTCCGCTGCTGGACGCCGTGCGGGAGGATCGTGCCGTCTGGGTGGGCTCCCAGGGTGACATGGCCCGCATGTACCCGCAGGTCGCGGCGGTGTTGCCCTACCGGTACGCTCTCGCCGCCCTGCCGCTGTCCGGTTCGCGTGGCGCCTGGGGCGCGTTGTTGATGATGTGGCCCGCGAGTCATCCGCCGACCGCGGGCGCGCGTGAGCGAGGCCACCTCGAAGCCCGTGCCCGGCGCATCGCCCGGTCGCTGGATGAGGCAGGCCACCCTCCCGACATCCCTGACCGGCCGCGCATCGTCCCGCTGTGGCCCGCTGGACCGCGCTCCGTGCCGGTCGCGGCCGTCGACTGGGCCGAACGCCTGCCCGAAGGCGGTCTCGCGCTGGACCGAGACGGCCGCATCACCTTCGTCACCACCGGCGCTGCCGAGTTGCTCGGCCAGGACGTGGAACGCCTGCTGGGCACCCGGCCACGACAGTCGATGCCCTGGTTGGACAACCCGATCTACGAGGACCGGTACCGCACCGCGGTCATCAGCCGGGAACCGGTCCGCTACACCGTGCTGCGACCACCGGGTGTGTGGCTGGATCTCCAGCTCTACCCGGACGCCTGCGGGATCAGCATCCGCCTGATCCGGAGCGACGCCCGGGGCGGAGAGCGGGCCGCCTGCCGAACGACGGCCACCGACCCGGCCGCGCCCTGGGCCGACACCGCCCGTCTCGGGCGGCTCTACGAGTTGGTGCACCTGGCGGCCGCGCTGACCGAGGCCGTCGGCGTACGCGACGTCGGGGACCTGGTCGCCGACCAGGTCCTGCCCGCGTTCGGCGCCCAAGGCCTGGTGATCTCCGTCGTCGACGCCGGACGCCTCAAGATCATCTGCCATCGCGGATATCCGCCGCAGGCCATCGAGCGGCTCGACGGCGTGCCGCTGGAGTCCATGGACAGCCCAGGGGCCCTCGCCGTCATCAGCGGCGTCCCCTCGTTCTTCGCCGATCCCGCGGAGATCGCCGTCGTCCACCCCCAGGGCCCCAAGATCGGTGGCAAGAAGGCATGGGCGTTCCTGCCGCTGATCGCCTCGGGCCGGCCCGTCGGCTGCTGCATCATCTCCTACGACGAGCCGCGCAGGTTCACCGCCGACGAACGCGCGGTCCTCACCTCACTCGCCGGCCTGATCGCCCAGGCCCTCGATCGGGCCCGCCTCTTCGACGCCAAGAACGACCTCGCCCACGGCCTGCAGCAGGCCCTCCTACCGCACACGCTGCCCAAGATCTCCGGGCTCGAGGTCGCCGCCCGCTACCTGCCCGCGACCCACGGGATGGACATCGGCGGGGACTTCTACGACCTGGTACGCCTCGACGACACGACCGCGGCCGCCGTCATCGGCGACGTACAAGGGCACAACGTCAACGCGGCGGCCCTGATGGGTCAGGTCCGCACGGCGATCCACGCCTACGCCACCGCCGGAGCGTCACCGGACGAGGTCCTGGGGAACGCCGACCAGGTCCTCTCCGATCTCGGAACCGACCTGTTCGTCTCCTGCCTCTACGCCCAACTCGATCTCGCCGGCGACGAGATCGCCCTGGCCAGCGCGGGACACCCGCAACCGCTCCTGTGCTGCAGTCCCGGCCCGCCCCCGGACGCCCACCCGCTGGAGATCGAACCCGGCCCGTTGCTGGGAATCGGGGAGTCGACCTGGTTCCCGGTGACCATGGCGCCTCTGCATCCGGGAACGACCCTCGTCCTCTACACGGACGGTCTCGTGGAGGCCCCCGGCGTCGACCTCACCGAGGCCACCGACGCGCTGGCGCGGCAACTCGCCGACGCCGCGGGTCTCCCGCTGGACGACCTCATCGACAGGCTCCTCGAGAGCAGGCCGACGAGCCGGCACACCGATGACATCGCCGTATTCGTCCTGAGGAGGATTCGGTGACCCGTCCACTCGGGCCGGAGGCGAGCGGAGACACCGCCACGCGCGAGCCGCCGGCCCCACCGGCGACCGTCATAGGCGATCTATAGACTCCCCGGCCATGTCAGCACCCCCGACGTCGCTCGACATGGCGTACGCCCTCCTTCAGGAGGGCCGGCCGGTCGACGCCGAACAAGTCATGGTGAGAGAGCTCCAGGCCGTCGAGCGAAGGCACGGCCGCGGCAGTCCGGAATGGGCGTCCGCGCAGTGCGACCTCGGCAACCTCCTGTTCGGCTGCGGCCTGCCGGACCGGGCGATCGAGTGCTTCCGCAGCGCGTGCGCGGGTCCGATACCCGAGGATCCCGAGGCGCACAAGGAGCATCTGACCTACCGGCTCAACCTGGGCGCCGCGCTGATGATGACCGGCCGGCTTGAGGAGGCCGACGCCGAGCTGCGACGCAACCTCCAGGAGCGGCTGGCCTTCTACGGTCGCTCGCATCCCGGGTACGCCTTCGGCCTCGAATCGCTGGCCGACGTCCTCCTCAAGCGCGGCGCCGTCCAGGAGGCACGGGAGGCGATCGAGGAGGTGATCGCCAACTTCTGGCGCAACGGCCACGAACGGGTCGCCACCGCGCTGGCGTTCCGGGCGGAGATCGTAACGGCCGAGGGCGGGACCGATCCCCTCTTCCCCGGGCTGGACCAGCTGCCCGACGAGCTCGTCGAGCAGGTGGCGATGACGGTGCTGAACCGGACCGACGTGACGACGGCCGGCGCGGTGGGCCAGGCGGTCCTGACCGGCCTGGTCACCGCGCTGGAGGCCCGGTTGGGGCCCGACCACCAGGCCACGCTCAACGCGCTGTCCCTGTCGGCGAACCTGGGCCGCCACCTCGGAGACGGGGCCGGGCGCATCGCGGCGATCCGATCCGTCCTCGCCTCGTACGACCGCCAGGGCAGGGCGGAGGAGGCCGTGATGGCGACGCTCGGCCTGGCGATGGCGCAGAGCGACGCGGGTGACCTGGCGGGGACGCTGGAGACGTACGCGCAGGCGCGTACCCGCGCGGACGCCATCGGCCGTCCGGAGCTCAGCAGCCAGGTGCTGCGCAACTGGGGGCTCGCGCTGTCGGAGGCCGACCGGCCGGCCGAGGCGGAGAAATGCCTGCGCGAGGCCCTGGCGGCCGCCGAACTCGGGCATGACTACGAGATGCTCGGCCGCACGCGGATCGCGCTGGGGCTGTTCCTGCAGCACCGGGAGCGCCTGGCCGAGGCGCGGCAGGTGGTCGAGGCGGGGCTGGCCACCCTGGACGTGGCACACCCGGACGCCATCGTGGGGCGCAGCCACCTCCAGGCGATCATGGATGGTCGTTCGTGCGGATGCGGCGACATCGAGGGGACGATCGCGGAGGCGTTCCGCGAGTTCGTCATGGGCAGGCTGCCGCAGGACCTTCTGGAGCAGCTCCATGTCACCGTGAAGGACGGCGAGTTCGCCATCAGTGTCGAGCTGCGCCGTGAGCCGACCGAGGACGAGATCGCGCACCTGAACCGGGTGATGGAGAGCGCGAACGTCGAGTTCCGCCGGCGGCTGGCGCACGCCGAGTAGCGCGCCGCGGCGCGGGCCCGTCCCGTACGCGCCGGTCTCCCGTCACGGGACGGCCGGCGCGTCAACGGGCGAGTCGGTGCCGCTCCGTGAGCGCTCCGGAGTGAAGATGGATCGATGAACATCGATCTGTCGGGCCGCCGCGCCGTCGTCTCCGGGTCCAGCCAGGGCATCGGGCTGGCCATCGCCACGGAACTCGCGCGTGCGGGCGCGGCCGTCGTCGTGAACGGGCGCGGGGAGGAGAAGACCGAGCGGGCCGCCGCCACCATCACCGACCAGGTGCCGGACGCGGAGGTGACCGCCGTCGCCGCCGACCTGGCGACGGCGGAGGGCGCGGCCGAGCTCCGGGAGCGGGTGCCCGACCTGGACGTCCTTGTGAACAACCTCGGCATCTTCGGCGTCCGGCCGGCCCTCGAGATCGACGATGACGAGTGGCGCCGGTACTTCGAGGTCAACGTCCTGTCGGCGGTCCGCCTCACGCGCACCTACCTGCCCGGCATGATGGAGCGCGGCTGGGGCAGGGTGCTCAACATCGCGAGCGACTCGGCGGTCGCCATCCCCGCCGAGATGGTGCACTACGGCATGACCAAGACGGCCCTGCTGGCGGTCACGCGGGGCTTCGCCAAGGCCGCGGCGGGCAGCGGCGTCACCGTCAACTCGGTCATCGTCGGCCCCACCCACACGCCGGGCGTCGAGACGTTCGTCGGCGAGCTCGTCGGCGACGACCTGCCCTGGGACGAGGCGGAGCGCCGCTTCATGCGCGAGCACCGGCCGAACTCCCTCATCCAGCGGCTCATCGAGCCCGCCGAGATCGGCCGCCTCATCGCCTACCTGAGCTCGGACCTGGCCTCGGCGACGACCGGCGGCGCCGTCCGCGCCGACGGCGGCTACGTCGACTCGATCCTCCCCTGAACCTCTGCCGTGGCGGGAGCGACCGTGGCCCGGACAGTCACTCACGGTACGGACGGGCCGCGGTGAGCCGGCCGGACAGGACCTGCCGGTAGACGGCGGCGACGCGTTCGGCCAGCGCCGGCCAGGTGTGGCCCCGTACGGTCTCGCGGGCGCCGGTGCCCAGGCGATCGGCCAGGTCCGGGTCGGCCAGGACCCGGTCGATGGCGCCGGCGAAGGCCACGGGATCCTTGGGCGCGACCAGGAGCCCGTTGACGCCGTCGCGGACGAGGTCGGGAACCCCGCCCACCCGGCCGGCGACCACCGGCAGGCCCACGGCCATCGCCTCGACGAGCACCGAGCCGAGCTCCTCGTACACGCTCGGCAGGACGAGCAGGTCCGCGTGCCGCAGGACCGCGGGGACCTCGGCGTGCGGGATGAGCCCGGTGAACCGGACCTCGCCTCGTAGTTCCCGCGCTCGCCGTTCCAGCGCGGCACGCCGCGGACCGTCGCCGACGATCAACAGGGTGGCCGGCACCCGACACCGGGCGAACGCCTCGAGGAGCACCGCCACGCCCTTCTGGGCCGCCAGCCGGCCGACGTACGCGATGCGCGGGTGCGACACGTCGGGGAACGGATCGGGCCGGGCCGCCGCGAACAGCTCGGGGTCGAACCCGGAGGGGATGACGTGCACGCGGTCCGGCGGAATCCCGTCCGCGCGCAGCCGCCGGGCAGCGGAGGGCGTCAGCGCGATGACCGCGTCCGCGGCGGCCAGCACCCGCCGTTCCACCGGGCCGCCCAGCAGCCGCAGCACCGCGGCGCGCGGGGACGTGCCGCGGACCGTGTGCCGCAGGCTGCTGTGCAGGGTGACCACCAGGGGACAGCCGTGCCGGACCGCCGCGAGCCAGGCCACCGGCAGCACGGCCAGGTCCTCGCCGCTGTGCGCGTGCACGACGTCCGCCGTGCCCTGCGGACCGAGCGCCCTGGCCAGGGCGGGCGGCGCCCAGGCCTGGCGCAGGACCGGCACCCGCAGCCCGGTGCGCACGACGACGGCGCCGGAGCCGTACGGCCTCCGCCCGGCCGGGCCGGCCAGCCGCGAGGTGAACACGGTCTGCCGGATGCCCATCCGGTCCAGGCACCTGGTCAGCTCCGCGGTGTGCGTCTGCATCCCGCCGATCGGGTCGTACGCGGCCCAGTCCGGCGACGGGCATGCCGGCTCGAACACTGAGGTGAACCGGAGCACCCCGAACGAGTCGGGACCGGCGTGGCGGCCGGCCTCCCACAGTTCCGCCGAACAGAACGGACGCGTCACGGCCGACCTCCCGGCGTAGCCCTTCCCGGGGCTGACCAGCCGAAACGGTACTGCTCCGGCGCTGCTGGCCGGCCTCGGCGGTCTCATTCTGGTGAGCGTCGGCGCGCTCGTCGCCGCGGCGTTCCGGCTGCGCGCGGGCCGTCGTGGCGCCAAGGCCATGGCGTCTTATCCCTGGACTCCCACGACCTGACACGGGCGGATTTTGACGGATTCGGGCGATTACTACTGTTTTGTTTTCTCCTCCTGACCGTACTTGTTGAGGTGCACATCCGGATCTAGGATCAGGCCGACCTGACCCGGGACACAGTCGTCCCGCCAGAGGAAGGCCCCCGCCATGCCGTTCCGCACCCTCACCCTCATCGGCGCGAGCGCGCTCACTCTCTCCGTCGCCGTCATCCCGGCCGCCGGCGCGTCGGCCGCGGCCGCTCCCCAGCGCGCCGCGCTCGCCACGACCACCCTCTACTACGACGACAGCCAGGCCGCGGAGTTCAAGAGCGCCGTGGTCGCCGGCGCGCAGGTCTGGAACGCGAACGTGCAGAACGTCCGGCTGGTCGAGGCCGCCCCCGGCGCGACCGCCCAGATCCGGATCGTCGCGTTCGACGGGTGGCCGCAGTCGACGCTCGGCCCGATACGCCCCGGCGGGCGCGGCACGGTGTGGTTCGGCCGCGAGGCGGTCGGCGAGGGGTACAACACCACGCGCATCGCCGCCCACGAGCTCGGCCACATCCTCGGACTTCCGGACGCCAAGCCGGGCCCGTGCTCGTCCCTCATGTCCGGCTCGACCGGCGGCGTCTCGTGCACCAACGCCACGCCGAACGCCTCCGAGCGCGCCGCCGTCGAGGCGAACTACGGCGGCTCGGCGGCCGTCGCGGCGCACCCCCTCGTCGGCGGAATCGTGACGGACACGCCGTGACCCGCTGACCGCCCGCCCAGGCGATCACGTCGGCCGGAACCGCCGGCCGTCCAGGCCCAGACGCCGGCCGGAGGATCCGCCGGCCGGGAAGGGGCCGCCGTGCCACGCGGCACCGCGGCCCCTTCCCCATGGCACGGCGGGGCGCGTCCGCGGGAGCGGCGCGGAGACCGGCTCCCGCGCTTCCCAGGCGCGCATACGCTCTGTTAGCGTCATCACGCTTCATGAAATAGGATTCCGTAAAGCGACGTCCGAGGTCGTCGGCTGAACCGCACCCGCCTGCGAGGAGTGCGGCTCTGGCCACCACGGCACCGACCCGAACCGCCCGTTCCGCCACCCCGCACGCCGATCGCCGAATCGAGAGACCTCTCCCCGTGTTCACCCGCCATGACGATGACCGGCCCCCGGCCGCCCCGGGCCACGAAACGCGGGAGAGTCATCCGGTGACGACGCCCTCGGAGCCCCTGAGCGTCCTCGTCGTCGAGGACGACCCGGGTGACCAGATGCTGATCCAGGAGGCCTTCGCCGACCCGGACGGCGACCCCGCACCGCGGCTCTTCATCGTCGAGGACGGGCAGGAGGCACTCGACTTCCTGCACCGGCGAGGCGCGCACCCCGACGCGGGCCGGCCGGACCTGGTGCTGCTCGATCTGAACCTCCCCAAGTGCAACGGACGCACGGTGCTGGAGCAGATCAAGAGCGACGCGGACCTCCGGTCGATCCCGGTGGTCGTCTTCACCACGTCCGCCAACGCCGACGACGTCACCGGAACGTACCTCCTGCACGCGAACGCGTACGTCACCAAGCCCGTGGACTTCGACGACTTCACCAGCACGGTGCAGCGGATCAACACCTTCTTCACCCGGACCGCGCGCCTGCCGCGCCCGTCGGCGGTCGTCTGAGCGAACGAACATGTTCGCTACCGTTGGCGCATGACAGGTCATTCGACGGCCCCGCGCAGCCGCCGGGAACGTCCGGCCAAGCCCGCCCTCACACGGGACGGCATCGTCACCACCGCAGTGGAACTCCTGCGAGCCGAGGGCCTGCGGCGCGTCACCATGCGACGCCTGGCGCAGGAGCTGGACACCGGACCGGCCTCGCTGTACGTCTACGTGCGCGACGCCGCGGAGCTGCACGCCGCGATCCTCGACCGGCTGCTCGGAGCCGTCGACCTCGGCCCGGTCCACGCCACGGGCGACTGGCGTGAGCGGCTGGAGGCGGTGCTCACCTCCTACCTGAACGTGCTGTTCGCCTACCCCGGCCTGGCCCAGTCCGCGCTGGTGACCCGACCGCACGGAGAGCACTACCTGAACCTCATCGAGGCGCTGCTCGCCCTGCTCGACGAGGGCGATGTCCCGTCCGGCCAGGCGGCCTGGGGCGTGGACGCGCTCCTGCAGTACGCGACGGCGACCGCGGCGGAGCACGCGCCGGGCGCCGAGGGCGAGGGGCGCCGACTCCGAGGAGCAGTGGAACGCCCTGCGCGCCGCCGTACACGGTGTTCCGCCCGGCACCCGCCCCCATCTCGCGGCCGTCACCGACGACCTGCTCACCGGCTCGCCGGAGTCCCGCATCGCCTGGGGCTTCCACGTCTTGATCAACGGGATCGCGAACACCCCCGCCCCTGATCACCGAGCCGCCCGGCAGGAGGTCCGCGGCGGCAGGTCAGCGCGCCCCGGCGAACATCTCGAGCACGCCGTGCGGGGCGTCGTCACGGAAGGAGAGGTCGAGGCTCAGCATCGACCCGGCGGCCGCGCTCTCACCGCGCGGGAACATCGCCCGCTCGTAGGCGGCGAGCGCGGCCTCGGTGTCGCCGGGGTGCGCGGCGACGGCCTCGCCCAGTTCGGCGCCGTCGAGCAGGGCGATGTTGGCGCCCTCCCCGGCGAACGGCGACATCAGGTGGGCGGCGTCGCCGAGCAGGGTCACGCCGGGAACGCGGTCCCAGCGGTGGCCGACCGGCAGGGCGTGGAGCGGTCGCGGGACCAGCGCGCCGTCGGCGTCGGTGATCAGTGCCCGCAGCCTCTCGTCCCAGTCGGCGAAGTGGCCCAGCAGCGCCGCCTTGGCGGCCCTGGTGTCGGAGAAGTCGATCCCCGCGAGGGTGTCGGACGGTGTCCGCAGCGCGATGTAGACGTGCAGGCTCCCGTCGGGCTCACGGTGCGCCAGGAAGCCCTTGCCCGGACCGAGCGCCTGGGCGAAGCCCCGGCCGAGAAGGGCGAGGTGCCCGGGGTGGCGGACGTCGGCGTCCAGCAGATCGGCCTCGACCAGGGACACCCCCGTGTACGCCGGAGCGGCGTCGGAGACGAGCGGGCGGATCCGTGACCAGGCGCCGTCCGCGCCCACCAGCAGGTCGGTGGTGAAGGTGGAGCGGTCGGCAAGGGTCACCTCGTGCCGGCCGCCGCCCAGCGGGCGGGCTCCGGTGACCTTGGCGCCCCAGCGGACCGTGTCCGGGGGCAGCGAGTCGAGCAGGAGGTCGCGCAGGCCGCCGCGCTCGACCTCGGGGCGGCCGCCCTCGCCGTCGTCGTCCTCGCTCAGGTGGACGACGGCGTCCTTGTCGAGGATGCGCAGGGCCTCACCGCCGAGATGGATGATCGCCCGGAACTCCTCGTACAGGCCGGCGGCCCGCAGCGCGGCCTGCCCGGACTCCTCGTGGATGTCGAGCATGCCGCCCTGGGTGCGGACGGCCGGGGAGGCCTCTGCTTCGTAGATGGTCGCGGGGATGCCGTGGACGTGGAGCACGCGGGCGAGGGCGAGGCCGCCCAGGCCGGCGCCGACGATCGCGATCGAGTGCTGGGTGGTCATAGGGGACTCCTCGGGAGACGGGTCATGTCCCAGCCAAGATAGCGAACATGTTCGCAACGAACAAGTTCGTCGCGAACGTGTTCGACCACCGTCGCGGATACGCCTCCCGGGTGGCGACACGCGGTACATCGGCGCGGGCGGCCGCAAGCTTTGCGCACCTGACCGGATATCTACGCAGATCAGACGAACCTCTTCTGCTCTGCGGGCAGGGCATTTGGTGCGGATATGTCGTGGCACGGAGGAGGCGTGCCTGATGCTGATCACGGCACTGGTGGCACCTGTGATCATCCCGATCGCGGCCCTGCTCCTGGTCCTGGCCCTGGCCAAGCTGGAGCAGGTGCTCGTCGACGAGGGCGACCGGCCCGTACCGGCGGCCGACGAGGCGAAGACGCGGACCGAGAGCGCCGACGCGGCGTCGGCCTGAGCGCCCGGCGCACCGCGGCCGTCTCGGCTATGGTCGCTGGTGCCGTCGAGCCGTCAGAACGACCCAACGCCACCGGAGGACCGGCCCGCCATGGAGATCTGGATCAACCCCCGCTGTTCCAAGTGCCGGTCGGCGATCTCACTGCTGGACGCCGAGGGCGCCGACTACACGGTGCGGCGCTACCTGGAGGAGCCGCCCACGCGGGAGGAGCTGGAGAAGGTCCTGGGCCGTCTCGGCCTCGAGCCGTGGGACATCACTCGTACCGGGGAGGCCGTCGCGCGGGAGCTGGGCCTGGCGTCCTGGGAGCGGGAGCCCGCCGCCCGCGACCGGTGGCTCGACGCCCTGGTCGCGCACCCGATCCTGATCCAGCGACCGATCATCACCGCCGACGACGGCACCGCGGTGATCGGCCGCTCTGAAGAGTCGGTCAGGTCGGTCCTGGACTGAACCGGACCGGGGCCCGAACCATCGGCACGGGCCCACGGCGCATCCGGGTCAGAAGTGGATGTAGTTACCGACGCTGCTCGCGCTGATCGTCCGCGTGTCGTAGTTGTGGGCGCTGAGGTAGTTGTACTCCTCGACCAGGATGGTGCCGTCGCTGTTCACCCGGGCGACATAGGCGACGTGGCCGTACGAGCCGGTGTTCCACTGCGCGACGGCTCCGACCTTGGCGGTGTGGTCGACCCTGACCCCGGCGGACAGCGCGGCGTCGTCCCAGTTGTTGGCGTTGCCCCAGTGCACGCCCCGGTAGGAGTTGGTGAAGTCGACGCCGAGCCGCTGCCGGACCCGCCAGGCCGCGAAGGACACGCACTCCCGCTTGTAGAAGAGCCACGGGTCCGCCTCGCTCGACGAGTCGGACTTGTACGGGTAGTCGTCGGTGACCGTCTGGACGCACGGGGGCGCGACGGTGCCGTCCGAACCGGTGTAGATGTAACTGTCCGCGACGTAGCCGGCCGGACTCGTGATCTTGTCCCAGATACTGCTGGTGCCGTAGGTGCCGGTGACCGTCGTCCCGCGCGTCTGGCACGAGATGGTGACGCCCGCCCCGTCCGCCACGCTCCCGACCGCCGTGTAGCCGGTGCCGGCCCCGGAACGCACGGTCAGGGCCACACCGCTCGTGTTCACCGTGCCGGTCGCCGCGCTGGCGGACGAGACGCCCAGCATGATCCCGGCCGCGGTCGCCAGGACCGTCAGCCCACTTCGTCTGATCCAGGCCATTTCTGACCCCTTTCTGGCGGAGGATCCGATCAGACGGTAAGTGAACTTCTAACAACCTGGAATCGGCAGATGTGACAAATTAACGACCCTCGGCTGGCAACCTGACGCTGCCGCCGAGGGTCGGGAGACCGTGGCGGTCCGGCTCAGCGAACGGTGAAGTGAACTCCGGAGAACCCCGCGCGCCACGTGGTCACCTCGGCGGCGACCGCCTCCGGCTCGGTGTCCGGGTCGAGGCCCCGGGCGATGAAAGAGGCCAGCGCCGGCATGTCCGCCTCCGTCATGCCGAGCCGGACGATCTCGGGGGTGCCGACGCGAAGACCGTTCGTGTCGCCGTCGACCGGCGCCACCGGCAGGCCGATGCCGCAGGCCAGGAGGTTCGCCCGGCGCAGCCGGCGCGCGGCCCGCTGCCCGCCGCCGTACCGGTGGGCGAGGACGGCGAACTGATGCGACCGGGTCGCGCCACGATCGGCGGCGAAGACCGGCACGCCCAGCGCCCCGAGCTCCGCGGCGAGGCGGGCGGCGGTCGCCGCCATGGTCTCCGCGTACGCCCGCCCGGCGACCTTCCAGTCGAGCATCGTCACGGCCAGCGCGGCGGTCCGCCCGGCGTCGAAGTTCGCGGTCAGCCCGGGGTAGGCGATCGCGTCGAGGCGTTCGGCGAGCTCGGCGTCGTCGGTGACGATCAGCCCGCCCGCGGGGCCGCCCAGGCTCTTGTACGTGCTCATCGTGATCAGGTGGGCCCCTTCGGCGAGCGGCTGCGGCCACACCCGCCCGGCCACCATGCCGCAGAGGTGGGCGGCGTCGAAGAGCACACGCGCGCCGACCGAGTCCGCGATCTCCCGGATGGCGGCGACCGGGTGCGGGAACAGGTTGAGACTGCCCCCGATCGTGATCAACGCCGGCCGCGTCTCCTCCGCCAGCGCGCGCAGGGCGTCGACGTCCACGGTGTAGCCGTCCGCGGCGACCGGCGCCGGCACGGTGGTGAGCCCGTACAGTCCCGCCGCACCCGGGCCGTGGTGCGTGACGTGGCCGCCGATGTCGGCCGGCGGCGCGATGATCGTGTCGCCGGGCCGGCAGGTCGCCATGAAGGCGTAGAGATTGGCCAGCGCGCCCGAGCCCACCCGGACCTCTGCGTACCGGGCGCCGAAGACCTCCGCCGCCAGCTCGGCGGCGATGATCTCGATCTGCTCGATCGCCTCCAGGCCCGTCTCGTACTTGTCCGCCGGGTGGCCCAGCGAGGCCCGCGAGCCGAGCCCGGCCGCCAGCATCGCCTCGGCCCGCGGGTTCATGACGTTGGTCGCGGGGTTGAGATTGATCGACTCGACGTCGTGGATGCGGTGGTTCTCGGTGACGAGCCGGTCGAGCTCGGTCAGCACGGCGGGGGCGGACCGGTCGGCGACCGACTCCGACACCTCCCGCACGCGCTTCTCGCTCGGTGCCGGAACCCAGGGGCGGGCGGCGAGGGAACGTCCCATCGGGCGGATCTCCTGGTGACTGCGGGACGGCGGCCGCGCGCGGGCGGCCCGTACCCGGCGAACCTAGATCGCGGCTGCCGGCCGGCGCATCGGATGGACGCCGTGACCTGCGCGTCGCCGTTCCTACACTTGTCGGAACGCGAGTGTCGAAGGACGGGAGGGCCGGTGGAGAGCGGCGGAGTCCAGGCGAGGCTGGACGCGCTGGCCGCCCGCATCGGGCACGGCGTGTCGGTCGATGACCCGTACGGCCGGCTCGTCGCCTACAGCGCGCACGAGGCCGGTGCCGACGCCGCGCGGATCGCGGCCATCCTGACCCGGCAGGTCGCCCCGGCGATCCAGGACTGGCAGAACCGGCACGGCATCGCCGAGGCGACCGGCCCGGTCCACGTCCCCGCCAACCCCACGCTGGGGATGGCCCCGCGCGTCTGCGTACCGATCCGCGCGGACGGCCGCTGCCTCGGGTACCTGTGGGTGCTAGAGTCGGACGGGCCGCTGGCCGACACCGCGATCACCGAGGCGCTGCGCTGCGCCCACGACCTCGCGGACGCCCTCGCGCGGCGACCCGGCCCCATCGTCGACGGCGGGGTGGACGGCCTGGTCCGGCGGCTGGTCGGCGAGGAGTCCGGCGCCGACGTACGGGACCGGCTGGCCGCGGCCGTCCCCGCGCTGGTCGGCGCCCGCGTCCAGGTGTGCGCCGCCGTGCCGTACCGGCCGGGCGACGAGCGGGTCGCCGCGCTCACCTCGGCGGACTTCCAGCGTCTGACGGCGGAGACGGCCCCCGCGCTGCGCCCGCATCCCGCCTACGTCGGGTCGTTCGTCGGCGCGACGCACGCGGTCGTGCTGCTCCGGCATCCGGCGGACCGCCCTCCGTTCGCGGACGCGCTCCATCGGGTCGCCGAGGCCGTGGGCGGCGGGACCGCGCAGGCCGGGACGCGGTTCGCCGTGGGCGCCAGTGAGCCGGTGCCGTTCGCCGCCGGTACGGCCCGCGCCGCGCACGCCCAGGCGCTCGCCGCGGCCGAGCTGACCGTCCTCGACCCCGCGCTGCCCGAGCCGCTGTCGTGGTCCGACCTGGGGCCCTACCGCGCCCTCCTGCGAATGCCGCCGGCGGACACCGAGGACGTGCTGGCGCCGCTCGACCGGGCCGCGACCTCGGGCGACACGCTGACGCGGACCCTGGAGACCTACCTCGACCTGGGCGGCGACGCGCAGCGCACGGCGGCCCGGCTGCGGCTGCACCGGACGAGCCTGTACTACCGGCTGGGCCGGATCGCCGACCTCCTCGGCGCCGACCTCGGGGACGGGCTCGTACGGCTCGAGCTGCACCTCGCGCTGAAGAGCCGCCGCCTCGCCCGGCGCACGCTCACCGGGTCCGGCCTCTCCGGAGAGCTGTCGCCCGACCGGCGGTCCGCCCGCGACGCGTTCGCCTGACACCGGCCCCGCTCGCCGCGCGCGGGATCAGAGGGGACGGGTCAGGCGGGGCGACGGCGCCAGGGAGTGGTCGGCGCGATCGGTTCACGGACGCGGGCCACGGCGGCGCGGTGCTCGCGTGGGCTGACGCCGCGGATGCGCTTGAACGCGGTGCTGAGCGCGAACGAGCTGCCGTAACCGACCCGCTCGGCGACCTGTCCGATGGTGAGCTCGGGGTCGCGCAGCAGGTCGGCGGCGAGCGCGATCCGCCAGGCGGTGAGGTAGCCCATCGGGGGCTCGCCCACCAGCGCCGTGAACCGGCGGGCCAGGGCCGCCCGCGAGACGTTGGTCTCGGCGGCCAGCCTCGCCACCGTCCACGGCCGCTCGGGGGCGTCGTGCAGGAGCCGCAGGGCCGGGCCGATGACCGGGTCGCCCTGGGCGCGGTACCAGGGCGGCGGGTCGGCCTCGGGCCGGGAGAACCAGGTGCGCAGGGTGGCGACCAGCAGCAGGTCGAGGAGCCGGTCCAGGACGGCGTCCTGGCCGGGCTCGTCCTTGACGACCTCCCCCGCGAGCAGCGGGACGAGCGGGCCCTCCCAGGCGTCGCCCCGGATGACGACGAGCGGGGGCAGCGCGTCCAGCAGCGGACGGCAGATCTCGCTGAGCACCTGGTAGGTGCCGGTGACCATGACGGTGGCGCCCTCGGGGGCGTTGCCCCAGGTGCGGACGCCGAGCTCCCCCAGGTCCGACAGCTCGCCGCCGTCGGGGGTGGTGCAGCGCTGGCCGGGGTGGATGACCGCCTGCGGCGCCGTGGCCGGGTCGTCGGCGAAGACGTACGCGTCGGGGCCGCGCAGGATCGCGACGTCGCCCGGCCCCAGCTCGGTCGCCCCGCCGTGCTCGGGGATCACCCAGGCCGTGCCGCGCACCACCGCGACGAGGGTGAGCGGCGCCTCGTCCTGCACGCGCAGCGCCCAGGGCGGCAGGAGGGAGGACCGGAGCAGGAAGGCCCCTTCGGCCCGGGGGCCCTTGAGGAGACCGGCCACGACGTCCATGACCGAGACTGTAGACGAATGAACATGTATTGAATAGCTTCAGCCATGGGCAGTCTCACCCGTGCGCCGTTGAATTGAGCCATGGCACTGAAGAACCTGCAGACCGTTCTGCTGCTCGCGGCGACCGTCACGACCGGGCTCATGGCCGGCTTGTTCGCAGCCTTCGCGTACTCGGTGATGCCCGGCCTGCGCCGCAGCGACGACCGCGCGTTCGTCGAGGTGATGCAGAACATCAACAAGGCGATCATCAACGGCTGGTTCATGCTCTGTTTCATGGGCGCGCTGGTGTTCCTCATCGGCGCGGCCGTACTGGCGTGGCGCGGCCACGGGCGGCCGGCCCTGCCCTGGATCGTCGCCGCGCTGGTCCTCTACCTGGTGATGTTCTTCGTCACGAGCGGGGTGAACGTCCCCCTCAACAACCAGCTCGCCAAGGCCGGCCATCCCCGGCACCTCGCCGAGCTGGCCGCCGTACGCCATCAGTTCGAGGCCCGGTGGGTCACCTGGAACGTCGTCCGCGCGGTCGCGAACCTCGCCGCGTTCGCCTGCCTCGCCTGGGCCCTGGTCGTGTACGGCGCGCACCGCGACGAGCCGGGTGCCGCCCCCGGCCGGCACTCGGCGGCGACGCCGGGCGAGGCGTGGGAAGAGGGGACCGTGACGCATCACATGGGCGCCGAGGGCCGTCGGCTGTGAGACGCTGTGTCGCGGCGCGCGGGCTGCCGGGTCGACGGGCGTTCCGCGGCCGCGTACGCCGCTGCGAGGGGTGAGAGCCATGACCGGTACGACGGACGACTTCCTGGCCGTGGCCCGCTCGGCGGCGGCACTGCTGCGCGACCCGGCGGTGGCCGCCCGATGGAGCGAGCCGAGCGCGCTTCCCGAGTTCGGGGTGAGCGGCCTCGCCGGCCACCTCGCCTACCAGGTCCTCGCCATCCCGCAGGTCTTGGCCCAGCCGGTTCCGCAGGAGCCGTGCGTCCCTTTGCTGGAGCACTACGCCCGGGTGGACTGGACCGACGCCGGTCTCGACGCCGAGATCAACGTCCGCATCCGGCGGGGCGGCGAGGAGAAGGCGGCCGGCGGGCCGCAGGCGTTGGCGGCGGAGGTCGACGCCGCCATCGAGCGGTTGACGGGCGACCTCGCCGCCGCTCCGGACCGGCCGGTGCGCCTCCCGTTCTGGGGGCCTTGGTCGTCGACCCTGGACGACCTGCTGGTCTCCCGGATGATGGAGCTGGCGGTCCATTCGGACGACCTCGCCGTCAGCGTGGGGATCCCGACTCCGGCGCTCCCCCAGAGCGCCGTCGAGACGGTGGTCGACCTGCTGACCCGCCTCGCCGTACGCCGGCACGGCCCGACCGGCGTGCTGCGCGCCCTGAGCCGCGCCGAGCGGGCCCCGGCCACGATCGCGGCGTTCTGACGACCGGACGCCGAGCGAGAGCAGAGAGGAACCACGGATGGATGAGAAGGATCTCGGGCGGCGCTTCGAGGCGCTGACCACCGCCCATGTGGCGGACGCGTGCATCCGCGCCGGCCTGGCCGTGCGCTGCGCGCCCGCCGCGATGAGCGCCGTGGAGCCCGGGACCCGCCTGCTGGGCCGCGCGCGTCCCGCCCGGCACCTCGGCAGCGTCGACATCTTCCTGGAGGCGTTCGAGGAGGCGACGCCCGGCGAGGTCCTGGTGGTCGACAACGACGGGCGGCTCGACGAGGCGTGCGTCGGCGACCTGGTCGTCCTGGAGGCCACGGCGGCCGGGCTGACGGGCATCGCGATCTGGGGACTGCACCGCGACACCGCCGACATCCGGGCGATCGGGCTGCCGGTCTTCAGCCTGGGGGCGATCTCGACCGGCCCGCTCAGCCTCCGTGACCGGCCCGCGGACGCGCTCACATCGGCCACCGTGGGCGACCACGTCGTGACCGGCGACGACCTGGTGCTCGGCGACGACGACGGCGTGCTGTTCGTCCCGGCCGCCGAGGCCGAGCGCCTCCTGACGATCGCGGAACGGATCCGCGACACCGAGCGGGCGCAGGCCGAGCGGATCCGCGCGGGCGTCTCGCTCCGCGAGCAGGTCGGCTTCGCCGCCTACCTCGCCGCGCGCCGCGAGGAGCCGTCGCTGACGTTCCGCGAGCACCTGCGGTCGGTGGGCGGCGCGATCGAGGAGTGAGCGGCCGAGACCGAACGGTGCCGATCGACGAGGGGCATCCGAGGTCGATGGGTGCGGCGGTCGAGGAGTGAAAACCCGGCGCCTCACCGGAAACCCGGGTGAAGCGGGCGCGGGGCCGGTGCTACGGTTCCGGAGCCGGCCGCGGGACTCCGGTGCGACTTCCGGAACCCGCCTGTAAAGCGAAGATTCGCAGCTCGTGCCCCCATTCCCCGGCCGGCCTCCCCTCCCCGGAAGGTGCGGACCGTGACGCGTGCCCAGACCAGCGCGGACCTGATCGCCGCGGAGGACGTCCTGCTGTTCGTCAACGCGGCGATCACGTCCACCGGCCAGCGCGAGTTCCACTCCGGCGCCGACGAGCAGCGCCTGTCCCTGGACTTCCTGCACCAGTACCTGCTCGGCAACTACCGCGACCTGTACGCCGCGACGCTGGCCCTGGACGTCAACGACCACAACGCGGTGCTCATCGCGCGGAACCTCCTGGTCACCGCGGCGGAGGCGAGCCCCGCCCAGCGCCGCGCCGAGGGCGGGCTGATCGCCCGGCGGCTCGCCCTGCTGCCGCCGCAGCGGGTGTACGGGCTGTTCCGGCAGCTGCGCCGGGCCCGGGTCAACAACCGGCGGACCCGGGCGATCATGCGGGACTGGCTGGCCGCCCGCCCCGACCCGGCGTTCGACGCGGTGAAGTACCGGGCGGCGGTCAAGGACGCGGTCCGGCACGCGCACCTGGCGCCCGCCGGGGAGCTGGGCCCGTTCCTGTTCACTCCCCACCGGCCCGCCGCGTACCGGACGCCGATCCTGGAGACCTGGCGGCGCGCCCACTACGAGCAGGCGGCGATCTACGACCTGCCGTACACGGTGGCGGAGGGGTTCGCGGCCCGGCACGGCGTCCCGCGCGCGGCGTTCCTGGAGCGGGTCGCGCCCCGGCTCACCCGGCTCGAGCGGCTGCGCCTGCAGGAGTCCGCGCGCCGTCTGAAGGCCGGCGCGGTGGCGGCCGACCTGACCACGATGCCGCTGACCCGGCTGGCGTCGTACGTGCTCGGCCTCCCCCTGGCGGACCGGCAGGACCGCCGTGCCGAGCTGACGGCGGCGCTGCGCGCGGCGGCCCGCCGCGCGGCGGGCGAGCAGGCGGGGCGCTGGGGAACGGTGGCCGCGGTGCTCGACGACAGCTTCTCGGCGTACGGCTCGGGCCAGAAGCGCCGCCGGCCACTCGCCGTGGCGCTGGCCTGCCACTTCCTGCTGGAGGCGCTGGCGGCGGAGTACACCCCGCTGTGGCTGTCGGGCCGCACCGACGCGCTGTCGGTCCGGCCGTACGGGCCGACGCCGCTCGGCGAGCGGATCCTCGACGCGCTGGAGCTCGGCACGGATCGCCTCGTCATCGTGTCCGACGGATGGGACAACGCGCCGCCGGGGCTGGCCGGTGAGGTGCTGCGGATCTGGCGCACCCGGCTCGACCCGTCCCACGCCTGCGCCGTCGTCCACCTCAACCCGGTGTACGACGCCGCCGACTTCGACGTACGGCGCCTCGCGCCGACCGTCCCGACCGCCGGCATCCGGGACGCCGAGAACCTCGTCGCGCTGGTCGAGCTGGCGCGGTTCGCGGAGGGGCGTACCGGGCTCCCGGAGCTGCGCGCCCACCTGGCCCGGCGCGTCGCGGAATTCCTGTCTGAGGAGCGGGTCATGAGTCCGACGGAGGAGGCTTCATGGCCGAGCTGACGCTGAACGGTCTCACCACCCGGCCGTCACAGGTGTGGGGCGGGGTGCGGCTCGTGCCGCTCGTCCGGGAGGAGCCGATCGAGGACCTGCGGCTCGACGCCCGGCTCTACGACGCCGACGCCGGAGTCGTCGCGGTCGACCCGCGGACCGTCTACTGCTCCTACATCCCGCACGGTTACGTGGCGACCTGGGCGGACGACGGCGCACCGGCCGCCGCGTACGGCACCCAGCTCCGGGACTCCGCCGAGCGCGACCGCGCGCCCGACCGGATGCGGCTGCGGTTCCACCGCCGGATGGCCCGGCGGCTCGACAAGAACCGGCTGCGCTTCCTCCCCCTGCACCTGGCGCTGGAGGGCTACCTGGCGCTGCACTTCGGCGGGCCCGAGCTCGCGTGGGAGGAGTGGTCGCAGCAGGCGATCCGCCGCGGGCTCTCCCCGCGGGCCGAGGAGGCGTACACGGGCGGCGCGGTCCGCGGCCTGGCCGACGCCCTGCGGGTGTTCGAGATCCATCCGGGGCAGTGCGGCGTCCTCGTCCATGTCGCGGACGCGCTCGCCGCCGCGTTCGTGGTGCCGCATCCCGCCGACTACCGCGCTCTGCACGCGACGCTGGTCCACGACCTGTACGGCGAGCTGATCTACCACTACGCGATGCTGGGCGGGCCGGTGCCCGCCTTCGGCGCCCGCATCGACGACACGGCGGTGCGTTCGCTCGCCGACCTGCGGGCCGCCGCCCGGACGCAGCGGGACGAGTGGGCGGCCTTTCACGACGGCGTCATGGCGGGCGGGCTGCTGGGCGGCGACTACACCTACGACCACGTCCAGCGGGTGGGGCCGTACCGCCTGTCCCGGCTGCTGCCGTCCTTTGAACGGCAGCGGGAGAACCACCTCGGTGAGCTCATCGCCGACGACGCCGGGCGGCTCGCGTACCTCAAGACCTTCCGGCTGTCGGAGAACCAGGTCCGGCGCGGTCACCTGCTCACCCGGCTCGCCGCCGGCGACTGGCGGCTGTCCACCACGGCGGCCGCCATGGGCGTCACCGAGCCCGAGCTGGTCCGGCGGATCGAGGCGGCCGGCTTCGGGTACCTGCTCCGCCAGGACGTCCGCGACCACTACCGCGCCCGGGCCCGCCGCGGCGCGCCCGGGCGGGAACGGTAGATCAGACGTCCACCTGGGTGCCCATGACGACGGTGCGCCCCTCCGGCAGGCGGAAGTACTCGGCGGGGCTCGCGGCGTTGTTGGCCAGGGTGAGGAACAGCCGCTTGCGCCAGCGGCTCATGCCGGGCTCCCGGGTGAGGCGCAGGGTGCCACGCGACAGGAAGTACGAGGCGTGGTCGGGGTCGATGTCGAGCAGTTCGCCGTCCTCGCCCTTCGCCTGCGACGCGGCGAGCCGCAGGGCCGCCGGGAGGTCCTGGTCGTCCTGGAAGCCGTACTTGATCGTGACGTGCACGATCCCGTCGTCCCGGTAGCCCAGGTCGTCGACGGCGATCCGCTGGTCCTGGGGAACGTGCGGGATGGTGTCGTACGTCACCGAGACGATCACGACGTGCTCGTGCAGGACGTGGTTGTGGTCCAGGTTGGCCCGCAGCGCCAGCGGGGTGGTCTCCTTCCCCGGGTGGGGGAACACCGCGGTGCCCGGCACCCGCGGCACCTTCATCGAGCGCAGCTTCCGCACGAGGTCGGCCAGCGCGCCCTCCTTCTCGTTCCGGCGAACCGTGACGATCTCCCGGCCCCGCTCCCATGTCTTCATCACGGTGAACACGGAGACCGCGATCAGCAGCGGCAGCCAGCCGCCGTGCGTGACCTTCGTCAGGTTGGCCGCGAAGTAGGTGATCTCGGCGCCGCCGATCACGACGCCGATCAGCACGAGCCGCCACACCGGCCACCGCCACTGCGCCCGCGCGATGACCAGGAACAGGATCGTCGTGATGATGAGGGTCCCGGTGACCGCCACGCCGTACGCCGTCGCCAGGTGCTCGGAGGACTTGAAGCCGAACATCAGCGCCAGCACGCCGATGAACAGGATCCAGTTGACCGCGGGGACGTACACCTGCCCGATCTCCCGTGGCGAGGTGTGCCGGATCCGCAGGTACGGCAGGAAACCGAGCCGTACGGCCTGCCGGGAGACCGAGAAGGCCCCGGTGATCACCGCCTGGGAGGCGATCACCGTGGCCGCGGTCGCGAGGATCACCATGGGCAGCCGCGCCCAGCCCGGCAGCAGCAGGAAGAACGGGTTGGCGACGCTCTTGGGGTCGCGCAGGATCAGCGCGCCCTGGCCCAGGTAGTTGAGCGTGAGGGCCGGGAACACCACGCCGAACCAGGCGCGCCGGATGGGCCGGCGGCCGAAGTGCCCCATGTCGGCGTACAGCGCCTCGGCGCCGGTGATCGCCAGGACGACCGCGCCCATCGCGATGAACGCGATGTAGGGGTGGTCCAGCACGAAGGCGCCGGCGTACGTCGGCGACAGCCCGAGCACGATGCGCGGCTTCCGCAGCACCTCCGCGAGACCCGCGAGGGCGATCGCCGCGAACCAGACCACCATGACCGGCCCGAACAGCTTGCCGACGCGGTGCGTGCCCCAGCGTTGCGCGAGGAAGAGCAGGGTGAGGATCGCCGCCGCGATCGGCAGGATGAGGTGGGAGACGGCGGGCGTGGAGACCTTGAGGCCCTCCACCGCCGACAGCACCGAGACCGCCGGGGTGATCACGCTGTCGCCGTAGAACAGCGAGGCGCCGAACACGCCGAGGGCCATCGCGACCACGGCCTTGCCGCGCACGCCGCCCAGCACCCGGCGCACCAGGGCGGCCAGCGCCATCACTCCGCCTTCGCCCTCGTTGTCGGCGCGCAGGATGAAGATCACGTACTTCACCGACACGATCAGCGTGACCGACCAGAACACCATGGAGATCACGCCGTAGACGTCGCCGCTCGTCGGGCGGACCGCCCCGTTGTCGATGCGGAACACCGTCTGAAGGGAGTACAACGGGCTCGTGCCGATGTCGCCGTAGACGACCCCGAGGGCACCCAGCATCAAGGCCAACAGCCCGGACCGGTGCTCGGACGCGCCCGGCCCGGACTTCGATGCGGTGTCCCGCACCACTGAATCGGTCATGTGCCCATACCTACCTGACGGCGGAAGGGGCCACACGCCCGGGTGGCCGATACGCCGTGTCAGGCCAGGGTGTCGACGGACACCTGCCACAGCCGCTCGGCGGCCTCGGGGGCGACGGCGTACGCCGCGACGCCCCGGCGGATGCCGGGCACGCTCGGCTCCGCCTCCTGGCAGTCCTCGAAGTAACGGCCGCCGACCCCGTCGAGCAGCGGTGACGTGGCGACCAGTACGGAGGTGGCGGCACCCTGCTCGGGCGTCTTCCAGGAGGGGCCGTCGCCGCCCATCCGGGCCAGCATCCGCTCGAGCTCCTCGTCCGTAAGGTAGCGCTGCAGGTTGCTGCGGATCGCGCCGGGCATGACGGCGTTGACGGTGATGCCGTCGCCGGGCCACCGCTTCGCCGCCTCGACGGCGAACAGGACGTTGGCGGTCTTGGACTGCCCGTAGGCGAGCCACGGATCGTAGGGGCGCTCGCGGAAGTGGATGTCCTCGAACACCACCGGCGAGTTCAGGTGCGCGCGGGAGCTGACCGACACGACCCGGGCCCCGCCCGCCGCGGCGAGCGCTCCGTGCAGCCCGGTGGCCAGCGCGAAGTGGCCGAGGTGGTTCGTCGCGAACTGCAGCTCCCAGCCCTCCGGCGTGCGCATCTCGGGCGAGGCCATGACGCCGGCGTTGTTGACGAGGATGTGCAGCGGGCCGTCCCACGCGGCGACGAACGCCGCGACGGACGCCCGGTCGGCGAGGTCCAGCGGGGCGACGAGAACCTGCTTGTTGCCGGTCGTCCCGATGATGTCGTCGGCGGTGCGCCGTCCCGCCTCTTCGTTCCGTACGGCCAGAGTCACCTCCGCCCCGGCGCCGGCGAGCGCTCGGGCGGTCTCGACGCCGATGCCGGAGGCGCCACCGGTCACGATGGCGCGGCGGCCGGTCAGGTCGATGCCCGCCACGACCTCGGCGGCCGTGGACTCGGCGGTGAACGGCGTGGTGATGCGGGCACTGCTGGTCATGGTAATTCCGTTCTCCTCAATGGCGGAGGGATCCGGATAGGCTGAAACCGGAGGATCCTCCGCTAATGGGAGATTAATCGGAGGATCCTCCGGTTTGCAAATCGCCCGCCGAAGACCGACAGTCGGCTGGTCACCGATCGACGAGGAGGCACCGTGCCGGCCACCGGGCCCCGTCCCCTTCGCGCCGACGCCCGGCGCAACCGAGAACGGCTGCTCGAGGCCGCCGTCCGGGCGTTCGCGCAGGAGGGCCCGGACGCCACGCTCGACGCGATCGCCAAGGACGCGGGCGTCGGCATCGGGACGCTCTACCGCCACTTCCCGACCCGCGAGGCGCTGGTCGAGGCGGCCTACCGCAACGAGCTCGCGCGCCTGTGCGACGCCGCGCCGGAGCTCCTGCGCACCCTGCCGCCCGATGAGGCGGCCCGCGCCTGGATGGACCGCTTCATCGAGTACATGGCGGCCAAGCAGCACATGGGCGAGGCGCTGCGCGCCGTCATCGCCTCGGGCGGGAACCCGTTCGCGGAGAGCCGCGCCCGGCTGGTGACGGCGATCGAGACCCTGCTCCAGGCAGGCGCCGCCACGGGCACCCTGCGCTCGGACGCCGACCCGATGGCCGTCCTCACCAGCCTCAGCGGGGTGTCCCTCGCCGCCGGCGAGCCGGACCGGCGCGACCGGGCCCGCGGCTCGCTCGACCTCCTGGTCGACGGCCTCCGCTACCGCCCCTGACCGAGAGGGCGTCAGGCCGTGTGCTGGTAGGCCGGGTAGGTCAGGTAGCCGGCGTCGCCGCCCTGATAGGCCGTGGCCTCGTCGACGGGGGCGATCGGCACTCCGAGGCGCAGCCGCTCGACCAGGTCGGGGTTGGCGATGAAGGCGCGGCCGAAGCTGATCAGCTCGGCCCCGAGCCCGAGCCAGTGGTCGGCGTCCTCCCGGCTCGTCTGCTTCGGCCCCATCGGCAGGACCGGGTTCATGACCAGGGTGCCCGGCCAGGCGCGGCGCAGGCCGACCAGCACGTCCTCGTCGGTGGTGGCCTCGATGTGGATGTAGGCGATCTCCAGGCGCGTCAACTCGGCCAGCAGCGCGGCGTAGAGCTCGGGAACGTCGTTCTCCGCGACTCCCCAGAACGTTCCGCCCGGGGAGAGACGGATGCCGGTCCGGGCCGGGCCGACGGCCTCGACGGTCGCTGCCACCGCCTCGACGGCGAACCGGATGCGGTTCGCGACCGAGCCGCCGTAACGGTCCGTGCGCAGGTTCGCGTTGGACGAGAGGAACTGGGAGATCAGATAGCCGTTGGCGCCGTGTAGCTCGACGCCGTCGAACCCGGCGTCGACGGCCCGGCGGGCCGCCTCGGCGTACGACCGGGCGTGCTCGGGAACCTCGGCGGTCTCCAGGGCGCGCGGCGTCGGCGCCGGCTGCGGCCCGTTCGGGGTGAACACATCGCCGACGGCGGGGACGGCCGAGGGACCGACCGGCTGGGAACCCGTCGTTTCGGGGTGCGAGACCCGGCCGCCGTGCATGATCTGGGCGAAGATCCGTCCCCCGTTGGCGTGGACGGCGCCGGTCACGGGCCGCCAGGAGGCGACCTGCTCATCGGTGTGCAGTCCCGGCGTGCCGGGATTGGACTGCCCGATCAGGCTCGGCTGCACCCCCTCGCTGACGATCAGCCCGGCCGTCGCCCGCTGGGCGTAGTACGTCGCCATCGACGGCGTCGCCAGACCACCGGCCGCGGCCCGGACCCGGGTCATCGGCGCCATCACGATCCGGTTCGGCAGCGTCAGGTCACCGAGCCGGTAGCTGCTGAAAAGGGGGGTCATGTCAGGTCTCCTCCGTTCCGCCGTGCCCGGATCTCGGACACAGCGGTACGCTAAAACCTGACATTGACGTCAGAGGCAAGCGCTGTGGCGTAGTTCACAGACGGAGGGATGACGATGCGCATCGGAGAACTCGCCGCACGGACCGGCGTCAGCGTCCGATCCCTGCGCTACTACGAGGAGCAGGGCCTGCTCACCAGCGTCCGCAGCGCCAGCGGGCAACGGCACTACACGGAGGACGACGTCGAGCGGGTGGCATTCATCCAGCGGCTGTACGCCGCGGGCCTGTCCAGCCGCACCATCACCGAACTGCTGCCCTGCGTCGACGCACCCAGCGAGGAGCACTCCGACGCCGCGCTGGAGCGGATGGCCCAGGAACGCGAGCGGCTGTCGCAGCACATCACCGAGCTCATCCGCACCCGCGACGCCCTCGACCGCGTGGTCGCCATCGCACGAGCCCACCGCGAAACGCTGCGAACGCCGATCGCCGGCTGATCACTCCCCCGCCGCCCGATCCATCAGCCCCGGCACCTCGCGCAGTGTCGCGATCTCATGGGTCGGAGCCGGATCCCCGGGCCGGCGCGTCACACCGCCCCGATTGAGCCAGACGTCAGCGCCCAACCGGGCATTCTGGGCGCCAAGGACATCGGTGGTGAGGCTGTCCCCGACGTGCCACACCGATTCCGGTTCGACGCCCAACCGACGGATGGCCAGGTCGAAGATCGCCTTCTCCGGCTTGGCGGCCCCGACCTCGGCGGACACGACGATCTCGTCGAAGCGTCGGTCGAGTCCCGTCGCCGCCATCTTGTCCCGCTGCGCGTCACCAGGGCCGTTCGTGACGACGGCCAGGACGTCGACGCGCTCTCGGAGAGCGACGAGCACCTCCGCGACGTCGTCGAACAGCCGATAGCTGCCGCGTCGATCGCGCGTATAGAGGTCGAGCGCGCGTCCGGCGAGGCTCTCGCTCTCGTACCCGCACGCCGAGAGCGCTCGCTGCCAGAGTTCTCCCCAGATGGCGCGGGCCTCAGCAGATCCGCCGGCCGAGCGCGCGATGATGCCCTCGGCCCCTCCCAGATGGGCGGCGTAGGCGCCGGTGTACGCGTCGAAGACGCGATCAGGATGGATGTGCGGGGCATCCGCCGTCAGCGCCGCGCACACCCGGCGTACGGTCGCGTGCCACGCGGCCCGGTCGTAGTCGACGAGCGTCGCGTCGAGGTCGAAGAACACCGCCCGGATCGGCCGCATCCCGGCATCCTAGTAAGCCCCCATCCGCGGAGAGGCATCAGGAGGTGCGGGTGCGGAGGCCGTCGAAGGCGACCTTCGCGACGGCGTCCGCGAGCTCGGGGCCGCCGATGTGGCCGTGCGGGCGGTACCACTCGATCAGCGAGTTGACCAGGCCGAAGAGCAGGCGGGCGGTGGTGGCCGGGTCGACGTCGCTCCGCAGGTCGCCGTCGGCGACGGCGTCGGCGACGAGCCCGGCGACGATGCGGTCGAACTCCCGCCGCCGCTCCAGCGCGTCCCGCTCGACCTGGGTGTTGCCGCGCACCCGCAGCAGCAGCGTGACGAACGGCAGCCGCTCGACCAGGACCGTCACACTGCCCCGGACGAGGTGCTCGAGGCGGTCGACGGCCCGCCCGGGCACGGAGTCGAGCTCGTCGACCAGCGCGAACAGCCCGTCGAGGGCGCGGCCTGTGGCCAGCCGCAGCAGCTCCTGCTTGCTCGGGACGTGATGGTAGATCGCGGCCTTGGTGACGCCGAGCTCGCGGGCGAGGTCGTCCATGCTCGTGCCGTCGAAGCCACGCTCGTTGAACAGGCCGACCGCGACCCGCAGCAGGGACTCCCGGTCGTAGCCGGGCCGACCGCGCCGGGTCTGCCGCGCTCCGGACGACGCGGCCGAGCGGCCACCCGGCCGCCCCCTTCCCTCCGCCATGGGAGAACGGTAGCATGAATTACCTACCGTTCGGTCAGTAAATCGATCTGGAGGCCGGCTCCATGACCGCACTGCACAGCTACGTCGGCGGCCGGTGGCAGGCGCCGACGGGCGAGGGCATCCCGCTGCACGACGCGGCGACCGGCGAGCAGATCGCCCGCGTCTCCACGGCGGGGATCGACCTGGCCGCCGCCCTGGACCACGGCCGCCGCGTCGGCGGGCCCGCGCTGCGCGAGCTCACCTTCCACCAGCGCGCGGCCCTGCTGAAGGCGCTCGCCTCACACCTGCGCGAGCACCGCGAGGAGCTCTACGCGCTGTCGGCCCGGACCGGCGCCACGCTGAACGACTCGCGCTTCGACGTGGACGGCGGCATCGGCGTGCTGTTCGCGTACGCGAGCCGGGGCCGCCGCGACCTGCCGAACGACACGGTCTACGTCGATGGGCCCGTCGAGCCGCTGGGCAAGGGCGGCACGTTCGTCGGGCAGCACGTCTGCACCCCGCTGCGCGGCGTCGCCGTCCAGATCAACGCGTTCAACTTCCCTGTGTGGGGGCCGCTGGAGAAGCTCGCCCCGGCGTTCCTGGCCGGGATGCCGAGCCTGATCAAGCCGGCGGAGCAGACCGCGTACCTCACCGAGCGGCTGGTCCGGCTGATCGTCGACTCCGGGCTGCTGCCGGACGGCGCCGTACAGCTCGTCTGCGGCCCGCCCGGTGACCTGCTCGACCACGTGACCGGCCAGGACCTGGTCGCGTTCACCGGCTCGGCCGCCACCGCGCGCAAGCTCCGCGCACACCCGGCGATCGTCGCCGAGGCGGCGCGGTTCACCGCCGAGGCCGACTCGCTGAACTGCTCGATCCTCGGGCCGGACGCCCGGCCCGGCACGCCGGAGTTCGACCTGTACGTCAAGCAGCTCGTCACCGAGATGACGGTGAAGGCGGGGCAGAAGTGCACCGCGATCCGGCGGGCCCTCGTCCCGGCCGAGCTGATGGACGACGTCGCGGCGGCGGTGTCCGAGCGGCTGGCCAAGGTCACCGTCGGCGACCCGTCCCGCGAGGACGTACGGATGGGGGCCCTCGCCAGCCTCGACCAGCGGGAGGAGGTCCGCCGGGCGGTCAAGGCGCTGCGCGGCGCCGCTCACCTGGTCTTCGGCGACCCCGACCACGTCGACGTGGTCGGCGCCGACGCCGACCGGGGCGCCTTCGTCTCCCCGATGCTGCTGCGCTGCGACGACCCCGACCGCGCCGAGCCGCACGAGGTGGAGGCGTTCGGACCGGTGTCGACACTGCTGCCGTACGACTCGGCCGAGCAGGCGATCGAGCTGGCCGCGCGCGGCCGGGGCAGCCTCGCCGGGTCCGTCGTCACCGCCGACACCGACTTCGCCCGGCGGATCGTGCTCGGCCTCGCGCCGTGGCACGGCCGGCTGCTCGTCCTCGACCGGGACGACGCGAAGGAGTCCACCGGGCACGGCTCGCCGCTGCCCGGCCTCGTGCACGGCGGGCCGGGCCGCGCGGGCGGCGGCGAGGAGATGGGCGGCCTGCGCGGCGTACTGCACCACATGCAGCGCACCGCCGTCCAGGGCGACCCGAAGACGCTGAGCGCGGTGACCGGCCGCTGGGTCGCGGGCGCCCCGAGGCGTACGCACGTGTCCGGCACGGGCGAGGGCGTGCACCCGTTCCGCAAGTCCCTCGCGGAGCTGCGGGTCGGCGACGCGGTGACCGCCGGGCCCCGCGCGGTCACGCTCGAGGACATCGACCACTTCGCCGAGTTCACCGGCGACACGTTCTACGCGCACACCGACGAGGAGGCGGCCCGGGCGAACCCGCTGTTCGGCGGGATCGTCGCCCACGGCTACCTGGTCGTGTCGCTGGCCGCCGGGCTGTTCGTCTCCCCGGAGCCCGGGCCCGTCCTGGCCAACTACGGCCTGGAGAACCTCCGGTTCCTCACCCCGGTGAAGCCCGGCGACGAGCTGACCGTGACGCTGACCGCCAAGCAGATCACGCCGCGCGCGAACGCCGACTACGGCGAGGTGCGCTGGGACGCCGACGTGACCAACCAGACCGGGGAGTCGGTGGCCAAGTACGACGTGCTCACCCTGGTCGCGAAGGAGGTCTCATGACGGCCGTCGCCGAGGAGGGCCTGGAGCGGCACTTCGAGCACACGATCGAGCGGGACCAGCGGATCGAGCCGCGCGACTGGATGCCGGACGCCTACCGCGCCACGATGATCCGCCAGATCGCGCAGCACGCGCACTCGGAGATCATCGGCATGCAACCGGAGGGCGACTGGATCACCCGCGCGCCCTCGCTGCGGCGCAAGGCGATCCTCCTGGCCAAGGTGCAGGACGAGGCGGGCCACGGCCTGTACCTCTACTCCGCCGCCGAGACGCTGGGCGTCGACCGGGCCGACCTGACGACCCGGCTGATCGAACGGCGGCAGAAGTACTCCTCGATCTTCAACTACCCGACGCTGACGTACGCCGACGTCGGGGTGATCGGCTGGCTCGTCGACGGGGCCGCGATCTGCAACCAGGTGCCGCTGTGCCGCAGCTCGTACGGCCCGTACGCCCGGGCGATGATCCGCATCTGCAAGGAGGAGTCGTTCCACCAGCGGCAGGGCTATGAGCTGCTGATGACGATGATGCGCGGCACCGACGCGCAGCGGGCCATGGTGCAGGACGCGGTGGACCGCTGGTGGTGGCCGAGCCTGATGATGTTCGGGCCGCCCGACGCGGACTCGCCGAACACCGCGCAGTCGATGGCCTGGAAGGTCAAGCGGCACACCAACGACGAGCTGCGCCAGCGGTTCGTCGACATGACGGTGCCGCAGGCCGACGCGCTGGGCGTCACGCTCCCCGACCCCGACCTCGCGTGGAACGCCGAGCGCGGCCACCACGACTTCGGCCCGATCGACTGGGACGAGTTCAAGCGGGTGCTGCGCGGCGACGGCCCGTGCAACGCCGAGCGCGTCGAGCGGCGCCGCCGCGCCCACGAGGACGGCGCGTGGGTGCGCGAGGCCGCCGCCGCCCACGCCGCGAAACGGAGGGACTCATGAACGATCTGTACGAGGTGTTCGTGCGGGGGAAGCGCGGGCTGAACCACGTGCACGTCGGCTCGCTGCACGCGCCCGACGACGAGATGGCGCTGCGCAACGCGCGGGACCTGTACACCCGCCGCAACGAGGGCGTGAGCATCTGGGTCGTGAAGGCGTCGCACATCGCGGCCTCCAGCCCGGACGAGAAGGACCCGTTCTTCGCGCCGTCGGCGGACAAGGTCTATCGGCACCCGACCTTCTACGACATCCCCGACGACGTGCCGCACATGTGATCGGAGCGCCATGTCCTTCGACAACGTCTACGAGGCCCTGACCGGGGACGGCGACGCCCGGTGGGCGTTCGGCACCGGCTTCGCCGACCCCCTGGCCGGGGTCGACACCACCGTCCCGCCGGACGTGGACCGCGCCGACCTGGCCGCGTACTGCCTGATGCTCGGCGACGACGCCCTGATCATGTCGCACCGGCTGCAGGAGTGGTGCACGAACGCGCCGGACCTCGAGGAGGAGGTCGCGCTGGCCAACATCGGGCTCGACCTGCTCGGCCAGACGCGCCTGCTCTACGCCCGCGCGGGCCACGCCGACGGCACCGGCCGTGGCGAGGACGACTACGCCTACTTCCGCGCGCCGGAGGATTTCGGCAACGTACGGCTCGTCGAGCCTCCGCGCGGCGACTTCGGCGACCTGGTCGCCCGGCTGCTGGTGTTCGCCACCTGGCGGCTCGCCCTGCTGCAGCGCCTGATCCCCTCCCGCGACCCGGTCCTCGCCGCGATCGCCGCCAAGGGCGTCAAGGAGGTCGCCTACCACCGCGATCACGCCGCCCAGTGGGCGGTGCGGCTCGGCGACGGCACCGACGAGTCGCACCGGCGGACGCAGGCCGCCCTCGACCGGGTCTGGCCGCTGGTCGAGGAGCTCTTCGCGCCGCACGAGGTCGAGGAGCGCCTGGCCCGCTCGGGCGTCGGGGTGGACCCGGCCGCCCTGCGCGCGGAGTTCGACGCCGTCCTCGACCAGGTCCTCAAGGCGGCGACCCTGCGCCGCCCCGACGTGCCGCCGGCCCCGGGCGGGCGGCGGGGCTCGCACACCGAGGCCCTCGCGCCGCTGCTCGCCGAGTTGCAGAGCGTGGCCCGCGCGCACCCGGAGGCGACGTGGTGACCGCGACCACGGACGCGCGGGCGGTGGCCGAGACGGTCACCGACCCGGAGCTGCCCATGCTCACGCTCGCCGACCTCGGGGTGCTGCGCGACGTCGCGGAGGAGGACGGCCGGGTCGTCGTGACCATCACCCCGACCTACTCCGGCTGTCCCGCGATGGACGCCATGCGCGCCGACCTGATCCGCGCCCTGCGGGCGGCGGGGCATGAGGAGGTCGAGGTGCGCACCGTCCTGCACCCACCGTGGAGCACCGACTGGATCAGCGCGGCGGGCCGCCGCAGGCTCGCCGAGGCGGGCATCGCGCCGCCCGGCGCCGCCCCGCGCCACGGGGAGGGGCCGATCCCGCTCCGCCTCGGTCCGACCGTGCGCACCGTCCGGTGCCCGCGCTGCGGGTCCGCGGACACCGAGGAGACCTCGGCGTTCGGCGCGACCGCCTGCCGGGCGCTACGCCGGTGCCGTGCCTGTCTCGAACCGTTCGAGCACGTCAAGGAGATCTAGGTGACCGTCAGCACACCGGCGCCCGCGCGGACGCGCGGAGGATTCCACCGCCTGCGGGTCGCCTCGGTGGAGCGGTTGTGCGCCGACGCGGTGGCCGTGACGTTCGACGTCCCGCCGGAGCTCGGCGACGGGTACGCCTTCCGCGCCGGCCAGTCGCTGACGCTGCGCCGCGAGGTCGGCGGCCGGCAGGAACGACGGTCGTACTCCATCTGCGCGGCCGAGGGCGCCGCCCTTCGCATCGGGGTCCGGGAGGTCCCGGACGGGCTGTTCTCCTCCTGGCTCGTACGGGAGGTCCGCCCCGGCGACGAGCTCGAGGTCGGGCCGCCCACCGGCGGGTTCACCCCCGGCGACGACACGGCGGGCCACCACGTCTTCGTCGCGGCGGGGTCCGGCATCACGCCCGTCCTGTCGATCGCCGCCACCGTCCTGCGCGACCCCGCGGTCACCGCGACCCTGCTGTACGCGAACCGGCGCGCGGACACCGTGATGTTCGCCGACGAGCTGGCCGACCTGAAGGACCGCCACCTCGAGCGCCTCGAGCTCGTCCACGTCCTGTCCCGCGAGCCGCTGGAGACCGAGCTGTTCACCGGACGGCTGGACGCGGCGAAGTTCACCGCGCTGGGCGCGCTGCTGCCCCCCGTCCGGGAAGTGGCGCACTGGTGGCTGTGCGGGCCGTACGCGATGGTCGAGGACCTGCGGGCCGTGCTCGACCGGGCGGGCGTCCCGGCGGGCCGGGTGCACCGGGAGCTGTTCTTCGTCGACGACGTGCCGCCCACGCCGGTCCGCCACGAGGACGCCGCTCCCGACGGGGCCACCAGCGAGGTGACGATCCTCCTGGACGGCCGCACGACGACGGCCGCCGTACCGCGTGACACGCCGCTGCTGGACGCGATGCAGCGGGTCCGGCCCGACCTGCCGTTCGCCTGCAAGGGCGGCGTCTGCGGCACCTGCCGGGCCAAGGTCACCGACGGCAAGGTCCACATGCGGCGCAACTTCGCCCTCGAGGAGGCGGAGGTCGACGCCGGGTTCGTGCTCACCTGCCAGTCGACGCCGCTGTCCGAGCGCGTCGGCCTCGACTACGACGCCTAGTGTGGTGACCATCAACGTTCGCCGGGTCGGGCGATGCGCGCCAGGGGTAGGTTCGTTTTCGAAGCTGTCACCTGAGCAGGGATTTATTCCTGCTCAGGTGACAGCCTCGGAGCGAGAGGGGCAGGCCCGGCGAAGGGTCCGGCCGGGGTGCCATGCCGGGCGAACGTATGTGGTCACCGCACTGGTGTGATGCGCCTGAAATTCGTCGGCTAAGTTTGCATCCTGTTGGTATGTCGTCTCCAGGTCCGTCTGCGGTCGGGATCGAGCTGACCGAGGCCGAGCGTGCCCGGCTGGTCGGTGTGTCGGTGGAGTCCTCCAGGGTGGCCATCCGGGCGAGGATCGTGCTGGCGTGTGCCGAGCCTGGAGCTAGTAACGCGCAGGTCGCGCGGGATCTGGGGGTCTCGGTGGCGACGGTGCGCAGGTGGCGGGCGGCGTTCGCCCGGGGTGGGCTGGATGTCTTGCTGGATGCGCCGCGGGACGGGCGGCCCAAGGCCCCGGCTGCGGCTGGATGGCCTGATGGACGAAAACCGGCCGGGCCGGCCACCGTCGATCACCCTTGACCAGGTGGAAGAGGTGGTGGTGGCGACGCTGGAGGAGACACCTGGCGATGCCACGCACTGGTCGCGGACCTCGATGGCCAAGCGCAGTGGGCTGAGTAAGTCCACGATCGGGCGGATCTGGCGGGACTTCGGGCTCAAGCCGCACCGGACCGGCACCTTCAAGCTGTCCACCGACCCGCTGCTGGTGGAAAAGGTCGTCGACATCGTCGGTCTCTACCACGACCCGCCCGAGAAGGCGGTGGTGCTATGCACCGATGAAAAGTCCCAGATCCAAGCCCTGGACAGGTCACAGCCGGTGCTGCCGATGATGCCGGGCATGCCCGGGCGCCGCACCCATGACTACGCCCGCCATGGCATCACGACCTTGTTCGCCGCCTTCGACATCGCCGATGGAACCGTGATCGGCGAACTGCACCGCCAGCACCGCGCCACCGAGTTCAAGAAGTTCCTGGCCACCATCGACAAGACCGTTCCGGCCGAGCTGGACATCCATCTGATCTGCGACAACTACGGCACCCCACAAGACGCCGGCGATCAAAGCGTGGCCGGCCCGCCATCCCCGCTTCCATATGCACTTCACCCCGACCGGATCCTCGTGGATCAACCAGGTCGAACGCTGGTTCGGCTTCCTGAGCGACCAGAAGATCCGCCGCGGCGCCCACAAGAGTGTGCAAGCCCTGGAAGCCGACATCCGCGACTGGATCGCCGACTGGAACGCCCATCCCCGGCCGTTCGTATGGACAAAGTCCGCTGAAGAGATCCTCGAATCCCTAGCGCGATTTTGCCGACGAATTTCAGGCGCAGCACACTAGTCCCGCGTTGAACGATCTCGTTCGTGTGAGCAGCCATTGTCCGGGACTGTCCGTTGGCCCGGTTGCGTCATAGGGACCTGCTGTAGCGACCCGTGTCTCGAAAGCACGGGCACCGGCAAGGCCTCCTACCGATGGCCCGGTCAGCGGGCGGCTGGCTGGTCGAACAGGACGAACTCGGCGCGTACGGTTTTGCCGGTCGTGGTGGGGTGGATGGTGACGCGGGCGAGTTCCTCGGCGATCCACAGGCCGAAGTGACCGACCTCGCCGGGCAGCTCCTGCACCGGCAGTTCGGGGGAGGCGTCGGCAACCTCCAGGATGACGGTCGGCTCGGGCTCTTTGCGTACGGTGACGGCCAGGGTGACCGGGGCGTCCCCGTGGGCGAGAGCGTTGGTGACCAGTTCGCTGGTGACCAGGACGGCGTCTTCGACCAGCTCGGCGTCCCAGCCGGCCAGCACGGTGCCGACCAGCGCGCGGGCCGTGACGACGGCCGCGGGGTCCTCGTCCAGCCGGCAGAACCACTGCCGCTGCTCGTACGGAGGACGGGTGTCGTTCTCGGCGTGCATAGCGTAACCCTCCTGGGGGGTGGAGCCGTGACCGGCCAGCCCGGCCGTTCACAACGAATGCGTGTCAGCGGCCAGGGCAGCCGAGAACCCGCCCTCCGCCTGCAGACCGGCCTCTCTCAGGAGCAGGTCGCGGAGTACCTGGACGCCTCCGCCTACAAGATCGTCCGGATCGAGAACGCGCAGAGCTCGATCGGCATGAGTGACCTGCGTCAGCTCCTGGTGCTGTACAAGGTCGACGCCGAGACCCGCGACCGGCTCATCGACCTCGGCCGTAACGCCCGGAAGCGCGGTGGCTGGTGGTCCTCCTACCGTGATGTCCTGCCCGGCCCGTATGTCCAACTCGAAGCCGAGGCATCGCTCGTACGGAACTACCAGGCCAGCATCATTCCCGGTCTGCTTCAGACGCCGGACTATGTACGCGCGATGGTGCGTACGTCGAGTTGGGAGGTCACAGAAGAGGAGTTGGAGCGACGAGTCGACGCACGACTCAAGCGGCAAGAACGGTTGTACGGCGATAACCCGCTTGAGCTCCATGCGCTCATCGACGAGGCCGCCCTACGGCGGTTGGGCGGGGATCCGCAGACGATGAGAGGCCAACTGGATCGCCTGATCGAGGCGGCAGAGTTGCCGAACGTAAGCCTGCGATTGCTTCCGTTCCAGGCAGGCCTCTATCCGGCGGTCGGCAATCCGTTTGTGATCCTCAGCTTCGCCAGTTCCATGGATCCCGATGTCGCGCTCTGCGAGAACCGCGCCGGTGAGCGGTACTTCCACGATGCCGACGAGATCGCCGGCTTCCATGCGGACTTCCGGCAGATGACCAATGTCTCCCTCAACGAGACGGCATCGGTTACTCTCGTCAAAGAGGCGATCAAGGAGATGACCGCGTGAAGACGGACGCAGCGTCGGCAGACTGGCGGAAGAGCAGCAGGTCAGACAGCGTCGGCAACCAATGCGTCGAAGTCACCCTCCTAGACTTCGCCGTCAACTTGTGATCTCGCATTGGTGTCGTTGGCCTGTTAGTACTAGCCGTAGATCGATAGTGGGCTGGTCTTCCGGCTGGCTGTCTGTCGCTGGCGGGAACTTAGATGGCCTGAGTGCGCGATCAGTACCGCGTCAGGCAATGTTCGCCCTGGCGACGTCCTTGCCCAGACGCAGGTGAAGCCCTTGTGATAAGTTCGGCGTGGACGTGCGCCGCTGTGAACTCAAGAGGTGAGACCGATTAACGCTATGGCAGGTCGGGGCTCCCTCTCCCGCATGGTCTAGGGAGTGCCCGCAGAAGACATCCCGAAAGGCTTGAAACGCTGTGCGCTTCACCCCTGGAACGTCGTTCGACGGCGTGTCGGAACAGCTCTTCACCCTTCGGTGAGATTCCCGGCGTGTTGTGGACGCCAGAAGGTGCCGCCGGTACTCGTCCCCTGATCCTGATGGGACACGGCGGCGGCCAGCACAAGAAGGCCCCCGGCATCGTGGTCCGTGCGCGACGCTTCGTGGCCGAGTGTGGTTTCGCGGTGGCGGCGGTCGACGTACCCGGACATGGCGACCGGCCCAAGGATGAGGAGTACGACCGGATCGCGACCGAGAACCAGGCTCGCGTGGAGGCCGGAGAGGAGCTGGCTCCGCTGATCGCTGGTTTCCAGGCGCTCGTAGCTCGCCAGACCGTCCCGGAATGGCGGACGATCCTGGACGCGGTCCAGAGCTTCGAGCACGTCGGCGCCGGTCCGGTGGGCTATTGGGGGATGTCGTTGGGTTGCGGACTCGGTGTTCCGTTCGTTGCCGACGAACCCCGGGTCCGCGCGGCGGTGCTGGGCCTAGGCGGGGCGCTGGCATCGGCCGAGGCCGCCGCGCGGATCACCATTCCGGTGGAGTTCCTGGTGCAGTGGGACGATGAGCGGGTGCCGCGAGCCCAAGGCTTGGCGCTGTTCAACGCCTTGGCCTCAGCCGAGAAGACCTTGCACGCCAACCCCGGCAAGCACGGAGAGGTCCCGGCATTCGAGCTGGACAGCACGCTACGGTTCTTCGCCCGGCACCTCGGCTAATACCGCCGCTTGAGGTCCGCGACGCGCCGACCGGGATCCGTTCTGTTCGTGTGAGCAGCCATTGACCGGGACTGTCCGCTGGCCCGGCTGTCCACAGCTCTCACGAACGCCCGTTGTCGGTCCACGTCGCCGCGTGCTCCTTGACGAATTCGGTGAAGGTACGGGGCGGGCGTCCGGTCAGGTCGAGTACGGCGGTGCTGACCCGGTCCTCCCGACCGGCCCCGATGCCTTCCTCGACGGCGGCGAGGGCCCTGGCGAACTCGGCCGGCATGCCTGCCGCGCGGTACTCGGCTGCCAGCTCGCCGGCGTTGACCTGCACCACGTGGACCGGCCTTCGAGCGTGAGCGGTGATGATGGCCGCCGCCTCCTGGTAGCTGAACGCCTTCGGGCCGGTGAGCAGGTAGTCGGACCGGTCGCCGTGCTCGGCGCCTGGGTCTGAGAGCAGGGCCGAGGCGGCGGCTGCGATGTCTCGTGCGTCGATCCAGCCCACTCGGCCGGTATGGGTGGCGGTGCGGATCTCGCCGTGCCGCCGGATCCGCTCGCCCAGCGGGTGCGGGCTCAGGAAGTTCTGCATGAACCCGGACGCACGCAGCACGATCCCCCCGGGTTGGTCCCGCACGTGCGCGGCCAGTTCGAGTGCGCTCATGGCGCCGGGCAGCACGATGGCGGAGCCGAGGAGTACGACACGGCGTATGCCGAGACGTCGCGCCTCGGCCAGGAAAGGCCCGACCAGTGGCATCGGATCCACGCTGTTCACCGGCGGCACGAGGAAGACCCGGTCGGCCCCGCGCAGCGCGGCCTGATACGTGGCAGGGTCGTCCCACTCGAACCTGACCGCGTCCGGGTCCCCGGCGGCGGGAGTACGGCTCGCCACACGGACCGGCACGCCCCTGCCGCGCAGGAGCCGCACCAACGCACTGCCGGTCTTGCCCGTGCCGCCGGTCACCAGCACGCCGGTCATCGGGTGGCCTCCGCACGCAGGGAGTCGAGCAACTCCGGCAGGGTCCCGCCCGCGACCGCAGTGGCCAGCGGGCTCCAGTAGTCCCGGTAACGGGTGATCGAACCGTCTCGAACGGTGAACACCACGATGTAATCGACCTGGTACGGCTCACCGGTGCTCACGGTCCGCCCGTTCACGGTGAGCTCCACGACGATGGTCTCCGGCTGCTCGGTGTGGTGCACGGTGAGGGCGGTGACTTCTTGAATGTCCACCTGCTCCGGGAAGCCGGCCAGATAGTCGCGGATCGCCTCTCGCCCGACGCGCCGTCGCTGCGAGACGTCCACGGCGAAGGGGAACTCGGCGACGCCGTCTTCCGCGAACAAGTCGGCCACGGCGTCCATGTCCTTGGCCAGCAACAGGTCCCACATCAGGCGAAAGGTGTCTTCGGTGGTGGGCACGGCGACCTCCGGTTCTTCACGGGAAATGACCCGTCCAGATTGACCGCCGGCCGACTCGTAGGGAACAGCCAGCGAAGCCCCGGACCACCAGTCAGTGGCTAAGGTGGTACATCTGGTGACACTGTGGAAAGAATGAGCAAGACCGGCCTCGCAGAATTCCTCCGCCGCCGACGAGAGGCACTTTCTCCGGACCGAGTGCCGGCCGCGGCGGTCCACCTGCCGGGGCAGCGTGCCCGACGCACCCCTGGGCTGCGCCGTGAGGAGGTGGCCGCACTGGCCCATGTGTCGGTCAGCTACTACGAGCGGCTCGAGCAGGCCCGGGCACCACGTCCTTCCCCGGAAGTGCTGGCGGCACTGGGGACCGCGCTGCAGCTCACCGCGCCCGAACGCGAGCACCTGGCACGGCTGGCCGGGTATGTCCCTCCCGACGCGGACACTCCTCGGCGACAGGTGCCTGCGGACGCCCTACGGCTGCTGGACCGGCTCGGGCCGATACCCGCGTACCTGGTCGACGAGCGGCAGGACATCGTGGCCTGGAACGGCGCGTCGGCCGCGTTGATAACCGACTTCGGGCTGTTGCCCGAGGAGGAGCGCAACACCGTGCGGCTGTCCATCCGGCTGGGCGCCACCTTCTGCTCGGCACCAGCGGACACGGAAGGCGCGTTCGCCCGGCAGATGGCCTCGCAGCTGCGCACGGCCGGCATCCGTCATCCGGCCGACCGCATCCTCGGCGAGCTGGTGAACGAGTATGCCGCGCAGAGCCCGGCGTTCGCCGCCGGCTGGCGCGACCATGACGTCCGGCCGGTACCGGTGCTGCGCAAGATCCTGCGGCATCCCGAGCTGGGGGAGCTCGAGCTGGACCGTCATACCCTGCTCGTTCCCGGCACCGATCTCCAGCTGGTGATGTACACGGCGGAGCCGGGCAGCCCCAGCGCCGTCGCGCTTGCTCGACATACATCCGGCAGCGGCTGACCCGGGAAGACGGATTCCGACCATCCGATCACTCGAGGCCGGGGCGGTGGGCGGGGCCGTGGGAGTCGCCGCAGTGCTCCTCCGGCCGCCGGCCGATCGACAGCAGCGGGCCGGGGTTGTGGTCGACCTGCAGTGTGGTGTGGGTGATCCCGTACTCGGCCAGGACCGCCTCCAGATCGGCGCGCACGGCATGGCAGTCCTCTCCCGGGGCGACCAGGACGTGCGCGGAGGCCGCGGTCATCCCCGCCGTGATCTGCCAGATGTGCAGGTCGTGCACCTCGGTGACGTACGGGCGGGCGGCCAGGGCCCTGCCGACCTGCTCCGGGGAGACACCCGCTGGCGCGGCCTCGAGGAAGATCCGCCCCGACTCGTGCACCAGCCCGAGCCCCGCCTTCACCATCAGGACGACCACGACCAGG
This sequence comes from Actinoallomurus sp. NPDC052308, assembly GCF_040679195.1. Lineage (NCBI taxonomy): Bacteria > Bacillati > Actinomycetota > Actinomycetes > Streptosporangiales > Thermomonosporaceae > Actinoallomurus > Actinoallomurus sp. NPDC052308. The sequence continues at coordinate 12,541 of NZ_JBFAUM010000007.1, read as the reverse complement.
GAGGCGATCGCGTCGGCGCGGGCGAACCCGGTCACCATCATGACCAGGCCGGCGACGGCCGTGGCGATGAAGGCGTACGCGTCGGTGAGGATGTGCCGGAAGGCGCCCTCGACGTTGAGGCTGGTGCGGTCGGCCCGGGAGATCAGCCAGGTGGCGCCGACGTTGACGACGATGCCGACCAGCGCGGTGGCCAGCACGAGGCCGCCGGTCACCTGCGGCGGGCTGACCAGCCGCCGGATCGCCTCGTAGGTGAGCCACGCCGACAACAGCAGCAGGGAGAGCCCGTTGGCCTGCGCGGACAGGATCTCGGCGCGCTTCAGGCCGTACGTGTAACCGCCCCGCGGCGGCTTGGCGGCCAGCCGCATCGCCACCAGCGCCAGGACGATGGACGCGGCGTCGGTCAGCATGTGCGCCGCGTCGGAGATCAGCGCCAGGGAGCGCGCCACCACACCGACGGCGACCTCCCCGGCCATGAACGCGACGATCAGCCCGAGCGCCCCGCTCAGCAGGCGCGAGTCGGCGTTCTCGCTGACGCCGTGGGTGTGGCCCGCCTGACCGTGGGCGGGCCGGGAGTGGTCGTGACCGTCGAGGTGCGCGTCGTGGTCCCTCATGTCACGTCTCCCTCGCTCTCCTGGCGTTCGGGATGGGCGGCGGCCGGGGCGTGGCCGATGTGGGTGAGCGCGACGTCCAGCAGCATGCGCACGTGCGCGTCGGCGAGCCGGTAGTACGCCATCCGCCCGGACCGGCGCGCCTGGACGACCCGGTGGGCGCGGAGCAACCGCAGGTGGTGGGAGACGGCCGACTCGCTGGCGCCGGCGACCGCGGCCAGGTCGCAGACGCACATCTCGCCCTCCAGCAACGCGACCAGGACCTTCAGCCGGCCGGGATCGGCGAGCAGCCCGAACACGTCGGCGACCTCGGCGACGTCGTTCGCCGGCGGCATCGACGCGCACACGGTCGCGACGCGGCCGGGGTCGACCACGCGAACCGCGCACGACTCGAGACCGACGACCACCTGATCATCTGAACGATTGCTCATATGTCGTCACCTTAATGACGGGCTCCGCCACCGCCAACCCCTACCCGGGCATCCGCTTGACGGCGATCACGGCGACGTCGTCGTCCAGGCTGTCCCCCGCGTACGCGCACAGGTCCTCGTGCAGGCGCTCGACGAGCCGCGCCGGATCGTCCTCCTCCCACGTGAGCAGGCGCTCCCGGAGGGGATAGAACGCGCCACCGGCGTCGCGGCACTCGATCACGCCGTCGGTGTACAGGAGCAGCAGGTCGCCGCGCCGGAAGGGGAACGTGTCGACGTGGGAGTCGGCCGCGGCCAGTTCGCCCAGGCCGAGCGGCGGCGCGGGCCTGGTCGCCCCGAGCTCTCTGACCTGACCGCCCGCCAGCAGCAGGGGCGGCGGATGCCCGCGGTTCACGACGTGCACGCACGGCTCATCGTCGGGAATGTCCAGCACGGCGGCGGTCACGAAATTCTCCCCCGACCACTGCTCGCCGTCGCGCGGCGCGGTGAGCTCGACGGACGCGGCGCCGTCCAGGAAGGTGAGCAGCTCACGGACGGGCGACCGCTGGTGGGCCGCCGCACAGAACGCCCCGATGACCAGGGCGGCGGTGTCGACGGCCGTCAGGCCCTTGCCCCGGACGTCCCCGATGATCAATCGGGTGCCCCCGACGATGCGCGCCGCGCCGTACAGGTCGCCCCCGATCCTGGCCTCCTGCTGGGCGGTCAGGTACAGCGACGCGATGCGCAGCGGTCCGACCCGCTCGGGCAGGGGGCGCATCAGTGCCCGCTGGGCCGTCTCGGCGACCGAGCGCACGATCGCCAGCTCACGCTGATGCCGCTGCCGGGCGGCGGAGAAGAACACGATCAGGACCGAGACGAAGACGAGCGAGAACAGGTGGCTCTCGTACTCCGCGATCCCGCGCCAGCGGTCGGCCGTGCCGATGATCAGTTCGGCGCCGATGGCCACCGACCCGATCAGCGCGACCTCCACCGGTCCGGCGAAGGACGCCGTGAGCGCCGGCGCCACGATGAGCAGCGGGCCCAGGTGGATCTTCGGCCCGGCCGCGATGTCGGCCACCACGATCAGCACGACCAGCGACAGTGGCAGCAGCACCAGCGCATGGCCCTGCCACCATGTCCACGGACGGACCGAACAGCCGTTCCTGAACCCTCGCACCATCCCTGCCTACCCCGTCGTACGCGCCGACACCGGGACGGACGCCCCGTCCGGGCGGCGCTGTCGGCGGGCGCCGGTGGTCCGGCGCAGGACGTGGGCCGTGATCCGACGGGCGAGGCGCGGCGCCGGCCGGCTATTCGGGTGTCCGCCTGGGCACCGGTCGCCTCTTCGGGTGCCCAGGCGGGCACCGGTCGCCTATGCGGGTGCCCGCCTGACCGCGATGATGGCGACGTCGTCGTCCAGACGTTCGTCGGTGTACGCGCACAGGTCCGCGTGCAGGCGCTCGACGAGCCGTTCGGGATCGTCCTCGCGCCAGCGCCGCAGCCGCTCTTGGAGGGGATAGAACTCGCCGCCGGCGTCGCGGGCCTCGATCACGCCGTCGGTGTAGAGGAACAGGACGTCGCCGGGGCCGAAGGGGAAGGTGTCGACCTCGGCCTCGATCGGGGCCAGGTCCCCCAGGCCGAGCGGCGGCGCGGGCCGGCCGGCGGCCAGTTCCGTGACCTTCCCCCGGGCCAGGAGCAGGGGCGGCGGATGCCCGCGGTTCGCGACGTGCACGCGCGGCTCCTCGTCGGGGATGTCCAGGACGGCGGCGGTGACGAACCGTTCCGCCCGGCCGGGGTCGTCGCACGAGGCCGGCCCGACCGCGGCGGCGCCGTCCAGGAAGGTGAGCAGCTCACAGAGCGGCGACCGCTGGTGGGCGGCCGCCCAGAACGCCCCGACCACCAGGGCGGCGGTGTCGACGGCGGCCAGGCCCTTGCCCCGGACGTCCCCGATGATCAGGCGTGTGCCCCGCGCGATGCGCGCCGCCCCGAAGAGGTCGCCGCCGATCCTCGCCTCCTGCTCGGCGGTCAGATACAGCGACGCGATGCGCAGCGGACCGACCCGTACGGGCAGGGGGCGCATCAGTACCCGCTGAGCCGTCTCGGCGACCGAGCGCACGATCGTCAGCTCTCGCCGGTTCCGCTCCCGCAGCGCGGACACCAACATCATCACGCCCATGATCATGATCAGCGAGGACAACTGCATCTCGTACTCCGCGACCCCGCGCCACGTCTCCGAGACGCCCACGACCACGTACGACGTGATGGCCACCGTCCCGATGATCGCGACCTCACCCGGGCCGGCGAAGCAGGCCGTCGTCGCCGTCGCCACGCTGAACAGCGGACCCAGATGGACCAGGGGTCCGTTGATGAAGTCGGCCGCTCCGATCACCAGGATCAGCGCGAACGCCGGCAGCAGCGGTGCGCGGTCCCGCCACCACGACCGTGAGCGGACCGGACCGTCAGCCCTCAACCGTCGCACCCTCCCTGCGTACCCCCTGGTCAGAGGCCAATCGCAGGACTCTGCCCTAATGCCGGAGAGAGATGTCGTCAACCGGTGCCCCCGCCCGCCGCTCAGGGGTGCGGACGTGCTCCGGCAGCAGGCCGTAGACCATGATCCGGGCCATCACCTGGGACAACAGCCGCCTGCCGTTCGGAGTCTCGAGGATCGCGGGCAGGCGCGGTTCCCCCTCGCCCAGGGCCTGGTCGACGACGCGACGCTGGATGATCCGCTGCACGGTCTGCGTGCCGATCGTCGGAACGGCCCGGCGGCGCTGGACGCGACGCACCAGGCCGGGGTTGAGCGTGCGGTCGAACCGCGCCGGGTCGGCCTGCGCGCGGTACAGCGGGTCGGCCAGCAGGTTGGCGGTCGCGACCGCGTCCTGGACGGCGAGGTTGATGCCGACGCCGCCGATCGGCGACATCGTGTGGGCGGCATCACCGATGGCGAGCAGGCCCGGCCGGTCCCAGCGCGAGAGCCGGTCCAGGCCGACCTCGAGGAAGGCGACCTTGTCCCAGTCGTCGACCTCCCCCACCCGATCGGCCAGGAACGGAACGAGCGCGGCCAGCCGGTTCCGCAGTGCCCCGAGCCCTTGGGCGCGGACCCGCTCGTACGACCCTTTGGGGATGAGGAAGGCGATCTGCCAGTAATCCCCGCGGTCGATCGTCGCGGCCATCTGGCCCCGGCCGATGTAGCCGCCGAGGCCGGCCGGGTCGCCCGGTCGCCGGGAGACCCGAAGCCACAGAACGTCCATCGGCGCGCCGAGCTCGGTGGGGACCATGCCGGCGGCGCTCCGCAGATCGGACCGGCGGCCGTCCGCGGCCACGGTGAGCACCGCCCGTAGCTCGTGTTCGCCGGAGGCGTCCCGGTAGCGCAGTCCGCGCACCGCGCCGTCCTGTTCGAGCGGGCCGAGGACCTCGGCCTCCATCCGCAACCGGAACGTCGGATACCGCTGCGCGCGCTCGGCCAGCAGGGTCAGGAAGTCCCACTGCGGGATCATCGCGATGTGGCGGTTCCGCCACCGGGTGAACCGCGTGAGGTCCGCGTCGATCAGCGGCCGGGTGTCCGTCGCGATCCGCAGCGTCGTCAGTTTCCGGTGCGGAAGGCCCTCCAGTTCCTCCAGGAGTCCGAGCTCGTCGATCACCCGCAGCGTGGACGGGTGCACCGTGTCGCCGCGGAAGTCACGGAGGAAGTCGCCGTGCTTCTCCAGCACCGTGGTCCGTACCCCGGCGCGGGCCAGGAGCAGGCCGAGCGTGATCCCGGCCGGGCCGCCGCCCGAGATCGCACACGTCGTGGTCTGAGCCTCCGGCATCACCGATCCCCGCCCTCGATCGCGGCTGTTCGCGTACGGAGACGCCCCTGGCTCATACCCGGGCCACGACTCGGGAACCCGGCGATCACCGATGGCCCGAGCCGATGACGCGGCCGGTGACCTCCGGAGCCGCTGCCGTGGCCGGATGCGGCCAGCACGCTGTCACTCAGCGAGTTCGGCTACGTACGATCAGTGCATGTGGTCCCCCTCGCCGTTCGTCGGCCGTGGGACACAGCTCGACAAGGTGCGGGCACTGCTGACGCACGGGACCGCTCGCGGAGTCGTGATCGTGGGCGCGCCCGGCGTGGGAAAGACGCGCCTGGCGGCGGAAGTGATCGCCGAGCTGAACCCGGCCCGGTTCACGGTGGTCCGGGCACAGGCGACCCTGGCCGCGTCCGCCCTGCCCTATGGGGCGTTCGCGCACCTGTTGCCTCCTGGTCCCGGCGCGGGTGGCCGCGCCGACGGCCACGGCTGGGCGGTCGACGCGCTGCTCGCCCGGAGCGGGCGGAACACGCTGGTGGTGGCCGTCGACGACGCGCACCGGCTCGACCCCGCGTCGGCCGCCCTCGTGGCCGACGTCGTCGCCCGGGGAGCGCGGCTTCTCGCCACGGTCCGCGGCGGGGAGGAGGTCCCCGCCCACGTCCGGCGGCTGTGGCGGAACGGGCTCGTGCCGTCGCTGGAGCTCGGACCGCTTTCGGAGACCGAGACGGCGCGGATGCTGGCGCACTCGGTCCGCGGCCAGGTGGAGGCGGCGACCGCGCGGCGCCTGTGGCGGATCACCGAGGGGAACCCGCTGTTCCTGCGCGAGCTCGTCCTCGCGGGCGCCCTGACCGAGAGCCGTGGCGTGTGGCGGCAGAAGGGCGACCTGCCCGTCGTGCCACGGCTGTACGAGCTGATCGGCGGCCGGATCGGCGAGGTCGACGAGGAGGAGCGGGCGGCCCTCGAGCTCGTGGCGTTCGGCGAGCCGGTGGGCCTCGACATCGTCACGGGCCTGACGTCGCCCGGGGCCGTACGGCGCGTCGTCGACCGGGAGATCGTCCTGGTGGTCGTCGACCGACGCCGACGGCTCGCGCGGCTGGCGCATCCGCTGTACGGCGAGGTGATCCGCGCGCGCACCGGTGACCTGCGCGCGCGCAACCGGTTGCGCGCGCTGGCGGAGGCGACCGAGGCCACGGGGCTGCGCCGGCGCGACGACGTGCTGCGCGTCGCCGTCTGGCGGCTGCAGAGCGACAGCGTCACCGACGCCGCGCCCATGGCCGCGGCCTGCCGGCTGGCCTGGGCCGCGCACGACGTCGACCTGGCCGTCCGGCTGGGGCGTGCGGCCCTGGAGGTCGGTGGTGGCGTGGACGCGGCGGTCACGCTGGCGGCCGTCCTGCACTTCGCCGACCGGCCCGGGGAGTCCGAGGCGGCGTTACGCCGGGCGGCCGACGCGGCGGTCACCGACGGCGAGCGCGCGCTGGTCGCCGCGGCCCGCGCCCGCGTGCTCCACGGTGGCCTCGGACGCGCCGCCGACGCCTATCGCGTCCTCGACGCCGCGGAGGCGGCGATCACCGCCCCGGAGTGGCGCCAGGAACTGCTCGCGGTGAAGGCCTCGTGCGAGGTCCTCTCCGGGCGTATCGAACCGTCGCTGGCGCTGACGGCCCGCGTCCGCGCGATGGGCCCACCGGTGCCGCGGGTGGCCGCTCGCCTGTCCGCCGTCGAGGGCAACGCGTTCGCGTGGAGCGGGCGCACCGAGCGTGCGACGGCCGTGGTGAACGCGGCGCTCGCGACGGCGCGGGACTGGCGCGAGGAGATTCCGGACGCTCTCGCCTGGCTCGGCCTGGCGCGCCTGACGGCCCGGGTCGTCGCCGGTGATCTCGGCGCGGCCGAGGATCTGGCCGACGCCGGGTACCGCGCGCTCGGCGAGTCCGGTACGTGGGACACCGGCGTCACGGTCTTGGCCGCCGTCCGCGGGCAGATCTGCCGCATGCGCGGCGAGGTCGGCGCGGCGGTCCGCTGGTGCCGCGACGCCGTCGCGCGGTTCGGTGACACCCCGGCCGGGTTCGCCGGGCTCTGCTTCGGCGAGCTCGCCCACGCCCTGGCCCTCGTCGGCGACGTCCCGGCGGCCGAGGAGGCCCTGGCGGAGGCGGAGCGGCGTGCCCTGCCCACCTACCTCGCCCCGGATTTCCCGGCCGTGGCGGCCCGTGCCTGGGTGCACGCGGCCCGGGGCGACGTCGGCCGGGCGATCGACGTCGCGGTCGAGGGCGCCGCGCGGGCGCGGGCGCACGGCCTGGCTGCGTTCGAGCTGTTCGCGCTGCACGACGTCGTGCGCCTCGGCGCGGCCGGCCGTGCCGCCGACCGGCTCGCGGTCCTGACGCGGCAGGTGGACGGGGCCCTCGCACCGCTGTGCGCGCGGCACGCCGCCGCGGCGGGCGACGGCGCCGGGCTGGACGCGGTGTCGGCGGAGTACGAACGGCTCGGCCTGACCTTGTTCGCCGCGGAGGCGGCGGCCCAGGCGGCGGCCGCCCATGAGGCCGCGGGCCGCACCGCGGCGGCCCGCGCGGCGAGCACCCGGGCGTGGCGCGTCGCCCGCCGGTGCCAGGGCGCCCGCACCCCGGCCCTGACCGCGATGGCGACCCCGGAGGTCACGGCGCGGCAGCGCCAGATCATTCAGCTCGTCGTCGCCGGATCGAGCAATCGTGAGATCGCCGAGCGGCTCGGGCTCTCGGTCCGCACGGTCGAGAACCACCTGCTCAGAGCGTACGAGCGGCTCGGTGTCGGCGATCGCGCCGAGCTCGCGGACCTGTTCGGCCCGCCCGGCGGGCCGGCCGGCCACGGAGGTGTGACCTGATGGTGGGCAGGCCCGTTCCCCACGATGCGGGTGTGCCGTCCCGCTGGCCGTTCGTCGGCCGTACGGCACAGCTCGACGAGGTACGCGCGATCCTCGGTGACGGGTCCCGCGCCGGTGTGGTGGTGGCGGGTCCCGCCGGGGCGGGCAAGAGCAGGCTGGCCGCGCAGGCCGTCGCGGAACTCACCGGCCGCGCGGTCGTGGCGGTGCGCGGCACGGCGGCCGCCGCCGACCTCCCCTTCGGCGCGATCGCCCATCTGCTTCCGGAGCGGTTCCCGCCGGAGGGCGGCGCGAACCCCCTCCGCTGGGCCGCGGAGGCGCTGCGTACCCCGGTCGGCGGTGCGCCGCTGCTCGCCGTCGACGACGCGCACCTCCTGGACCCCGCCTCGGCGGCACTCGTCCACCAGATGGTGCTGCACCGCGAAGCCCGCCTGCTGGCGACCGTCCGCAGCGGCGAACCCGCGCCCGACCCCGTCGTCGCCCTGTGGAAGGACGGTCTCGTCCGGCGCCTCGAACTCGAGCCGTTGCCGGTCGAGGAGACCGGTCACCTGCTCGCCCGGGTGCTCGGCGGGCAGGTGGAGACGGCGACCCTGCGGCGGCTCTGGCGGATGACGCAGGGGAACCTCCTCTACCTGCGGGAGATGATGATCGCCGGCCGTACGTCCGGAGCCCTCGACGAGATCGGCGGGCTGTGGCGCTGGGCCGGCGACCTGTCCCTGACGCCCCGGCTCCGCGACCTCGTGGAGGTCCGCATCGGCGACCTCGACGAGGACGAACGCCGGACGCTGGAGTTCGTCACGTTCGGCGAGCCGCTCGGCGCGGACGTCCTCGTCCGACTCACCGGCGCCACGGCCGTCGAACGCTGTGAGGAACGCCAGCTCGTCGTCGGCTTCCGAGACGGCCGCCGGCTTCAGGTGCGGCCCGCGCATCCGCTGTACGGAGAGGTCGTCCGCGCCCGCGCGACGCCTGAACGCACCCGCGAACTGCTCGCCCGGCTCGCCGACGCCGTCGAGGCGACCGGGCCGCGACGCCGCGAGGACGCGCTGCGGGTCACCGTGTGGCGGCTCGACAGCGGTACGGCCCGGCGGCCTCGCCCGTTGATCACGGCCTGCCGGCTGGCGATGTCCGTCTTCGACATCGCGCTGGCGCAGCGGCTGGGCCGGGCCGCGGTCGCCGCGGGCGGTGGTCCGGCCGCCGCCGTCCCGCTGGCCTACGCCCTCTTCTTCGACGACCGGGCGGAGGAGGCCGAGCAGGTCCTGCGCCGGGTCATGGACGCCCCGGCCTCCGACCACGATCGGTCCGGCTACGCGTGGACCCGCGCGCTCGGGCTCACGTGGAGCGTGGGGGACGCCGACGCGCACCGGGTCGCCGAGGAGGCCGCCTCCGCCGTCACCGACCCGGCGGTCCGCCAGGATCTGCTGGTCGCGAGCGCGTTCGTCCACTTCTTCGCGGGGCGCCCTGACGAATCCGACGGGCAGCTCGCGGCGGCGCGCCGGCTCGGCGCCGTCATCAATCCGGCGAGCGCGGCCGAGACCGCGGTCGTCGAGGGCCTCCGGCTGGCGCACGCCGGGCACACCGCCCGCGCGCGGGGCGTCGCCGACGCGGCCCTGCGGGAGGTCGCGCGCTGGCGGGACGACGCGCCCGACGCGTTCTGGAGTCTGCAGTGCGTCCGGCTGCTGTCGTCCCTGTTCGAGGGCGACCTGACCGTGGCCGAGGAGGTCGCCGGCCTGGCCCGGCGGCTGATGCGGGAAGAGGCGCCCTGGCGGCTGGGCATTGCCGGGTTCGACGGCCACCGCGCCCAGATCCACCTCCTCCGGGGGCAGGCCGCGGACGCGGTCCGTCTCTCCCGGGACGGCGTCGCGCAGCTCGGCGCGTACAAGGCCGGGTTCGCCGGGCTGTGCTTCGGCGAACTCGCCCACGCCCTGGCCCTCGTCGGCGACGTCCCGGCCGCCGAGGAGGCCCTCGCCGACGCGGCGGGCCGGTCACTCAGGACGTTCGTGCCGATCGACTTCCCCGCCGTGCTCGCCCGCGCGTGGGTGCGCGCCGCCGCCGGCGACCTCGACGCGGCCGTGACCGCCGCGCTGGCCGCCGCCGCCGACGCCGAGACCCACGGGTTGCGCTGCTACCGGATGTTCGCCCTGCACGACGTCGTGCGCCTCGGGGCCGCTCCCCTGGTCGCCGCGGAGCTGGCCGACCTGTGCGCGACCATCGACGGCCCGCTCGCCTCGCTCTGCGCCCGCCACGCGTCCGCCGCCGTCGCCGGAGACGGCCCGGAACTCCACGCGGTCTCCCGCGCCTTCGAGCGGATGGGCATGCTCCTGCACGCCGCCGAGGCCGCCGCGCAGGCCGCCGCCGCGTGCGCTCCGGGCGATCGGGCCGGAGCGTACGCCGTCTCCCGGGCCTGGGCGCTCGCCGGGCGCTGTCAGGGCGCCCGCAGCCCCGCGCTGCGCGGTCTGGCGCCTCCCCGGCTCACGGCGCGGCAGCGGGAGATCGCCGGGCTCGCCGCCGCGGGCCTGAGCAACCGGGAGATCGCCGACCGTCTCGTGCTCTCGCCCCGTACGGTCGCGAACCATCTGGCCGGCGTGTACGGCCGGCTCGGCGTCGGCGACCGTGCCGCGCTCGCGGACCTGCTCCCCCACCTCTGAACGGGGCCGTCCCGGCCGCACCCCGCATTTGAGTACGGCCTACTCATGCCCTGGCGGCCCGGCGTTCCTAGCGTGGTGCCGACCGCCGGAGATCCGGCGGTCGGACGGGGAAGGGGCAGCGATGGCCAAGCTGTACGCGTCATGGGTACCGGGGTACTCCTTCGTTCCCCAGGCCATGGGCCCGGCGACGCTCGATCCGAGGAATCAGGCGTTCGTCGACGTCAACGGGCTTCGTGAGGGGTTCGGGGCCCACTACTACCTCAAGGAGGGCCAGGCCAACTGGTTCCACGTGCCGATCCCGACGCCGGTCATCGTCGAGGACCGCCGCGCGACGCTCGGCCGCGTCATGGTGCTCTTCTCGGTCACCGAGCAGTTCGCCGCGCTGGAGGCCGTGGACGTCTGGGACGGTCCCAACCGGATCCTGCACCGCGACGGACTGAGCGTCGACGGTAACCACTCCGGTGGTCTCGACGCCTTCAACACCTGGAACGTCAACCACGACGGCATCGCCTGGGGCGTCGGCGTCTCCATGCTCTTCTCGGCCCCGGGAGGCGGCGAGATCTACTTCGCCTCCGCCGGGGGCGACTTCTTCCACAACATCTGATCCCACGCCTCGGCCGCCGCGGGGGCGGCGGCCGAGACCGCTCCGGGCCGGTACGGCGGCCTCGGGGCCCGTACATCGGCGACGGGGAGGAGGCCGTGATGGCCGCCAGAGGAACGATCCAGGACCTGACCGGGCCCCGCCGAGGCACCGGGCGGAGGAGCCGAGCGACACTGGCGGCCATTGCGTGCGCCGCCGTCCTGCTCGCCGGCTGCCACAACGGCGCCGTGGGCGGAGGGGACCACGGCGGTTCCGGCGGAGGCGGAGGCACCGGCGGGGGCGGCGGTGCCGGCAGCGGAGGAGGGAACGGCGGCGGCGGTGGCGGCGCGCATTACGGCTTCGGTCTTCCCTCCGGCCCGACCAGCGGCCAACCCCTCGGCAGGATCTACGGAGCGATCCAGACGCACGACTGTGACGGGGCGCAGGAGATCCTGCGCCAGAACTCCCCAATCGGCGAATTCGAAGGACTCCTGAGCGTCGGTATCGTCCTCTGCCGCGGACAGGAGGACACCGCACGGAACGAGATCTCCGAGGTCACCGTACCGGCGTTCTCCTCGGACACCTGGTACCTCTGCGAGCTCTGGCGCGCGGAGAGGTCGGTGGTCTACCAGCGGCCACGGTCGGCGTACGGCACCTGCCCAGCACCTCCCGTCGGATCCACCGAACCCTCGCCGTCGGACGAAGGAGGCTCGTCCGAGCCCTCGGTCTCCGCCGAACCATCCGACTCCGCGGAGTCCTCGTCCGGAACCGGCGGCTGATCGGATGCCGGGAGAGCCCCCAGAGCGCGGAACGGCCTCGCCGGCGCCGCCGACCTCCTCGGAGACGCCCCCGGGAACCTCCGCATCCTCCCCGGCCGAAGCCGGTGGTGAGGGCGGGAAGGGCAACGAGATCCTCCGCTGGCTCGTCGGCGTCGTCGCCAACGCCACCGTCCTGACCGCACTGCTGGTGTACTTCGGCTGGCAGCGCAACGACGTGCAGTCCCGGGAGCTCGGTTTCGACGAGAGCATCCTCGGGATGTCGACCCGGGACTATGTGCTCCGCAGCGTCTGGCCGGTGCTCGTCCTCCTGCTGACGATCGCGATCGGCGGGATGGCGTGGCTGCGGTGGGACGACCGGCTCGTGCGCCGGATCCGGGCCGGTGGGCGGGACGACCGCGTGGTCCGGTGGACTCTTCGGGTGCTGCCGTTCGCCTGGCTCATCCTGCCGGGAGCCGTGTGGATCGTCGGCTACGTGTGGCAGGCCGCCGCGTACGTCGCCTTTCCCTTCAGCATCGGCGCCGGCGTCCTCCTCCTCGTCTACGCCATCCAGCTGCGGAGCATGCTGCCCGGGGCGAGCGAGCCCCCTCCGGGGAGGGTGCCGCTGTTGCGCGCGTTCGCCGCGATCATCGTCGGCGTCTCGCTGTTCTGGGGGGCGTCCGACTACGCGACCATCCAGGGGTACGCGATGGCGGACCGCTTCGCCGCCGGCATTCACAACCTGACCCAGGTCGTCGTCTACAGCCCCAAGCGGCTGTACCTCACCGCGCCGGGCGTGACGGAGACGACGCTCACCGACGAGAAGGCGGCCTACCGCTACCGGTACAGCGGCCTGCGGCTGAACCTGCACACGGGCGGCCACTATGTCCTGGTCTCCGACGGCTGGACC